>DATJIZ010000430.1:0-2987 GCA_035492735.1 Gemmatimonadaceae bacterium | reverse complement strand
GAAGAAGGAATCGAAACCGCCCGCGCGAAAGCCGGAGCCCAAGGCGGCGAAAGACACGACGCCGGTCGATCTCACCGTGGAGCTCGTGGATGCCGCCGGCCACACGGCACGGCTCCCGCTCAGCCGGTTCGGCGTGCCGCGTCGTCCGCTCGAGATCCACATCCTCCGCCGTCGCGACGAAGAGCGCCAACGCTTCCCGACCCAGTACGAGCTGGTGCTCCAGACCTACGTGATGCCGATCGCCGATTTCGCACGGGCCGCGCCCGAGCTGGATCCACGGCATCTGCGTTCGATCCGGCTGGTGTTCGACCGACTCGTTGCCGGGACGGTGGTGGTGGATGACATCGGGGTGTCGTCTCACACGGCGGCGTTCGTTGCGGCGCGTGAGTAACGGTAGGATGGCCGAGCCACGAGGTCGGGACGGGGGATCTAGGTTTTCGGCGATCCGGCCACCGACCACCCAAAACCGGCAAACCGATAACCCAGATCCCGTCAGCCCGAGCTCGGACCGTCCATCACCTCCGGACCATCGCCTCCGCACACTGCTTGATCCTGAGAAGGTACCGCTCCACCGACTCATCGTCCCGCCGGATCGGAAGCACGAATCGCGGATCGTCCGGACTCGAGGACGACGGAGTATTCACCATCGAGTCGCCGCCGGCACGCGCCCGGGCCGCGTCGAACTCTTCGACGGCGTCGGCGAGGCGCACGATCTGATCGTCGCTCTCCGAGCCCGTAAGCATCACGCCGCTCTCGAACAGCCGGCCCTCGAGCTCCTCGCGCACGAGCTCGCGCTCTTCGGATCTCGCTGCCGGCTCGTCGGCCGGCGTCTCCCAGTGCTGACTGGCCATCACGCTCTCCTGTCGCGATTGAGTGCCATTCGGTAGCTTCGCCGCGTAGTCCGGCACGGTGCGTGCCGCGCTCGTCCACGGGAGGAAGAAATCTCGTGTCCGCTGTTCCGATCCGAGCGCTGCTCCTCGTCGCGCTCTCGCAAAGCTGGTCCGCGCACCCTCCGCAGGAGCCCGGCATTTCGGCGGCGGACTCCGTGCACGTCGTGCGCGACCTGCAATCCGCTCAACGCTCCTTCGAGTCGTTCCGCCGGATGCGGCTCCCGGTGCGCGAACGATCATCGGGGCCGTGCGAGGTGCGCATCGGACGATACTGTTACTGGCGCGGCGACGACGAAGACGACCCGATGCCGGAGGAGGCACCGCAGATCCGCATCCGCCGCGCCGAGCTCATTCAGGCGCTCGACAGCGCGGCGACGATGCTCGAGGGCGACCCTTGGGTCGCCGGCCAGCTCGTGCGGTACCTCGTGGAAGCCGGCGCGATCGATCAGGCAATCGATTTCGCGCGCATCCGATGCCATGCCGGCGCGGCGTGGTGCGCCGCGCTCGGCGGGTACGCGGCACACAGCGCCAGTCGCTTCGCCGACGCCGACTCGGCGTACCGTGTCGCCCTCGCCGAGCTGGCGCCCGCTGAGCGCTGTCGGTGGCTCGACATCTCCGATCTGATCGACGGCGATCTCGGCAAGCGGTTCCAGTCGGTCGGCTGCGACGGCCGCGATTCGCTCGCGCGGCGTATTCTGCTGCTCGGTGCCCCGCTCTACTCGGTGTCGCAGACGGATCTCATTACCGAGCAGCTCGCGCGGTTCACGCGAGTGCTCATGGCCGAACATTCCGTTTCGACCGATGGCGAGTCGTGGGGCGACGACGTGCGCGAGTTGATGCTCCGCTACGGCTGGCCGCGCTGGTACTCGAGGAGCGAGCCGCGTGTCGGCTCGATGATGACTGCCTCGATCACCGGCCATGACGCGGGAATGCCGTACGACTTCATGCCGCGGCTGCATGCGCTCGATCACCTGGGCCACGTGTCCAACGACGACTGGGCACTCGATGATGCACGGGCGCTCACGGGCTACTCGCCGTCGTTCGCGCGATCCGTGCACGAGCTGCCGAGTCAGATCGCCGCCTTCCGGCGAGGCGACAGCACGCTGGTCGTCGCCGCGTGGGACGCGCGTCGCGACACGACGCTGCTGGGTCGCGCACTCGCCGCCGCGCTCGTGCTCATGTCGCCGAGCGGTGTGATGACCATCGCGCGCGACAGCACGGCGCGCACCGTCGGCCGCCTGTGGACCATGGTGCGACTCGACTCGGGACTCGTGAGTCTCGAGCTCCGCGCCCCATCCGAGCGTCGCGCCGCCAGGTCGCGCGTCGGGCTGCCGGCGCGCGACACGGGGCGCCTGGCGCTCTCCGATCTCCTGCTCTTCGCCCCATCGCCGGATCTCGGCACCCGGCTCGAAGTGCTACGCGACAGCGCGCTCGCCACGAACGTGGTTTCCGGCGCACGAGGCGTCGGCGTGTACTGGGAGACGTACGGGCTCTCTGCCCGCGCGGAGCCGCTGCACTTCACGCTGAGCGTGGAGCAGTACGGCGTCGGCTGGCTGCGCAAGACCGCCGAGCGGCTCCATCTCGCGGATCCCACGTCTGGACTGCGGCTGCAATGGGACGAAGTTCCGGAGCCGGTCGGCGGCATTGCTGCCCGGAGCGTCCGGTTGGACCTCTCGCGCCTTCGGTCGGGGCATTACAGAGTTTCTCTCACGGCGCGCGCTCGCGACGCGGCGGCGACGACAATTCGCGAAATCGACGTACGCTGACGTCGATGTAAGGGAACCCTGGAAAGCCTGCGACGTCCGGCTCCCCCTGTCGGGGTGGGCGTTCTGGCATTATCATCAATCCATCATGGGCGCCAATCAGACGACGCACTCAGCGATGGAAGGCGAGACGATCGGCCGGTCGATGAACGCGGTGCGCAGCGTCGTGCGCGCACTACGCATCAACACGCGTGCGATCGAGCTCAAAATGGGCATCAGCCTGGCCCAATTGTTTGTCCTTCAGCAGTTGGCCGAAAAGCCGGCCGACTCGCTCAACGAGCTCGCCGATCGCACGGCAACGCACCAGAGCTCGGTATCCGTCGTCGTGCGCCGT
>DATJIZ010000429.1:0-3683 GCA_035492735.1 Gemmatimonadaceae bacterium | reverse complement strand
TGCGCGTTGCATGGCGTCGCCTCGGACCACGTGTTGCAGATGCCGATCACCGGCCGGCCGTCGAACTGGTCGTGCGGAATGCCCTGGTTCTTCATCCACGACCGATGCACGAGCGCGTCGCGATCATGCCGGCCGAACCATTGCTCGGAGCGACGCGGCTTGCGCGGGGGATTCGAGGGTTCGCTGCTCATGCTTGCTTGCGGTCGGCGCCGGGGCCGACGCCGCTCACGCCGTAAGCCTCGCGCCGGTCGCGTGATCGAACAGATGCACGTTACCGGGATCGACGGCGAACGTGACCTTGTCGCCGGGGTTGAGCGCCGGCCGGCCGTGGGTTTCGACGATCACCTGCGCCTCGCCGATCTTCACCACGAGCTCGGTCTCCGAACCCGTCGGCTCCACGACGACGATCTCGCCCGGCACGCCGCGCTCCGCGCCGCCCGCGAGTTGCAGGTGATCGGGGCGCACGCCGTACGTGACGGCCTGCCCGTCGGTGCCCGCGCCCGCGCCGAGCGGCCAGCGCACGCCGTCGGGCGTCTCGACGTGCGCGCTGCCGTTCACGCGCCGCAGCGTCCCGTGCACGACGTTCATCGCCGGCGAGCCGATGAACTGCGCGACGAACAGATTCTCGGGCCGGTCGTAGAGCTCGAGCGGCGTGCCGATCTGCTCGATGACGCCGTCGTGCATGACGACTATGCGATCGGCCATCGTCATCGCCTCGATCTGATCGTGCGTGACGTAGACGGTGGTCGTCTTCAACCGCTGGTGCAGCGCCTTGATCTCCGAGCGCATCTGCACGCGGAGCTTCGCGTCGAGATTCGACAGCGGCTCGTCGAAGAGGAACACCTTGGGATCGCGCACGATCGCGCGCCCCATCGCGACGCGCTGTCGCTGGCCGCCCGACAGCTCGCGCGGGAAGCGCTCCAGATACGGCTCGAGGTTCAGGATCTTCGCCGCGCGCGCGACGCGCGACTCCACCTCGCGCTTGTCGGCCTTCCGCAACCGCAGGCTGAAACCCATGTTGTCGCGCACGCTCATGTGCGGGTACAGCGCGTAGCTCTGAAACACCAACGCGATGTCGCGGTCCTTGGAATCGACGTCGTTGACCGTGCGCCCGTCGATGGCGATCGTGCCCGACGTGATTTCCTCGAGGCCCGCGAGCATCCGCAACAGCGTCGACTTGCCGCATCCCGACGGCCCGACCAGCACCATGAACTCGCCGTCGTGAATGTCGAACGAGATGCCGTGGATCACCTTCGTGCTGCCGAAGGCCTTCTCGACGTTCTGGAAGGACACCGATGCCATGGACTCACCTCACGCCTTCACCGCGCCCGCGGTGAGGCCCGACTGCATGTAGCGCTTGAACACGTAGTAGATCGCCGCCGGCGGCAGCGCATACAGCAGGCCGGTCGTCATCAGCAGCTCCCACGGCGAGTCGTCCGCCGACAGGAACAGCCCGAGCGCGACGGCGAGCGTCACGTCGCGCTCGTTCGACAGCAGCAGGAATGCGTACAGATATTCGTTCCATGCGAGCAAGAGCGCATAGACGCCCACCGCCACCAGCGACGGCGCCATCAGCGGCAGGTAGACGAGGCGAAACAGCTGCAGCGGCGAGGCGCCGTCGATGCGCGCCGCCTCGTCGAGCTCCAATGGCAGCTTGTCGGACGCCTGCTTCAGCACCCAGATCGCGTACGGCGACGCGATGGTGATCATCGCGAGGATCAGCGCCCACTGGTTGTTCAGCAGCCCGTACGTGCCCATCGCCTTGTACATCGGCACGGCGAGGAACGCCGCCGGGATGAAGTACGTCAGCAGCGCGCAGTTCAGCACGACGCGGCCGCCACGTGCCTTGAGCCGGCTGATCGCGAACGCGGCCGTCGTCGCCACCACCAGCGTGAGCACGCCCACGGCGATCGCGATCACCAGCGAGTTGCCGAGCTGGCGCCAGAAGTAGCCGAGGAAGTGATGCTGCTCGCGGAACACGACCTCGAAATTGCGCAGCGTCGGATGGTCCGGCCACAGCTTGCCCGAGAATGCCTCCTCCTTCGTCGAGATCGAGAACAAGAACATGTTGTAGATCGGGAGCAGCGTCCAGAGCGCCACCGGGATGCCGATCAGCAGCAGCTTCGCCTCGGTGAGGGTCTTCTTCATGCTCCAGCCCTAGCGCGACAGGCGCTTCATCATGAAATACACGAGGGGGAGCACCAGCGGCATCGCGCACACGATCGTCGCCATGGCGAGGTCGACCTGGTCGAGACGCAGGTAGCGGATCCCGAGTGTGGCGAGGATGTGCGTGAGGTCGGCGGGGCCGCCGCCGGTCAGCAGGTACACGCTGTTGAAGTCGCCGAGCGTCCAGATCATCGAGAGGATCGTCGAGGTGAGGTACAGCGTCTGCATCGACGGCCACGTGATGAATTTGAACTGCTGCCACCGCGACGCGCCATCGACGCCCGCGGCTTCGTAGAGCTCCTTCGGGATCGCGAGCCGCCCGGCGATCATGATCATCGTCCAGAACGGCAGGCTCTTCCACACGTGCACGATCATCGCCATCGAAAGCGCGAGCCAGCGGTCGTTGAGCCAGTTCGGCCCGTCAGCCGCCGTGAGCTTGAAGATGAGCTGGTTGATGACACCCCACTCCGGATTCAGCATGAAGCGGATCGACAGGATCGTGGGAATCGACGGCACCGCCCACGGCAGAATGAACAGCACCGACAGCCACTTGATCCACGGCCGCGTGTTGATGAAGAAGCCGGACAGCAGCAGCGCCGCGATCATCTTGAGGTTGATCGCGACGATCAGGAAGACCAGCGTGTTGACGACCGATCCGGCGAACACCGGATCGTCGAAGAGCTGCGCATAGCTCTCGGGATGCCTTGCGAGCCACAGCCCGTATCCCACCGGGTAGACGACGAAGACGACGAAGACGAGCGCATACGGCACGAGGAGCGCGACGCCCCACACGTGCCAGGGCGACAGCCGCTTCTTCGGTCCCGGCCGGACCGCTTCGACCTGCGGAAGAACGACGGTGGACATCGTGCGCGGCTGTCCTCGCTCGATGCGAGGGCCGGGCTGCCGGCCCTCGCGTGGTCAGACCGCTCGCCCTAGCTTGCAACGTCCTTGATTCGCGCGATCAGCTCGTCCGCGGCCTTCTCGACCGGCCACTTCTCGCTCACCACGCGGTTCATCGCCTTCGCCCAGACGTTCTCGTTGTTGAGGATCGTGAATTTCCAATTCTTCGTGAACTCGAACGTCGTCGTGCCGGCAGAGAACTGCTTCTGCACCGACGTCCGATGCGGGTCGGCGAGCCAGAACGACAGGCGCGCGGCACCGGACTTGGTCACCGGATACCACCGTCCGAGCGAGCCCTCGACGTACGGGATGAGGTTCTCGTCCTGCAGCAGGAACGCGATGAACTCCTTGCCGCGCTTCTTGTTCTTGGAATCGGCGAACATCAGGCCCACCTTCACCGCCGCGCGGTAGGTCATCGGCGACCCGTCCGGCTTTCTCGGAAAACCGGACGTCACGATGTTCTCGTAATAGTTCTTCTTCGCCTGCTCGCGCTCCGCGGCGGAGAGCTTCTCGTTGTTCATGTCGTCGAACCACTTCGCGGCGATCGAGATCGTCGCATTGTGCGTCATGATCGTCGTCTTGTTGTGGAACGCGACGTTGTTGTCCGGATCCTTCCA
>DATJIZ010000428.1:0-3682 GCA_035492735.1 Gemmatimonadaceae bacterium | reverse complement strand
GTACTCGGCACGATCTCCGGCTGGCCCGCCGCCTTCAGCGCGGCGTTGATCTTGGGCAGGTTCGTGTCCATCACCCGCTTGTAGCGCGCCAGATCAGCCTGAAGCTTTGGATCGAGCACCGCGAACACCTCGTACGACTGCTTCGGCGGTCGCCGCTCGCCGTTCTCGACGAAGCCGAGGAGCGCGGCCATCTGATTGTTGATCCGGATCGGGAAGTTGAGCGGATCCTCACCGCTCCGGTTCCTGGTCTGATAGAGCGAGTCCTCGACGTTGGCCATCTGGTCCTCGAACGTCGTTGCCATCGTGGCGAAGCCCGCGTTGCCGCTCATCTTCGGTGCGCGCTCCTCCAGTTGTCGTCGCACGTTGCGAATCGTCTTGACGGCATCGTTGGCCGCCGACACGCGGTCGCGAAGCTGGAGCGCGAAGCGCTGCTGTTCCGCGAGATCGGCGACGGTCGCCTGGGTGAGCGGGTCCTTCTTCACGACGAACTTTTCGGCGAGTGGCGGGGCGCTGCCGACCGCGAGCCGGACGGTATACGTGCCAGGGGCCACCGATGGGCCAGCCGTCGCGCCCTGCCACAGGATCATGCCCTGGAACGTCGACGCGTCGGGATACTGCAGGTTCCACGTGTAGCGGTTGAAGCCGACGCGATTGCTCACGCGCTGCTGGCCGCCGAACCCGCCACGACCGCCGCCGCCTCCACCACGGCCACCCTGCGCCGGAACGGTGTCCGTCGATGAGAACTTTCGAATGAGCTTGCCTGCTGAATCGAGAAACTCGATCGTCACCGGCTGATTCTCCTGGGCCACGCGATACTGCACTGTGACGCCCGTCGACCGGTAGGCGGGGGCGGGCTTGTACAAGAAGTCCTTCCCTGACCGCGTCGCCGCTTCTGCCTCCGGCTGCTCGCGAAGCAGCGCCAGGTTCTCCATGACCCAGAAGGCACGGCCGTGCGTCGCGATCGCCATGTCGTCATCGCGGAGCGCGATGTCGTGGACCGGCACCGGCGGCAGATTCTTCTTCAAGCTCTCCCAATGCGCGCCGTCGTCGCGCGACACCCACATGCTGCGCTCCGTCGCGGCGTACAAGAGGCCTGGCTGGACCAGATCTTCGCGAATCGACCGCGTGTACTCGCCCACCGGGATCCCGTCGTTGATGCGCGTCCACGTCGTGCCGTAGTCGGTGGTCTTGTAGAGATACGGCGCGTAGTCGTCGAGCTGGTAGCGGTTAGCCGCCACGTACGCGGTGCCCGCGTGGTGCGGGGATGGGTCGATGATGGAGATGCGCGTCCACTCGGGAAGGCCTTTGGGCGTGACGTTCTTCCACGTCTTGCCGCCGTCGCGCGTCACGTGAATCAGCCCGTCGTCGGAACCCGCCCAGATCAACCCCGGTGTGATCGGCGACTCCTGCAGCGCGAACACGGTTCCGTAATACTCGATCGAGGTCTGATCCTTGGTGATCGGACCGCCCGAGGCACCAAGCGTGCGCGGGTCATGCCGCGTGAGATCCGGCGAGATGATCGTCCAGCTCTTCCCCTTGTCGCTCGACTTGAAGACCACGTTCGATCCGACGTAGAGCACGTTCGGATCGTGCGGCGAGTTCATGATCGGGTACGTCCACTGGAAGCGGTACCTCGAGTCTTTGGCGTCGTGACCCATCGGGTTGAGCGGCCACGGATCGAGGCGAGCGCGTTGCCCGGTGGCGCGGTCCTGCATGTCGAGCACGCCGCTGTAGTTGCCGCCGTACGTGACGTTCGGATCGGTCGGATCAGAGGCCATGTAGCCCGACTCGCCGCCCGCAGCTCCGTAGAACTCCGAGTAGGGCGACCTCGCCGCCGGTGGTCCGCCGCGCCCACCACCACCGCCGCCGCCACGACCGAAGCTCGCGACCTCGCGCACCGGCCCGCACACGGATCCGGCGTCCTGCTTCGCACCGCAGATGTCGTATGGCACCTTGTTGGTGAGGTGCACGTGATAGAACTGACCGGTTGGGATCTCGAGTCGGGTCGACGTCGTGCCGCCGTCGGTCGTGATGATCGCCCCGTTGTCGTGACCGACGACGATGCGCTTGGGATCGTTCGAGGCGATCCACATCACGTGATTGTCACCGCCGCCGAACGCGCGCGTGAACGTCTTGCCGCCGTCCTTGGACCACAGCGGCGTGACGTTCGGCGCATAGACGACGTTCGTGTCCTTGGGGTCGGCGAAGAGGCGCGAGAAGTACCACGCGCGCTGGCGCAGGTCGCGATCCTGGTTGAGCAGCGTCCACGTGGCGCCGGCATCGTCCGAGCGATACACGCCGCCATTCGGCTCGTTCTCGATCAGCGCCCACACCCGGTCCGGCTTCGCCGGCGAGATCGCCATCCCGATGTTGCCGATGATGCCCGTCGGCAAGCCGGGGTTGTGCGTGATCTCGGTCCAGTGCTCGCCGCCGTCCGTGGTCTTGAAGATGCCGCCGCCGGCGCCGCCGCTGACCAACAGCCACGGCTTTCTCCCCGTCTGCCAGAGCGCCGCGTAGAGCACGTCGGGATTGCTCGGATCCATCACGAGCTCGATCGCGCCAGTCGAGTCGTTCCGAAAAAGAATCTTCTTCCACGTCTTGCCACCGTCGGTGGTCTTGTAGACGCCGCGCTCCGGGCTCGGCGCCCAGACGTGGCCGAGCGCGGCCACATACGCGACGTCCGAGTTGCGCGGGTCGAGCACGATGCGCGCGATCTGCTGGGTTTCCTTGAGCCCCACGTACTGCCAGGTCTTCGCGCCGTCGGTCGTCTTCCACACACCGTCGCCATACGAGACGTTGCCGCGGATGGCGTACTCGCCGCCGCCGACCCAGACGTCGTCGGGATTCTTTGCATCGACGGCGATCGCGCCGATCGTGCCGCCGAAGTACTTGTCGGTCACCGGCAGCGTGGACTTGCCGCCATCGGTCGTCTTCCACACGCCGCCACCGGTCGTACCGAAGTAGTACTCCTCCGGGCGCGCATCGGAGCCGGCGACCGCCACCATGCGCCCGGCGGAGTTTGGACCGACGTTGCGCCAGAAGACGTCGCCGCTGTTGGCGTTGTTGGCGCTGTCAGCGCCGGCACCGCGGCCTCGGCCGCCGCGCTGGGCAAATGCGACGGAGGGAGCGAGAAGCGCGAGGGCAAGCGCCCGCGCGTGAATCGAGCGTGGTAACACGGAACCGCCTCCGATCGGAGCAGGTGGGGAGAGCACGCGTGGGCGCCAATGCGCCACGCGTACGTCCTACGCTAGGAGACGGAACCGCGTTGAGCAACTGCTCAGGCGGGCGAACTTCCCTCGCGCCGGACGAGCGTCAGAATCGTGTAGACCGCCACCAGCTCGTCGTTCTGGTTCTTGACCTCGACATCCCACGCCACGACGCCCTGCGCCGGCTGGCCTTCTTTCTTCTCTTTGGCCGTCTTCTGCTTCACCGTGAGCGTCGCCTGGATCGTGTCACCCGGGTATACCGGTTTCACGAACCGGAGGCTCTCGAGACCGTAATTGGCGAGCACCGGCCCGGGAGCCGGGTCCACGAACAAGCCTGCCGCCGCCGAGAGCACGAAATACCCGTGCGCCACGCGCCGCTCGAACAGCGAATCGCGCGCGGCGATGTCGTCCATGTGCGCGTAGAAGAAGTCGCCGCTGATCCCGGCGAAGTTCACGACGTCGGCTTCCGTGACGGT
>DATJIZ010000427.1:0-13645 GCA_035492735.1 Gemmatimonadaceae bacterium | reverse complement strand
TTCGGCGGCGACTCGGCGGTCGTCGGGCGCCGCCTCGTCGAGCCGCTGCTCGGCTGGGAGTATCGCGTTATTGGTGTTGCACCGCCGGGCTTCAGCTTTCCGTCGGGCGCGGAGTATTGGTACCCGATGTGGCAAGGATGGGGCAGCGGCGTGGCGTCCATCGCGGTCGCGCGGCTTGCCCCGGGCGCCACGCTCGCTGCGGCGAGCCAGGAGTATGTCGGCATCGAGAACCGCGAGGTGCCGAATGCACACTTCCGCGGGGCCCACGCCGCCACGTTCACCGACGCCGTCCTCGGCGACGTACGGCCCGTCCTTGCCACGCTCACCGCCGCGGTTGGACTGCTGCTGCTCATCACATGCCTCAACGTCGGCAACTTGCTGCTGCTGCGCACCTCGGGGCGCGGCCGCGAGATCGCGGTGCGGCGCGCGCTCGGCGCGAGTTATGGCGACATCGTCCGCCAACTCATGGTCGAAGCGGCCGCGCTCGCGATCGCCGGCGGCGTACTCGGATTCGTGCTGGCCGCGGGCCTGCTCCGCGCGATCGTCGTCATCGCGCCGCCACACCTCCCGCGGCTCGACGATGTGCAATTGAGCGGCACACCGCTCTTCGCGGCGATCGGCATCTCGGCCGCCGCCGTCCTGCTCTTCGGCATCACGCCCGCCGTGCTGTCCGCGCGGACCAATCTCGCGACACCGCTCCGCTTCGACGCCCGATCGGGAAGCGAGACACGCCGGCGCCGGGCCGCGCGGCAAGTGCTCGTCGCGTCTCAGATCGGGCTCGCCATGATCATGCTCGGCGGCGCGGCCCTGCTTGCTCGAAGCCTCGCCCGTCTACAGAACCAGGACGCGGGCTACGTGAGCGACCATTTGTCGATTCTCTCGTACTCGTGGAACGCACGCCAGTACGATGCGGATCGAAAGGTGATCGAGTTGTCGGATCGTCTTCTCGCCGGCATCGAAGCGATTCCCGGTGTGACCGCGGCGACGCCGATCTACACACCGCCGCTGATCGGTCTCGACATCGTGGAGCAGCGCATCGACATCGAGGGACAGACCAAGGCCGAGGCCGAGAGGAACCCCGCTCTTCCCCTCGAGATCGGTGGCCCGGACTATTTCAAGACATACGGTATTCGCATTCTCGAAGGCCGGGCGTTCACGGACGATGACCGTGAGTCGGGGCCATATGTCGCCATCGTGAGTGAAGCCGTCGCCCGTCGGTTCTGGCCGGGCCAGGACGCGATCGGTAAGCGCATTCGCATGCCGGCCGACTCATCGAGCACGCCGGGTGGCAATGCATGGCGCACCGTCGTCGGGGTCGCGCGCGACACGCACTTGCGCTCGCTGCGCGACGTGGCGCCAATCGTCTATTTTCCGACGCGTCAGGCGTGGTGGCAGGGCGGCTTTGCCGTTCGGAGCAGCGTCGACATTCATGCGCTCGAGCCAGCGCTCAAGGCCGCCGGCCTCGCGGCCGATCCACGCACCGTGCTGTGGAAACTTCGTACGATGGATCAGATGCTCGACGAGCCGTTGGCGCAGCCGCGATTGAGTGCGACGCTCATGTCGGGGTTTGGACTGGTGGCCTTGTTGCTCGCGGCAATCGGTCTCTATGGTGTGATGACGTCGCTTGTGCGGGATCAGACGCGCGAGATCGGGATTCGGGTCGCGCTTGGAGCGTCGCCGGTTCGCGTGCGCCGTGAGGTGCTGCGTCGCGCGGCGATCGTGACCGGCGCCGGCGCGGCCATCGGACTCATTGGTACACTCGCGGTGTCGCGTCTCTTCGCGAGCCTGCTGTTCCAAGTCGCTCCGACCGACACCGTCTCGCTCGCCGGCTCCTGTCTCGTCCTCCTCGGCGTCGGCGCGCTGGCGGCGTACTTCCCGGCGCGTCGAGCGACAAAGATCGATCCGGTGCAGGCACTGCGCGCCGATTAGGCCGGCGGGGCGCTCCGAATGAATTGGAGGTCGTGCAGCCGAGCGTGCACGCCGCTCGCCGCGAGAACTTCGGGTTTAGACCGCCCGCCGCCCGCCGCCCGACTAGCGCGTCCACAGCACGAGCGCCCCGCAGGCTGCGGCGTCACGAAGCTCAGCCGGCACGGTCGCGGCCCGGGCATAGAGCTCGATCCCCGCGAGCTGTTCGGCGAAGATTTTGTCGAGGTCCGGCGGGTCGGCGCCTCCGAACGGATAGATCCGAACGCCGTCGCGAACCACCGCCGCATAGCAGGGCGACGACGCGCTCGCCGGTGATCGCATGGCGAGTCGGGACTCTCCGCGCGGACCCGACGCGATGAACGCGCCCGCATCCGTCTTGAGAAGATTGGCAAGCGGACGTCCGGAGGCTTGGTCGAGTTGTGCGCGGGTGAAGAACTTGCCCTGCCCCTTCGTTCGGCGAGCGTTGAACCCGGCGAACGTCAGGTCGGTCTGCTGCCCTTTCGCCTTCGCGGTGTCCGACGTCGCAATGGGGAGGAGCTCGAGCTGGATGGGCTGCGGGACGTTCGCGCCGGTGTTGAAGTTGTCGAAATACGCCTGGTAGCCTCGCGCGACGACCTCGATGATGTGCCCGCCATCGAGCAGATCGGGGATCCGGACGATTCCGGCCGAATCGGTGTTTCCGGCTTCGATGGTGTGATCGATCGTGACGGCGGCGCCGCGGATGGACACGGTGTCGCCGGCGCGGTGCAGGCGGATTACCACGTCACGGGTGTCCTGGGCTCCGGCCACGCGGGCGGACGGCACCGTGGCGCCGACGAGCGCCAGGCACAGGAGTCGGGCGGTTCGCATGAACATCAGGGTTGGGCTACGTGTCGGGGGTCGAGAGGGGCGCCGCCGCGGAGAGGCATCCAGATAGCTCTGGGAATGCGGAACAGTGCGGCACAGCAGAAGAAAAAGATATGAGTTGGGCAGTCTGCGCACAGGTCGTGAACGTGGCCTCGTGGTTGGCAGAGCGCAGAGCAGCGCCCGTCAGTTGCCGCGTGTGGCGCGCCGGCGGCGGCGTGGACGGGGCACGGGACCCGCGCTACCATTGGCCATGCTCGCCGGCCTGCGGGTCCCGTGCTGCGCGGCACTCCTCGCTTGTCTCGCCGCTCCGGCGGGGCTCGCCCAGCAGCGCGAGCTGTCGACGGTCGCAGGCACCGTCGTCGGCGAGACGGGCGGCCCGATCGATGGCGTCGCCATCCGAATCGTTCGCCGCGACGATCGCGATTCCACGTTTCGTGAAGTGCTCACGCGCGCCAGCGGCGAGTTCGAGTTTGGCGGACTCGCCGCGGGCACGTACTCCGTCTCGGCGCGCCGGCTCGGCTACCGCGCCGCCGAGCGCTCCGGCGTACGGCTCGCCGCCGGTCAGCGGCTGACGCTTCGCATTTCGCTCGTGCAAACGGCGCGACAGTTATCGGCCATCGTCGTCGAGTCATCGCCGCTGTCGATCGACGCGACCACGACGGAGCTGGCCACTCGGCTCGATCAGACGGCGGCGAGCCTCCTGCCCACGGCGCGCGACGCGGCGAGTCTGGTGGCGCTCGTGCCGGGAGCGCGGCGCGATCAGCTGTGGGGTGCCGCCGGTGCCACCGCGAACGACTACCGGCTGGACGGTCTGTCGTTCAACAATCCGGGCAATGGCGGCGACTTTCTCGTTCTGCCGATCGACTGGATCGACGCGCTCGAGGTTCGCGGCCTCGGCGCCGGCGCCGAGTACGGGAATTTTCAGGGCGGCGTGATCGACGCCGTCACGAAGACCGGCACGAACGAGCTGCGAGGCACTGTGCGCACGAATTACGAGTCGCCGCGCCTCACCGCCAAGAATCCCAACCTCGACGAGGAAGGCGCCGAGCAGGCGGGACGGCGCGAGCTGGGTGGCGAGCTGCTCGGACCGCTGCTGCGCGATCGGTTGTTCTTCTTCGTCGCGGGACAGGGCGTGGAGCGCGACGTCCGCGCGCCGGACCTCGCTACGCCAGCGCCGCACGACTTTCAACCCGTGCGGGAGTCGCACCGCGATGGCCGCGGACTGGCAAAGCTCACCTGGCTTCCCGCCATCGGCGACCGAGTGGATTTACTCATCGGGCTGACGAGCGAGCGCGCCGATCACGCCATGCTCAATGGCATCGACGATCCGTCAGCGGCGCGCCGCGACCAGTCGTTGACACGGTACTACGAGGCGACGTGGACGCGCGCCCGCACCGCGCGCAACGAGCTGGACGTCAGGATCGGCGGATTCTCCGCGCGACAATCGCAGCTGGGCTACGCCGGGCCGAATGTGCCGGCGGTGCAACTCCTGCAGCTTGGTCGCGAGCCGTTCTCTCAGAATGCGGCGTTCGACGAACGATCGACGCCATCGAGCGCCGCGGCAAGCGTGTTGTGGCGCCGTCGCGGGCACGCGCTGTCGGCGGACCATGAGCTGTCGCTCGGAGCCGAGGTGGAGCGCAGCGGCTGGCGCGACGATCTGACGCGCAACGGCGGGCTCACGTGGCGTCCGTACACGACGGGCGTGAGCGGGTTCGATCCCGCGAACGCCGCGACGTGGCAGACCGTCGGCAGCGACTGGGGAGGCGACGTCCATATCCACAGCGACGCCGAGAACGACGCGGTGTTCGTGCAGGAGCAGGCCACGCTCGGCGCGCGGCTCACCGTGTCCGGCGGCCTGCGCTACGGGCGATGGACCGGTTGGCTGCGCCCCGGCTGCGCGACGACGTGCGGCCCGCGGCTCATGGCGGTGCGCGCGAGTGGACTCGATCCCCGCGCCGGCGTGGTGTGGGACGTGACCGGACGCCGCGACCTGGCGATCAAAGCCCATGTAGGCCGCTACCACCAGGGCATGTTCCCGCTGTTCTTCGACCGCGTGAGTGGCGCCGACGTGTACTCGAACGAGCGGTTCTACTACCTCGCGCCGCCATTCACCGATGGGCGAACCACCTATACGTCCGCGCAGCGAGACTCCCTGACGGGGACCGGCGGCTTTTCAACGTATTACAACGAGACAATTCTGAACGAATCCGGTCCGGTCGAGCATTACCGCCAGCCATACGTCGACCAGCTCGTGCTCTCGGCTGAAAAGGCGTTCGGCTCGGGCTGGAAGGCCGACCTCGTGTACACGCATCGGAAGAACGGCGACATCGTCGGCCTCGTCGACCGGAACCTGGCCACGAACTACACGGCCGTGCACGACATCCAGGTGGAGCATCGGCTCGCATTCGGCACGATCCTCGACGCCAACGGGCGCCCGCTCGTGCTGCCCGTCGTGTACGTCGCGAACGACGACCTGCTCCGCGCGCTGGCGGCACAGTATCCGGGGCACGGACTGGCCATCATCGGCGTGACGCCGATCGACCCGTCCCGGCTGAGGTGGAATCCCGATGTGGTGTTCACGTCGATCCCGAGCGCCCGGCGGGAATACGATCAGTTGACGCTGACGGTCCACGCGCTGCACGCGCGCTGGCGCGGCGATGGATCGGTGACGCTGGCGCACCTGCGCGGGAACGTCGCCGGCGTCACGGGCTATGGGGCGGCGGGGACGCAGTTCAGCGCCGGGCCGTTCGTCCGGCCGAACGAGGGCATCAACGACTGGGGCGCGCTTCCCGGCGCGATGCAGCTCGAGGCCAAGTTCTGGGGAACCGCGCGGCTGTCGCGATCCCTGTCGGCCGGATTGGTCTACACGCACATCCTCGGGGAGCGGTTCACACCGACGTTCCAGCTCGACGGCCGGTATCGATACGTGCAGAGCGACGGAAGCGTGCTCCCCGACGAGCTGTTTACGCGAGTACTCGGCCAGACGATCTTCGTCGAGCCGCGCGGCTCGCGCCAGTACGCGAGCCATTCGATCGCCGACGCGCATCTCGAGTGGACGGGGCTCGACCGTCTGCTGCACGGCGCGGTGCTCACCGCCGATCTGTTCAACGTCACGGACTCGCACGCCGTCATCGACGTGAAGACGACGATCGACGACCAGGCGACGTCCGATCCGACGTCGCGCCTGGGAGCGCCGCGCTTGCGCGTGCCGCCGCGGACGCTACGGCTGGGACTGCGCGTGGAGTAGGTGGCGGCGGGGAGAAGCGAAGTTTCGCAATCCCAAACTGATCGAGATCGAACCGGCGGCCGCGCCGCCGAACACGCTGGGGCGTCGAAGTGTGTCGATCAAACGGGCCTGTTAACGGCGCGCAGTTCCGGGCGAAGACGTGTGGCGAATCCGGACTACCGTTCGATCCGTGTCCCCTCACCATGATCGAGGACTGTGCCCGGGTGGACGAGGCGAGTTCGCAACGTGCCGCTTCCCACCACGGCGCTCGCGAGCGATGCCCGGAAGTCGTCGACGCGGTTGTCGATGAACGCGTTGTCCGCCGGAACGCCGCCGCGAAAGACGTCGACTGCAAGCGCCGTGCGGGCTTGGCCGCGAATGGTGTTGTACCTGACCACGTTGGACGTCGCGAAGCCCCTGATCTCAATCGCGGCGCTGGAATCGCCGAACACGGAACCGGGAGGGGGCAACATGTTCACCCGATTGCCCTCGATAATCGCGCCTTGGATCGGCCATTCTCCGAATTGGCTGAACACAGCGATCCCCACTCCGCTCACCCAGTTGCAGTTGATGGTGTTGTCCGACATCAGGTAGGAGCCGGTGTTCACGAGGCGAACCACCTCGGCGCCCTGCGGCGCCACCGCGGAGCTCGTCGTGATGGAATTCCCGAGGACGCGAACGCGGCCATTCACACGCCGGACGTTGATCGCAGAAGACGTCGTGTTGCGAATCGTGTTGCCGACAATGTCCAAGGTCACCTCGGCGCGCGGTGATTGGCCCACGCTGAACAGGACGATTCCGAGCGCGCTCTCTCGGGTGCTTCCACCCGTCATGTCGATGTCGTTGAGCCGGATCGTCAGATTCCCCGACACGGCCTCGGGAGTCGCCCGGCTGCCCGGCTGGGGCAGATCGCCACTTGTATTTACGCCGATGGCCGCGGAGACCCCTCCGAACGGCTCGAGGCCTTCGATCCGATTCGAAGAGATCTCCATACCGTGCACAGCGTGAACGAGGATTGCGGCGCGGATCGGGCGCACGAACCGTAAGCCCCTAATCGTGACGTGCGCTCCGGGCGCATCTATGTAGAGCGGCAACGTGCCCCCGTCGATCGTAGCCACTCTGCCGCGCGCGTCCGGCATGCCCGATATGGTGACGGCCTTCGACACCAGGACTTGGGCCTCCGGCGGCTTCGGATGCTGCTCGGAAGCAAGGATTTCGGCAATGGGTTTCGTCGGCTGCTGCCGGAAGGAAAACGTGCCCTCGAGGATGACGGTGCCACCGCGATCGACGGCAGCTTGGACCGCCGCGACGTCGACCGCGGGGTTGCCAGTCCCAACTACCACCGTTGGCCGAGCCTCCGCCGCGTGTCGCGCCCGCACCGTGTAGAAGATCCCGGCCACGAGCACGAGCAGGATTGCCAGTGCGCCCAGCGCAACGCGTTGCGCGCGGTGTGAAGCACGGAATGGCGGTGTTTGCACCTGTGTGCCGACAGCCGTCGCATCGAGTGCAGCCACGATCTCCGCCGCGGAGCCGGGGCGATCGGACGGAACGTTTGCCAGGCAACGCATCACGAGCGCGCCGAGGGGCGGTGGGACACTCGGCGTCAGGTCGCGGATCGCTCGCAACGGCTCGGTCGTTTGGCCCGACGGCGACTCGACATCACTTCGTCGATCGCCGAACGGATGCTGCCCGGTCAAGCTCTCGTAAGCCACGACACCCCACGCGTACAGGTCGGCGCGGTGATCGACGTCCATCCCGGTTCCGGCCTGCTCGGGTGCCATGTAGCCCGGCGTTCCCACCAGAGTGCCAGACTGCGTGTGTGCAATCGCCGTCGAGCTCTCAAGACCATTGTCGCCGCTACTCGCGGCGGCGATCGCTTTCGCAATGCCGAAATCCGCCACGACCGCGTGCCCGCGCGTCAGCAGAATGTTCTCCGGCTTGATGTCGCGGTGGACCACGCCCTGGTCGTGCGCGTAACAGAGCGCGTCGGCAACTTCACGGAGCACGCGCACGGCATCCGGAAGCGGGAGTGCGCCCTGTCGCGCGAGCCGATCGCGCAACGACTCGCCATCCACGAACGGCATGACGTAGTAGGGGCGCCCCGCCAGGCTACCGGCATCCTGATCGAACACGCCCGAGTCGAGCAGCCCCAGTACGTGTGGGTGCTGCAAGCGTGCGGTGAGGCGGATCTCCCACACGAAGCGTTCGCCACCCACGCGCGCGGTGAGCTCGCGGTGCAGCACCTTGATCGCGATCAACCGATCATGCTTCGGGTCGCGCGCGAGATAGACCGTCGCCATTCCACCGCGACCGAGCTTTCGTTCGATCTCGTACTCGACACCCTGCTCGCTTCGTACGTGGTCGGGTAACTCTTTCGACTCCTTGGACGCATCGGTGAGCGCGTCGAGCAGTGGCTCAGAGAAGACCAGGGCTCCGGAGTCGAGAGCCTGCTCGAACAACTCGGCCATGCGCTGCCGTCGATCGCGGGAGTCGCGCGTCATCCATGCCTCGCTCAGGCCTCGAGCTCGCGCCGGAGCCAGTCCTTCGCCTTGACCCAGTCGCGCCGTACGGTGCGTGCCGTCACGCCGAGCGCCGCGGCGGTCTCCTCTTCGCTCAAGCCTCCGAAGAAACGGCACTCCACCACGTGGGCGAGCCGCTCATCGAGAGCGGACAATCGTGAGAGCGCATCATCCAGCGCCAGGAGCAGCTCCGCGCGCTGATCGGCCTCGGCGTACGGGGCGTATGGACGTACCCCGCCGCCCGACGGGTCTTGCTCCAGCGCCGCTTCCGCACCTTCGAGCCCGATCGTCTGCTCCCCTGCCCCGCGCTTGGCCGCCCGGTGCTGGCGCGCGTAGTCGATCAAGACTCGGCGCATTACCCGCGCGGCGAGCGCGAAAAACCGCTCGCGGTCGCGCCAGTGAACGCTTCGCTGATTCACGAGCCGCAAATACGTCTCGTGGACAAGGCCCGTGGTGTTGAGCGTATGGCTCTCGCGCTCGCGACGGAGCTGCCGTCTGGCCATCGCGCGGAGCTCATCGTACACGAGCGGAACGAGGTCCTGCCACGCGGTCTGCTCGCCACCGTCCTCGTGCAGATGCTCAGCCCCCATCGCTCGCGACCTCCCGCGTGTCCGCATTTTCGTCGACACGGCGCGTCTACCTACGGGGCCGAGCATGTGGCGGCCAGGACCGAACCGCAACGACCCGGAGGCTTCATGCGATTCTACCAACTGTGGTTGGGGCTCGCAAGCGTCGCATCGCTGCTCGTTGCGTGCGATTCCAAGACGACGCCGACCTCACCGCGCGAGGGCACGGCGCAGCACGCCCTGGGCGACGCCGAAGGAGATGATGCGCAGGTCGTTGTCGGCACGGGCGATCCAACCGTCGATGTGCCGGCGGTGCAAGCCGCCGTCGATTCGGGCGGCACCGTCGTGCTCGAGGGTCATTTCTCATTCCGCGCGCTGCCGACCAAACAGGTCGCGCCTGCACTCACGGCCGCCCCGACGGCCGCCGAAGTGCGCGTATCCCGGGCGGTGAGGATCGTCGGCGCCCACGCGGGCGGCGAGATGCCCACGATCGACGGTGGTACGATTCCATTCTACGTCGAGGCGCGCGACTCCGCGGTCACCATACGGGGACTGCGTTTCGTCCGTCCGATCTTCAGTGCGGTGCTCGTCGATGCCGTGGATGGGCTCGAGATCGCCTCGAACCGGATCGAGGGGCTCCAGCCATTCGCTGGCCTCGGCGAAGCAATCAGCGTGATCACGACCACCAAGGTTCCCACGCCGACCGCTCCGGGAAGCCCGGCGAACGTCTCTGGAAGGCTCTCGATCGTTCGCAATTTCATCGATGCGACCGGCGGAACGTCGAAGGACAACATGCTCGGCATCACAGTATTCAGCGCCGGAGATTCAGCCTCCGAGGTCGAGGTCCGGGTGTCGGACAACACCGTCACGAACACGACCGAGCCGGCGATCAACTTTCGGCGCATCGTCGGGCGAGCATACATCACGCATAACATCGTCGCCACGGGTTCGCTCAGCGGGGCGACGGCCGGGAACCAAGCGATCCGCGCCGTCAACCTCGGGACGTACGTGATCACGAACAACTCCATCCGTTGTGAGTGGGCGGTGCCGGACGCGGAAGGTATCGGCGTGTTCAGCCAGTTCGCCGCGTGGCCCATCGAGCACGCGGTGGTGGAGGGCAACGATGTCACCATGGCGGCGCCTTCGGGCACTGGCTTTACCGCGTTCAGTGCCGGAATCGGCGTCTATGGTTATGCGGACAGCAATGTCGTCCGGCGCAACACGATTCGGGGCGGCGCTTGGGCCGGTCTCTCGATTCCGGTGTTTCCGCTTGCGGCACCGGCCAGTCCCACGGACAACGCATTCATTCGCAATCTCTTCGTCGATTTCACGCCGTTGAAGGCGGACATCTTCATTGGGCAGCACGCGCTCGGCACACTCGTTGTGGGTCCGGGGACTGTCGTCGACGAAGGCGACGGAACGATTCAGCCGTAGACACCGGCCAGAGAGCGCTCGCACGGCCGGCGACCTCGGAGGCTACCAGACATGAAGCGCGCGCGGGTTGTCGCGCATGCAGCCGTATGCGTCTGTCTAAGCACTGCTGCGTGTAGCTCGTCGATCGACGCTACCGCCGAACACGCGTTGTCAGCAAGCCAGCTCCTGATTGCCGCAGCGGCATATTCGCCGAGCTGCCCGCAACCGGGCACGGTGCTCGTGCCAGGCCCCTCCGTCATCGTCACCGATCGCCAGGGACGACCCGCGCCGAACGTCGAAGTGACATTCCGCGCTGCCCGCGGCGACCAGCTCTCGCACGCCGTTGCATGGACCGATGCGTTGGGCGTTGCCTCGACGGGATCATGGCACCTTTCCGATACGCTCGGAACCAACGTGATTGTCGCCGCCGTGCTCGGAGGGCCAGCGACGACCATTCAGACGACCACTGAGATCGGCTCGTCAATTGTCGCGGCGTTCGATCTCGTGTCGGTCGGCGGGCAACCAATACCGGATCACGCCCGCAACGGAGACGTGCTAACGGGCGGCCACCTGTACCTAGCCGAAAACCACACATCGCGCAGGACGTTCGAGTTGAACGGCCACACGGATCCGTTACCGACAGCGGTGTGCGGCTTCGGCATGCCATACGTCGTCGGTGCCTCGCAGATCGACTTGTACGCGGGGCAGATCGTGTCCTCCCCAAACGGGCCAACGCCGCAGCTTGGCGAACATTTCGCGACGGCCACGGTTCGCGGCGACACGCTCGCGGTCACGTACGACAGCGGCGAGTACGCGGACGAGGTTTATGTGCTCAGGATCGGAAGGATGCCACTCATTGGATTCTGATGAGCCGACGCACGCACGCTGCCGATCGGCGACTGCCGTCGTGGAGTAACGCGAAGCTACGGCGTTCGCTGGTGGCCCTCGGCCCGAAGCGCGGCGAGAATGCGCTGTCTCAGCGCACCGGTCTCGCACGGCTCGTCGATCACCCGCGTGATGGTTCGCAGAAACGCACCCTCGAACGTGAAGTGATCGGTGCAGTGGTGGCAGTGATCGAGATGGTCGCGGATCCGCGCGCGCATCGCGTCGTCCAGCTCGCCGTCGAGATACTCCCAGAGCAGGGCAACGACCTCATGACAGGGCATGAGCGTGTCGAGGTTCGTCATTGAGGTGTTCCTCCCTGAACTGGTTCCCGCTCACTCGGACGCAGGAACCCGAGATCTTCTGCGTACTCCATCAAGCTCTGCTGGAGCAGTCGGCGCGCGCGGAAAAGACGCGATCGCACCGTGCCGATCGGCACGTTCAGCGCGCCGGCAGCCGCGGCGTACGAGCAGTCCTCGATGTCGATCATCACCACGACGTCGCGATACTCCGGTAAAAGTGAGTCGAGACTCTTCTGCAGCGCCGGACCGAGATCGATCCGGTCGAAGAGGTCCTTGCAGCCCTGCTCGCGCGCGCGAAAGTACATCTGCCGAGTGGCGTTCAGCTCGCCGTCAGGATCGTCGACCGCCACGAATCGCTGCGATCGCTGTCGGTTTCGAAGGTAGAGATTACGACAGATCGTGAACAGCCATTTTCTGCAATCGCTCCCGGCCCGGAATGACGCCCAGGCCTCGTACGCTCGGAGAAAGGTCTCCTGCGTGAGGTCATCGGCATCTGCCGAGTCGCGCGTCAGCACGCGGGCGTAGCGCGAGACGTTCGGCAGAAACACCAATGCCTCTCGCTCGAACGTCTCGACGGTCGGTGGCGGGCGAAGGGCGCTGTCGGCGAGTTCCATGGCCTGAGGGGAACGCGCGACGGGCTCGAATAGTTCCAGTACCCAACAGCCTCGCCGCCCACACACTCGACGTCGTTCAGCCGCGCCAATCGCTCGACTCGCCCGCAATCGTCCGGAGCGGCAGTGGGGCGCTAAGACCCTTCCGCGTGTCTGGCGCCGTCGACGGAGAGCGCCGTGGGTCCCGATACCGCGAGCGCCATCAGGATCGCGATGTACAACAAGTTGATCTCGTACCCGGGCGGCCCGAACGTCGGGCCGGCCGCCGTCAGCCCGACCGTGTTCACCGCGCTGAAGCCGTAGTGCACGTGTATCGTGAACATCGCCACGAGCATCGTCACGACGAGCGGGATGCACGCGACCGTAACCCAGAGTCCGATCAACAGCGCCGACCCGCAGAGCAACTCGACGGCCGTCGTGCTCCACGCCGCCACGATCGGCGCCGGAACACCCAGTTGACCGAGCAACACCGCAAACTTCGCGGGTCCGCGGTTCCATTTCGCCACGCCATGCACGACGAAACCCAGCGCGACGACGACCCGCATCGGGAGAAGGGCCCAGCGCGCCGCGAGTGTGCGGGAGACCTTCATGTTCCCGTCCATTCCGCGGAGTGCTTGTTCGCGATGATGCCGATGAACTCGATCGATGGTGGTGCGGCCAGGAGGTCGACAGCCGCCGCGAGCAGTTGCCGCGCGAGCTCGCCCGCGACGTGCGCCTGACGTCCGCCTTCATCGGCGAAGGTGTCGAAGATCCCGAAACGCGAGTCGTCGAATCTGAAGGCATACCACCGCAGCGTCCGCGCCTCGGACTGCGCGAGGAACTGGGCCGATTTCAGGAACGCCTCTACATCGTCCGCTCGCCCTGGATTCGCTTGTAGAATGGCGAGTATGCCGATCCGCTCCATGAGTTCACTAACCCGTGTCAGAGGTTGACGTCGAAGGAAACACGATGCGGAGCGTCAATGCGCGAGACGGTCGGGTGGTTCCCACCGCAGCCTGGAACCTTTCTCGCGCGCTGTGTCTTCCCCGGCCCGAGGGATGACTATCCTTGCTTTACGAACCTCTTCCGGGGAGATGCAGCAATGAAGCAATACCTGTCGTTCGTGCTGACCGCCGGTGCGGCGTTGTTGACGGCGTGCGGCGATCAGCCGACGCAACCTCGATCATACGGCGTCGGACGGGGATGACATCACGAGCTTTCGGTGACGGCAGCGCGGGCCTCGCCCAGGGTCAAGAATTACGCAAGTATCGGCGGCGTGCGTGCAATGGTCGAACTCGCGCAACCGACCCCGGCATCCTTTTCCGACGCTCAGGTTCCGCTCCTCTCCCGGTCACTATTCCGTTCGTAACGCGTC
>DATJIZ010000426.1:0-2762 GCA_035492735.1 Gemmatimonadaceae bacterium | reverse complement strand
CGGGGATATTCTGTTCTTTGGGACCGCCGCTCGGGACGCATCGGGTGGCGTCCCGAGCGGCGGTCCCCAAAAAATCGTCCGGGCTCGTGCCGAGCGGAGTCGTCGCCGCCGAAGAGCGATCAGTGAGATCAGTCAAGTCAGTGCAGATCCGTGTCCAAGTCGTTACAGCCTGCACGGCGCCACGAGCCGGAGCGCCACTCGGTGCGCTCCGTCAACTGCGTCAACTCCGTGGCCAAAGTCGTTGGTTCCAGGACGGCGCAATGATCAATCTCCTGAAGCACCGCGGACGCTACGATCCTGCCGCACCGGTGCCACGAGCGAGGGCCTGCAGTCGCACGAGGTGCGCCCGTTCCATCGCCATCTCTTCGTCGATGCGTTGCTGCACGGGCGCATGCAGCGCCGTGGCGCGCAGCGCGCCGAGCTCGTTCAGGAAATGGACATGGTGCACGATCTCGGCGCTGACCCACGTCCGGTCGAGCGAGGAGTCGGGGGCCAGCCCTCGAAAACGCATCTCCATCATGCGGAGCGTGCGCGGGTCGGTGGTGTCGGCGCGCGAGAGGCGAGGCAGGCCGCGCATGCCAGGCACGAGCGCGCGGTCGAGCTCGAGCGCGCGAGCGTGGTCGACGGTGAGGAGCTTCGCCGCACTGCTCACGGCGGTGTCATGAACGATCTCCGAGATCGGCTCATCCAGCGCGGCTTCGGTCGAGTCCTCGAGCATCAGATGGGCGACGATGTTCGGATCGCTCATCGCGTTGAGCACGGCCGTCTCCTGTGGAGTGAGCGCGCCGGGTTTCCCGATCGCGTCATCGGGATCGCGCCCCGGTCCGGCGCCGCGCGTTTGCGCCACGAGCGACGGTGCCGCCGTCATGGCGATCACTGCCGCGAGCAGCAGCCGGAGCCGGGAGGGCGCACGCGTGGGCATACACCATGCGCAATCGCCAGAGTCGTTCCGCGTCGGCGGTTAAAGTACGAATTGACCCTTTCGTCTCACTCCGGACCTCCGGTCGCTCACGCGCGCCGCCGAGTCGAGCGCGTCCATCCATATATCCCCTCACCACTCCACCATGACAGATCGCAATCCTGGCTCCGCATTCGCGTTCGACGCATCGCTGTCGAGCGCCGTACCGGTCGACGAGCTGCCGTCGCAGCCGGCGCGCGGCGCGCCGACTGAAGCGCGAGTGAATGCGCTCGGGGACGAGCAGCTGAGACTCATTCAGCGGTACTGGCAGGCGGCCAACTATCTCACCGTCGGTCAGATCTTTCTGCAAGGGAATCCCCTGCTTCGCGAGCCGCTGCGCCCGGAGCACATCAAGCCGCGGCTGCTCGGCCACTGGGGGACCTCGCCCGGGCTGAGTCTGTTGTACGTCCACCTGAACCGGCTGATTCGCGAGCGCGGTCTCGACGTGGTGTATCTCGCCGGACCGGGCCACGGCGGCCCGGCGGTCGTGGCGAACGTGTATCTCGAGGGCACGTACAGCGAGATCTATCCCGACGTCACGCGCGATACCTCGGGGATGGAGCGACTCTTTCGGCAGTTCTCGACGCCGGGCGGCATTCCGAGTCACGTGAGCGTGCCGACTCCCGGCTCGATTCACGAGGGCGGCGAGTTGGGATATGTGCTGGCCCACGCGACCGGCGCGGCGTTCGACAACCCGGAGCTGATCGCGGTGGCGGTCGTCGGCGACGGCGAGGCCGAAACGGGACCCCTGGCCGGCTCGTGGAAGCTTACGAGTTTTCTGAATCCGGCGCGGGACGGTGCGGTGCTGCCGGTGCTGCACCTCAACGGGTACAAGATCAGCGGACCCACGGTGCTCGCGCGCACGGGCGATGGAGATCTTCGCGCGCTGCTCGAGGGCCACGGCTACGAGGTGCTGTTCGTGGAGGGCGACGAGCCGGCTTCGGTGCATCAGCAGCTCGCGGCGACGCTCGAGCGGTGCTGCGACCGGATCCGTGACATCCAGCGGGACGCGCGCGCGATCGGCGCCAACGCGGTGGAAGTGCGGCCGCGGTGGCCGATGATCGTGCTGCGCACGCCGAAGGGCTGGACCGGCCCCGTCGTAGTAGATGCCTATCCCATTGAAGGCACTTTCCGCGCGCATCAGGTGCCGCTTCCCAGAGCCAAGTCGGATCCGGCGCAGCTGGAGATGCTCGAGCAATGGATGCGGAGCTACGAGCCGGAGACGCTGTTCGACGAGCGCGGCGCGCTCGTGCCGGAACTGCAGGCGCTCGCCCCGACCGGCGACAAGCGCATGGGCGCGTCACCGCACGCGAACGGCGGGCGCGTGCTCCGGCCACTCGACCTGCCCGACTTTCGTGACTACACATTGGACGTGAGCAGCCCGGCCACGGTGCGCGCCGAGTCGACGCGGCAACTGGGCAAGATGACGCGTGACATCTTCGCGCGAAATCGCGACGCCGCCAACTTCCGCCTGTTCTGTCCCGACGAGACCAACTCCAACCGATTGTCGAACGTGTTCGAGGTGGAGAACCGCTGCTTCGTGGGGCCGCGGCTCGACATCGACGACCACCTCGCCGCGGACGGCCGCGTGATGGAGGTGTTGAGCGAGCACCTGTGCGAGGGGTGGCTCGAGGGCTATCTGCTCACCGGGCGCCACGGCCTGTACGTGACGTACGAGGCGTTCGCGATGGTGTCGGCCTCGATGACGGTGCAGCACGCCAAATGGCTCGAGGAGGCGCTGCACCTGCCGTGGCGCGAGCCGGTGGCCTCGCTCAACATCCTGCTCACCTCCACTTGCTGGCGG
>DATJIZ010000425.1:0-4945 GCA_035492735.1 Gemmatimonadaceae bacterium | reverse complement strand
ATCCGGTGGCGCGCTTCTCGGTGCTGCAGGGCTTGTGGCGCTTCTACTGCGTGCGCGGTGATCTGGTGAAGGGCGATCAGCTCGCGCACCAGCTCCTCGACCTGGCCACGCGGACGAGCGATCAGCAGCTCGTCGCCATCGCCCACCTCGCGTTCGGTACGCCGTCGATGCACCGCGGGCGCTTCGCCGAGGCGATAGCGCACATGGAACAGGCGAACGCGCACTATGACGTGGCACAGTACCCGCGCGTATCGGCGATCACCGGCACGGACCTGCGTTCGGCGGCGCTCTGCTGGTGGGCGCTCTCGCTCTGGCTGGCCGGGTTCGCCGACCAGGCGGCGGAACAGCACTTTCTCGCGCAGACGCGGGCGCGCGAGCTCACGGATCCGTTCACGCAGTCGTATGCACTCGCGCTCGGCGCCTGGTTCCACCAACTCAGGCGCGACCCGCAGCCGGTATTGGAGATCTCGAACGAGCTGCTCGAGCTCTCGACCAGGCGCGAATTCAGCCAGTGGATCGCGGCCGGATTCTGCATGCGCGGCTGGGCTCTGGCCGAGCTCGGCCGGCCGGCCGAAGGAATCGCCGACGCGCGCAACGGCCTCGCGATGTTCAAGGCCGGCGGCGCCTGGCTCAACGTGCCGCACTTCATGTCGATGCTCGTCGAGGCGCTCGGACGGGCCGACGAATGGGACGAAGCGCGGCGGGTCGCCGACGAAGCGCTGGCAGTCGCGGCGCGGCACGAAGACCTGTACTGGGAACCGGACCTGCATCGGCTCAAAGGCGTCGCATGTCGCGCCAGCGGCGCGACCGCCGATGCGGAGCGATGCTTTCAGCAGGCCATCGACAGCGCGAAGCGCCTGGCGGCACCAATCCTCGAGTTGCGAGCGAGCACGGATCTCGCGCGGCTGTGGAATGACCAAGGCAGAAACGTCGGCGCGCGCGCGCTCGTGACGGCTTGCCTCGAGCGAATCACGGAAGGCCTGGAGACGCCGGACGTGCTCGCCGCGCGCGAGCTCGTCTCGCAACCGAGTGTCGACCCGGCTGATGCTCGCACGCCGTCTGGGAGGCACTGACGACAGTAATCGCCGTCGGCCGAACCGGCGCGATGCTCCGCTGGCGTGGGCGCGTGTCTCGGCGGCTGGTCGTTCCGGGAGCATAGCGGACCTGTAGTTTCGACCGTATCATAGTGCCTGGTAGCCTCCCCTCCGACGCTGGAGGCGCTCCATGCGCCCGACTACGGTGGATCGGTGGATCGTCGGGATGAGCGGAGGCCCGACGGCGAGTTTCAGATGACGCCTGAGCTTGAATCCGGACGAGCCGCCCAGGGTGACGCCGGGTACTCGGTCACGACCGATGACCTGCCTGGCGAGATCGGGCCGTACACGATCGTGGGGCCGCTCGGTGTCGGTGGCATGGGGCAGATCGTCCGCGCCCGCGACAGGCGTCTTGGACGCGATGTGGCTATCAAGCTGCTGAGCGACCGAAACCTTCACGACCCCGGCGCGATCGAGCGCTTTTCTCGCGAGGCCCGCGCGGCGTCGGCGCTCAACCACCCGAACATCGTCACGCTGTACGATACCGGCGAAATCGGCGGCCGGCACTACATCGTGATGGAGCTGGTCAAAGGCAAGACGCTTCGGTCGTTGATCGACAATGAACGATCGGCGCTCGATCTGGTGCCGCGAGTTGCCGAGCAAATTGCGTTAGCGCTCGCGGCGGCGCACGATGCGGGGATCGTGCACCGCGACATCAAGCCGGAAAACATCATGGTGCGGGACGATGGCTACGTGAAGGTTCTCGACTTCGGCATCGCGCGCCTGACGTCGACACTCACCGAAGCCGCCATCTCGCACACGGAAGTCACGAGGACCGGTCTGCTCGTGGGCACGCCGCGGTACATGTCGCCGGAGCAGGTCGGTGCAGAGCCAGTGTCCGGGGCGAGCGACATCTTCTCACTCGGCGTCGTGCTCTACGAGTGGACGACCGGCCAGCATCCGTTCGTTGCCGGGTCAACCGTGCAGTTGCTGGTCGCGATTGGGAATGATGAGCCGCTGGCGCCGGCGCGGGTGAATCCGTTGGTGCCGGCGTACATCGACGCGCTGATCGTCGAGATGATGCACAAGGATCCAGCGCGCCGGCCGAGCGCGGCGGAAGTGGCCGAGCGACTGGCCAAGCCGGGAGCGGTGCCGATGTCGCCACGAGTCCTGGCGCGCACGCGCGAGGAACAGGTGACGGTCGGGCGCCCGCGCGAGCGCGCGATCCTGCTTGAGATGCTCGGGGCGGCGGCGCGGGGCCACGGCCGGATGGTCGGGGTGGCGGGCGAGGCGGGAATGGGGAAGACGACGCTCGTCGAGGACGTGCTGCGCGATCTGACCATGGAAGCAGACGAGCGGCCGTGGTTCATCGGTCGCGGCCGGTGCTCGGAGCGATTGGCGGGGACGGAGGCGTATCTGCCGTTTCTCGACGCGTTGGGCAATCTGCTGCGTAGCGACGGTCACGAGACGTGCGCGCGCCTGATGAAGAGCCTGGCGCCGACGTGGTACCAGCAGTTGAACATCGTCACCCCGATCACCGGCACGTTCGAGGAGGTCCGGGCGCGGTCGCAGGAGCGGCTCAAGCGCGAGCTGTTGGGGTTCGTGAGCGAGCTGTCGGCACTGCGGCCGCTGGTGTTCCTGTTCGAGGATATGCACTGGGCGGATGCGTCGACGGTCGACTTGTTGACGTACATCACGACGAATTTCGAGCGGCTGCCGCTGGCGATTGTCGCGACGTATCGCTCGTCGGAGTTGCGGGCAGCGAATCATCCGTTGGTTGCCCTGACGCGGGAGCTGGAGGCGCATGGCCGGGCGCGCGAGCTGGGCCTGGACTTCCTGACGATGGAGGACGTGCTCGAGTACGTGACGCTGACGTTCGGGAGCGCGCCGTTCTGCGCGTCGCTCGCGCGGTTCGTCCATGGTAAGACGGAGGGCAATCCGCTGTTCATGGCCGACCTGGCGCGCGATCTGCGCGATCGGGGCGTGGTCGCGCGAGACGGGGAGCACGGTGCGAGCTGGCAGCTCACGCGCGAGCTGCGCGAGGTCGAGCGCGAAGTGCCCGCGTCGATCCGCAGCATGGTGCAGCGAAAGATCGACGCGCTGTCGGAGTCGGACCGGCGGCTCTTGGTGGTGGCGAGCGTGCAGGGCGCGCAGTTCGATACGGCGATCGTGGCGACGGCGCTGGAGGCGGATGCGGCGGCGATCGAGGAGCGGCTGGACGTGCTGGAGCGGGTCCACGCGTTCGTGCGGTTGGTCGGGGAGGAGGCGCTGCCCGACGGGACGCCGTCGTCGCAGTACCGGTTCGTGCACGTGCTGTATCAGAACGGCCTGTACGACTCGCTGCGGGCGGTGCGGCGAGCGTCGTTGAGCGGGGCGATGGCGCGAGCGCTGCTCGCGACGCATCGCCGCGAGCCGACCGCCATCGCATCGGAGCTCGCGCTGCTGTTCGAGGCGGCCGGCGACCGCACGAACGCCGCACAGCATTTCCTGGTCGCCGCCCGACGGGCGGCCGATATATTCGCGGACGCAGAGGCAATCAAACTCGCCACGCGAGCGGTAGACGCACTTCGACGCGCTCCCACAACGCCACAGCGAGCGCAGCTCGAGCTGCAGGCTCAGCTTGCCATTGGCCGCTGCCTCACGCGCCTGCGCGGTTACGCGGCACCCGAAGTGGCACAGGCGTACACGCGCGCGCTCGCGTTGTGCGAGCAGCTCGAGAATCCGGCAGCAACCTTTCCAGTGTTGCAGGGTCTGTGGCGCTTCTATTGTGTGAAAGGCGACCTCGCCAAGGGCGATGAGCTCGCGCGGCAGCTGCTCGAAATGGCGACCAAGACGGCCGACCAGGAGCTCGCGGCCATGGCGCATCTCAGTTTCAGTACGCCCGCCGTGCACCTGGGACGCTTCGCCGAAGCCAGCGCGCACATGGAGCAGGCGTTGGCGTTGTGTGACGTTGCACAATCCGCCCGAATCGCGGCTGTAATGACCGGTTCGGACCTGCAAGCGTCCGCGCTCGCTTGGTGGGCGTTGGCGCTCTGGCTTTCGGGATACTCCGACCAGGCAAACGACAAACACTCGCGCGCCGTGGCGCGGCTACCGGAGCTCAAGGATCCGTTCGCACGCGCGTACGCACTGGCGCTCGGCGGCTGGTTTGACCAGTACCGACGCGAGCCGGAAGCCGTGTTGGATACGTCGAGTGAATTACTCGAGCTGTCGCTGAAGCGGGAGTTCGGCATTTGGATACCCACAGCGTTGTGTCTTCGCGGCTGGGCGCTGGCCGAGCTGGGACAGCCGGCCGAAGGAGTTGCGGAAATCCGGAGAGGACTTGCCGCCTTTGCGTCAATCGGTGTGCAGCTGAATGTGCCGCACTTCACGTCGATGCTCGTCGAGGCGCTCATCCGCATGGGCCAGTGGCGGGAAGCCAGCCGCGCGGCGGAGGATGGGTTGTCCCTGGTCGCAGTCAATCACGATCGGTGCTGGGAATCCGAGCTCCGGCGGCTCAACGGCACCGCGCTGCTTGCGTTGGGATCCACCAGCGAAGCCGAGCAGTGGTTCCGCGACGCAATAGTCAGCGCCAGCGGATTGTCCGCGTGTATTCTCGAGCTTCGCGCCACGGTCGATCTCGCGCGGCTCTGGCACAGCCAGCGGCGATATCTCGACGCGCAGGACGCGCTGAGGTCGTGTCTTCAGCGCGTGACCGAGGGATCTGAATCTCGGGATCTGGTTGCTGCACGGCGGCTGATGTCCGAGCTGACAGCTACGCCAACCGACGCTGGAGCACCATTCGGAACGCACTGACGCCGGACTCGGCGTCGCGCATCACGGCTGTCGTGCCCGCGTGCATCAGGTGGAAGGTGCGCCACAGCGCTTCGCCTTTCTTCGCGACGATCTCCGCCTTGTGCTCGATCCAGCGG
>DATJIZ010000424.1:0-6642 GCA_035492735.1 Gemmatimonadaceae bacterium | reverse complement strand
GGATGCGGCGACGTGTGGGGCGCGACCTATTTCTCCAGACTGCTCGCCGGTGATAACTTTGGCGACGCCATCCTTGCCGCGCATCGCGCCGCGGCGCGCAACGTCGAGTATCGCGGCGCCACCGGGCTCGCGAACTTCCTCCGGGGACAGATCAGCCTCACGTGACCCAGGTCATCACCGTCCCACCCTCGCTCGACGACTTCAGCTTCGAACAGGTGCTGGATCAGGTGGCGGCGCTCCCCGCCGACGCGAAGCTCCTCGTCGACGCGCGCCACGTTCGCTGGGCATCTCCCTACGGTCTGACCGCGCTGCTCACGCTCGCCCAGACGCGGTCCGAGCGGCCGACGCTCGCCGTGCCCGAGCTGGACGAGACGCTGTCGTATTGGGCGCGCGCCGCCTTCTTCCAGCACGCCGAGTCGGTGTACGACCTCACCGGCTCGTATCCCAAGCGGCGCGACAGCGGCGAGTCGAACGTGCTGCTCGAGATCACTCCCATCGCCAAGAGCGACGACGTGCACGACGTCGTGGGCCAGGTGCAGGAGCGCGCCCAGAAGATCATCAAGACGGAGCTCAAGCTCGAGTCGAAAGCGATCATCGGCTTCGCGATGACGCTGTCGGAGATCTGCCAGAACATCACCGAGCATGCCGGACGCGGCGGCTGGGTGGCCGTGCAGAGCTATCGGTGGACCAAACGGCTCGGCAGGCGCGTGGTCGTGATCGCCGTCTGCGACGCCGGGCTTGGCTTTCGCCGATCCCTCGAGAGCATGCCGGGCCACCTGCCGACCGCCCGCTGGGACGACGCGGCCGCGCTCGAGGAGGCGGTGATTCGCGGCGTGAGCAGGTTTCGCGAGCGCGGGCGTGGCCAGGGGCTGGCCGGGGCGCGCAATTACGTTGGGCGGTGGAACGGCAAGCTGTCGGTCCGCAGCGGCACGGCACGCATTTCGATCGTGCCGAGCTGGGACGACGACGTTCCGCTGGCGGAGGGGCTCGCCCCATTTCCCGGCGCGCAAGTTCAGGTCATCATTCCAGAGGCCGTTCCGGGCGGAGGATCTGAGCGATGATGAATCACATCGACGTGAGCAGCGTGCTCCGCCAGACGCTCGCCTGCGATCTGTACTCGAACCTCGTGACCCGCACCACGGGCGCCGCCGTGCGAACGCAGATCGAACAGCTCGTCGGTGAATCGCGCGAGCGGGCGCTCACGGTGATCGATTTCTCGCAGGTGTCGATGATCGATTTCTCGTGCGCCGACGAGATCGTGGCCAAGCTGTTGATGCGCTATGCGGCGGACGACGCGCCGCAGGATGCTTATTTCCTGTTCCGCGGTGTGAGCGACGACCACTGGGATGCGATCGAGGCGGTGCTCGAGCGACACGGGCTGGCCCTGGTGGTCGAGCACGAGGAGTGCGTGCGCGTCGTGGGCGTGCTGAGCGACGACGAGCGGCGCGCGTGGGAGGCGATTCATCGCATCGGCCCGGCGGACGCGCAGGACGTCGCGATCGAGACGACCACGGACGCGGCCACCGCCCGCAAGGCACTCGACGCGCTCTGTCGCCGGCGGCTCGTCATGCAGGTCGACGGCCAGTACGTCGCCGTCGGGGATCTTCGTGGATAGTGAGACGCTCAATCGGCCGCTGCGCGTCCGGGAGCTCATCGCGACCAAGCGCGGCGATCCGGAACGCGGGCCAATGGTCGCGATGAATCCGCGCGATGCGCGCGAGCGCCTGCTCACCGATGGTGAGCTGGCGTGGGTATTCGGGCCGCGGCGGCAGGAGCTCGCGACCGTCCACCTCGACGACGAGCTGCGATTGGGCGACGTCGTCCTGCGCGACATCGTCGGGGCCGCGCCGTCGGAGACGGTTCGGGTGGTCAAGCCCGACCTCGATCGCCGCGGTCGCCCCTCCACCGCCCTCGTCTGAGGCTTACCGTGACTGCACGCAAGTCCACCGGTCCCGCGCTCGCCACGTTGGCCGTCCACGCTGGTGCGACCGAGCGCGATGCAGATACGCCGGTGGTGCACCCGCTGTATCAGTCGGTCAACTTCATTCAGGAACTGGGCACGGGCGAGGGGCTGCGCTATCCACGCTACGGCAATCTGCCCAACGCCGAGCTGGTGCAGCAGCGCGTGGCCGCACTCGAGGGCGCGGAAGCCGCTGTGCTGCTGAGCAGCGGCATGGGCGCCGTCGCCTGCGCGCTGCTCGCGCTGCTTCGTCCGGGCGATCACCTCGTGGCGAGCAGCATGATCTACGGCGGCGTGTCGGCCCTCCTCACCAAGGAGTTCGCCTCGCTGGGAATCGAGGTCACGCTGATCGATCCGTTCGAGATGCGGGCCTGGCGCCGGCGCATCCGCAAGTCGACGCGGGCGATCTTCGTCGAGACGCCGATCAATCCGACCTGCCGCGTGCTGGATCTTCAGCCGGTCAGCTACATTGCGCGCGAGATGGGCATCGCGCTCGTCGTCGACTCCACGTTCGCCAGCCCGATCAACCTGCGCCCGCTCGAGCACGGCGCCGACGTCGTCATCCACTCGGCGACGAAGTATCTCAACGGGCACTCCGACGTTCTCGGCGGAGTCGTGTGCGGCACCGCGTCCTACACCGAAGAGGTGCGGCAAAAAATGATGTTGTGGGGCCAGGCGCCCGACCCCTTCGCCGCCTGGCTGCTCGAGCGCGGTCTCAAGACGCTCGACGTGCGCATCCATCGCCACAACGAGAACGCGATGCAAGTCGCGCAGTGGTGCGCCCAGCATCCCGCGATCAGCCGCGTGCATTACGCCGGGCTGCCTGATCATCCCGATCACGCGGTCGCCTCGTCGATGATGCAAGGGTTCGGCGGCATGATGGCGATCGAGCTTGCCGGGGGCGCCGACGCCGCCGACGCCTTCCTCTCCAAGCTCAAGCTCTTTCGACACGCGCCAAGCCTCGGCAGCGTCGACTCGCTCGTCTCGGAGCCGCGATTCACGTCTCATGCGCACCTCACCGCCGCCGAGCGGGCGCGCGCCGGCATTCCAGACGGCTTCTTACGGCTGAGCATAGGCATTGAAAGTGCTAAAGACCTGATCGGAGACATCGAACAGGCTCTGCACTAGATGGCCGAACCGATCAAAATTGGCGGGCAGGACCGTCGCAGGCTGGAGCGACGGATTTCGCCGACTCTGGCCGAGCTGACGCTGCCGGAGCTGCGCCGCATGATGGTCACGACGCTGTTGTTCGTGATCATCCTGGTGCTGTTCCTGTGGATGGTCCGCACGGTCATCATCGCGACGATCCTCGGCGTGATCGTCGCGATGTACATGCGGCCGGTCTATCTGTATCTGCTGCGCTATGTGCCAAACCGCATCGCCGCAGCGACGCTCACGCTGCTCATGCTGATCGGGCCGGCGCTCGCCGTCACGGTGTACAGCTACAAGGAAATCGCGGACGTGGCGGCGTACGCCAGCGCCCATCGCAACGACATCGCGACCAGGATCGACGCGTCGCTCCACCAGCTGCCGTTCCTCCAGAACGCCAATACCAAGGAAGCGGTCCAGCATTTCGTGCTGGCCGCGACCAACTACGGCGCGAACGTGCTGGGGCATTTGCGGAGCGCGCTCGCCAGCCTCGCGGTAGCGGCGACGATCTTCATGTTCACCGCGTACTACGTGATGGTCGACGCCGACGAGATCGTGGCGTACGTGCGGCAGCGCATCCCACCGCGCTACGGCGAGCTGTCGGCCGCGCTCGAGGTGAACATGCGCGGCGTCCTGTACGGCGCGATCTACTCGACGTTCCTCACGCAGGCCATCAAGTCCGTCATCATTCTGGCGATGAACCTGGCGTTCCAGGTTCCGCTCGCCGGCGTCCTCGCCATTCTGTCGTTCGTCATCGGCTTCTTTCCGATCGTCGGATCGTGGTCCGTCTACGTGCCGGTCGCCGCCTGGCTCGCCGTATTCCGAAACGCGCCGGGCCAGGGCCTGGCGATGATCGTGATCGGGTTCGTCGTGAACACGCTGTACATCTCGACGTTCCTGCGGCCCAAGATCGCGGCCGAGCGCTCCAAGGTGCTCAACTTCTACTGGATGCTCGTCGCGCTCATCACCGGCGTGTACACGTTCGGGCTCGTCGGCATTCTGCTGGGCCCGCTACTCATTGGCTTGTTGAAGGCCATCCTCGACACGATCACGTCGCAGCCTGCGTGGCAGTGGTCGGATGCGGGCGGTGACGCCGGGAGGGTCGGTGCGTCTGAACTTTAGCCATGATACGCTTCGACCGAGTCACGATGATCTACCCGCGCGCAGCGGGCGGGTCCGCCGCGCTGCGCGACGTCACCTTCCGCGTTGCCAAGGGTGAGTTCGTCTTCCTGACCGGCCCGAGCGGCGCCGGCAAGAGCACCATTCTCAAGCTGCTGTACATGGACGAGCGCCCCACGAAGGGCGACGTCCGGATCAGCGGATACAGCTCGAAGGACATCAAGCAGCGCGACATCGCCCGGCTCCGCCGCAAACTCGGCATCGTGTTTCAGGATTTCGGGCTGCTCGAGGACCGGACCGCCGAGCAGAACATCGCGTTCGCGCTCGAGGTCACGGGAGCGCCGCGCGCCTCGATTGGCGACAAAGTGGCGCGCGTCCTGACCAAGGTCGGCCTCGCGTCGAAAGCCACGGCGTACCCGCGCGAGCTGTCGGGCGGCGAGCAGCAGCGCGTCGCATTGGCGCGTGCGCTCGTCAACGACCCCTTCGTGCTCATCGCCGACGAACCGACCGGAAACCTCGACGAACGCGCCACGCGCGGCATCTTCCAGCTTCTGCGCGAGATCAACGCCGCGGGCACCGCGGTGATCATGGCCACCCACGATCTCGACCTGGTTCGCAGCAGCGAGTATCGCTGCCTCGAGCTCGATCACGGCGACATCGTGTACGATTCCGCCGACGCACCCAAAATCCCCGCCGAGATCGATTGATGCTGTCGTTGCGCAGCGCCTTTACGGCCTTCCGTCGCGCGCCGCTGCTCAGCATGCTGAGCGTCACGACGATCGCCTTCTCGCTCTTCGCGTTCGGATTGTTCGGCCTCGTCGCCCTCAACATTCGCAAAGCGCTGGAGAAGGTCGAGGAGCACGTCGAGATCCGCGCGTTCATCGCCAACAAGACGCCAATCGAGGTCGTCGCCGCCGCCTCCGACGAAATCGCCAAGTATCCCGAGGTGTCGCGCGTCGACGTCGTCACGCAGGAGCAGGCGCTCGAGCGTGCCAAGCGTGAGCTCGGGGAGTTCAAGGACGTGTTCGAGTTCGAGTTTCTTCCCGCCTCGCTCGACATCAAGCTCAAGCCGGGCTCGCGGGACCCCGCGACCGTGCGCCGCATCGCGGCGCGGCTTCGCGGCTACGAGTTCGTGGACGACGTTCGCTACGGCGAAGAATGGATCACGCAGCTCTACCGGCTGCGAAACATCGCCGGTGTGGCCGGCGCGGTCCTCGGCCTGGCGTTCGCCGGCGTGGCGGTCATCATCATCGGCGCGACGATCCGCATGGCCGTGCTGGCGCGGGCGCGCGAGATCTCGATCATGCGTCTGGTCGGTGCGACGAACGGGTTCATCCGGCGGCCGTTCCTGATCGAGGGCTCGATCAAGGGAATCCTCGGCGGCGTGCTCGCGCTGTTCATGACCTTCCTCGCGATGCAGGCACTCGAGCGCTACCTGAACTTCGAGACGGTGTTCTTCACCACACGCATCGCGCTCCTCGGCCTCGCCTGCGGCGCGCTGATCGGCGTTGCCGGCAGCGCGGTGTCGATCAGCAGGCACCTGAAGCACATATGAGGGCAGCACGTTCCGCGCTCCGGCCGGTTGTGAGAGCGCTGGCGGCCGCCGCGGTGCTTGGCCTTTCGACCCTGCTGCCAACGCGCGCCCGTGCCCAATCGCAGGATGCGAGGCTCCGCGCGCAGCAAGACACGCTGTTGCGCATCCGCCGCGAGCGCGAAGAGCTGGAGCGGCGCCAGGCGCAGTTGCAGAGCACGGCCCACGACCTCAGCGAGGAGATGTCGAATCTCGATCGCCGGGCCGATGCGACGGCGCGCCTGATCAACGCGATCGACGCGCAGCTCTCGATGATCGCCACCGAGGTGAACACCGCGTCGCGACGGGTGAGCATCGCCGAGCACGAGCTCACCGACAAGAGGAGCGTGCTGCGCGAGCGGCTGATCGAGATCTACAAGCGCGGCCCGATGTTCACGACCGAAGCGCTGCTCTCGGCGCACTCGTTCGGCGAGCTCGTGGCCCGGTACAAGTATCTGCATCTGCTCGCGCTGCACGATCGGGTGCTCGTGGGCCGGGTCGAAGACCTGCGCAATCAGGTTCGATCGGAGCAGCAGCGCCTGGTGACCCTGCAGGCGGCGCTGGCCGAGAACCGCGCCGACAAGCAGCACGAGCAGGAACAGCTCGGCGAGCTGCAACGGCAGCGCGGGGCGAGCCTGGCGCGAACCGAAGCGGAAGCGCGTGCCACCGAGACGCGGCTGGCGCAGATTCACGCCACGGAACTGGAGTTCTCCAACCTGATGTCGTCGCTCGAGACCGAGCGGCGGCGCGCCGAGACGGTGCTGCCGAGCATTCGTCGTCCGGCGAGCAGCATCCGCACCAGCGACTACGGCCGCCTCGATTGGCCGGTGGACGGGCCGCTCAT
>DATJIZ010000423.1:0-13720 GCA_035492735.1 Gemmatimonadaceae bacterium | reverse complement strand
CAGCTACTTGTATGGCGCCACGATCGGTGCGGAAAAGCAGTTCGCGAACAACCTGTATCTGAGTGTGAATACCGGGCTCTGTCAGTTCGATCCCAACCGCGTTTCGAACAACACGTCTTTGAATCCACTGGCGAACTTGGGCGCCAAGGTGGAGTACCGATTCAAGCCGACGCTCTCCGGCCAGCTGACCTACGATCCGTCGACGCAGGCGCGCACCTGCTCGCCCGGTCTGTCGACGATTGGCGTGGTGCCGACGCCGCCACAGTTCGGGCTCTCGCTCTCGCATACGTGGCGGTTCTGATCAAGCGGGCGATCGTGATCGCCAACCCGGCGTCGCGCCGGGGACGACGGCTCGCCAGGCACGCCATGGAGGCGCTGGCGAGCCGTTCGGTCGACTGCACCCTGGTTCTCACCGAACGGCCGGGCCACGCGGCGGAGCTGGCGACGCGCCATGCGCCGGAATACGATGCGTTGTTCGTCCTCGGCGGGGACGGGACGGTGATGGAAGTAGCCAGCGCGCTGGCCGAGCAGCGAATCGACGCACGCGTCGGCGTGCTGGCGGGCGGCACCGGCAACCTCGTGGCCCGCGCGCTCGGCATCCCGCTGTCGATCGCGAAGGCAGTGCCCGCGTTGATCGATGGCGACGAGCTGGTGATCGATCTCGGGCGGCTGACGGGCGGAGCGGTGCCCGCCCGGCGCTTCGCCATCGCCGCGGGCGTGGGGATCGACGCGGCGATGATTGCCGAAACGCCGGGTTGGCTCAAACGCCGGCTTGGCGTGCTCGCCTACACGATCATGGGATCGCGCGCGGCGCTTCGTGCCGTGTTCCGGCGCGAGTTCTTCCATACGCGCGTTACGGTCGACGGCGCGGTGCACGAGCGGCGCGCGGCCGCGGTCATGATCGCGAATTTCGGGGCCGTGCTCGGCGACCGCATCACGCTTGGCCCCGGGATTCTCACCGACGATGGTCTGCTCGACGCCTGCATCTTTTCGCCCGGCACGGTGCGCGACGCCGTGCGAATCATTTGGCGTATGCTGCGTCGTGACTTCGGCTCCGACCCGTGTATGCTGTACGTCCCGGGTCGAACGATCGAGGTGGAGACGACTCCGTCGCTCAGTTGGCAGGCCGATGGCGAGTTGATGGGCAGCACGCCAGTCGCGGCGGTCGTCGAGCCCCTCGCGTTGCGCCTGCTCGTGCCGCATCGTCGGCAATGAGCAGGGGTGCGGGTTTCACCCGGTACACGCGACTCTCATTATCTTCACCGCCATGCCGCCGCGACAGGAACGAGATGCCATGATTTGCCGCTCCTGCGGACACGAGGAGCGCGCGTCCGAAGGCTATCCGTGCGCGAGCTGTGGCACGTTCATCTGCGTGGTCTGCGACATGCGAGGCGTCACCCGGTGTCGCGAGTGCGAAGCCAAGCGCGAGGCCGTGAACGCTCAGCCGACCCGGTAATGGTCGAGTCCCAAACGCTCGAGCGCGAGCCGACCGTTCGGCGCGACGCGGTGATTCGTACGCCAATCGCGCCGATGCACGCCGAGCCGCGAGTAGCGAGTCCGATGATCTCGCAGCAGCTCGGTGGGCATGAGGTCCAGATCCTCGAGCAGGACGGCGAGTGGTTCTGCATTCGGGGCGCCGACGAGTACGACGGATGGGTGCACGGCGGCTTCGTTCTGCGCGCCGCCGAGGCGCTGGCGGCCGCCGGGCAGCGGCAGACCCGCATTTCCCTGGGATGCGTCGTCGAGAACGCGCTCGGGATGCGCCGCTCGCTCCCACTGCGGGCCCGCCTTGCGCCCGACGAGACCCTCGTGTGGGGCGACGCCGTCGAGGAGGAACGCCGCTTCGATCGCTATCCGCAGTCGCCCGATGCGATCACCTACAGCGCGCGGGAGTTCTTCGGATCGACCAGCTATCTATGGGGCGGCGTCACGCCGTGGGGCGCCGATTGCTCGGGGCTCGTGCAAAGCGTGTTTGCGCTGCACGGAATGCAGCTGCCCCGCGATGCGTGGCAGCAGGCCGAGCTCGGGGCCGAGGCGGGGCGCGACGTCGGCGAGCTGCGTCCGGCGGACCTGCTGTTCTTCTCGGACCGCCAGGACCGGCGTGTCACGCACGTCGGCATTGCGCTCGGCGACGCCAGGATGGTGCATCTCGCATTGAGCCGTGGCGGCTACGCGGTTGAGCAGCTGAGCGATCGTGGGGATCCGGTCGTGGAAATGCTGCGCAAGCGCTTTTTGTTCGCGAAGCGGCTGCTGTAATTGCGGGCCTGATCGCGAGTCAGCTGAGCAGCGTATTCGGCGCGAGCTGGGCTGACGTTCGCACCTGAATGCCAAGATCGATCGTCGGCTTGCTGTCGATGGCGATCGCCATCGTGTAGGCCCCGGCCGAGTCCATTGGTAAATCGAGTTGCGCGATGAGGGGGAGGTCCATCTCCCCCACGCCCGGCGGTGGTGCGCCGACGTTCAGGTCGCCCTGGCTGGCCCACAGTTCCTGGCCCGACGGATTGAGCCAGCGGAATGATACGGTGTGCGCGCCGAGATCGGCTGCCGTGCCCTTGAGGTGCACGACGAGATGAGCGCGGGGGTGAACCGCTGGAAGTGCGGCGACCTGCAGCGCGTCGAACACGCCGAGGACGTTGAGCTTTCCTTCCTGCGAGAGGTTCGCGGCATCGGCGAACAGCGCAAACGAGACGTGCATGCTGCAACATAGACAGGGCAAAGGCGGCACGTCTACTTTTTGATCATGGCTTCGACTGCTGCACGGTCAGCAACGCCCGGCCACGCGATGTCCACGCGGCCGGGCGTTTGGTTGACGGACCTCACGCTGCTGCTGGTGGCGCTCATCTGGGGCGTCAATTTTCCGATCGTGAAGTTCGGCACGACCCTCGTCGAGCCGCTCGCCTACAACGGGCTCCGCGTCGCCCTCGCCGCCGTGCTGCTGAGCGCGATCGTCCTCATCGGGCGCGCGCCAATGCCGTCGGCCCGCACGATCGCCGCGCTCCTCGGGCTCGGCGTGATCGGCAACGGCGTGTACCAGTTCTTGTTCGTCGAGGGCATCGCGCGCACGCGGGCGAGCGACGCAGCGCTGTTCATCGCCGCCTCACCGGCGTTCATCGCGATCATCGGTCGACTGGGCGGCGTCGAGCGCATATCGAAACGGGCCGCTGTGGGGATCGCGCTGTCGATCGCCGGGATCGCGCTGGTCGTGCTCGGCACGGCTGCCGGGCTCGAAGGCCATGCGTCACTGATCGGCGACGCGCTCGTGCTGGGCGGCTCCCTCTCGTGGGCGCTCTACACCGTGCTGCTCAAACCGTACACCCACGACGTGTCCGGTATGCAGCTGTCGGCGTTCACGATGGTCGGCGGAGCGATTCCGTTGTTCGCCGTGGCGTGGCCGTCGATCTCGAGCGCGCCGTGGCGGAGCGTACCGACGCTCGGCTGGGCGGCGGTGGCGTACAGCGGCGTCTGTGCGCTCGTCGTGGCGTACTACTTCTGGTATCGCGGCATCCGGGTGATCGGGCCGACACGCACGGCGATGTACTCCAACCTGCAACCGGTGATCGCGGCGCTCGTCGCCTGGCCGATGCTCGGCGAAACGCCGACCGTGTGGCAAGGTTTCGGCGCGGCGTGCATCATCGGTGGCCTCCTGCTGACGCGAACGTGAAGCTCGTCCTGTTCGACATCGACGGCACGATCCTGCTCACCAACGGGGCGGGCAAGCGCGCCGTACACCGAGCCCTCGCCGACGTGTTCGGTGCCACCGGCCCGGCCGATCACCGGTTCGACGGCAAGACCGATCCGCAGATCGTGCGCGAGCTGATGCGGCTGGAGGGGCACGCGGACGAACACATCGACGCACGCATGCAAGCGTTGCTCGATCGATACGTCCTCTACCTGCACGAGGAACTGCAGGCGAGCGAGCGTCCCGTGCGCGTGATGCCGGGCGTCTTCGATCTGCTCGGAGCGCTCGAGGCGCGGCCTGACGTCTTGATGGGACTCCTCACCGGCAACCTGGCCGCCGGAGCGCGGGCCAAGCTTGCGGCGGCAGGGATCGATCCGCGGCGGTTCCGCGTGGGCGCGTACGGATCCGACCACGAGATCCGAGGCGAGCTCCCGGCGGTGGCGCAGCGCCGCGCACGCGAGGAGCTGGGGATCGCGGTCGAAGGCTCCGACGTCGTCGTGATCGGGGACACGCCGGCGGACCTGCACTGCGGCCGCTCCATCGGCGCACGGGCGATTGGTGTTGCAACGGGGCACTACTCGGTGGAGGAGCTTCGTTCGCACGCTCCCGCGGCGGTGTTCCAGGATCTGTCGTGTACCGCGGATGTGCTCCGTGCGATCATCGGCCAAGCGCTCGGCGCCGGCGGTGCGGAGTAAATTCCCTACATGATCGACCGCTCGCGCGAGATCGTCGACCTCCTGGCCGTGCACCTGGCTGACATTGACCTTGGTCGGTGCACCGCCATGGTCGACTCCGACGCACTCACCGTGGTCGGGACCGATGCCGAGGACCGGCGCGTTCGTCTGCCGCTGTCGACCATCGACTCCGTCGCGGCCGGTGATAACGAGCTCACGCTTGGTCTCCACGACGGCTCGACCGTCAGGCTCGCCATGGCTGACGCGGGTCGGTTCGCTGACCACGTACTGGCGCACTGCTGCACGTTACCTGAGCTCACCCGCACACTCCGCGCGTTCGGTTCGCGGCGCGGCCAGCGAACGTCCCGGCGGGCGGGAGCCGCCGAGCAGCAGCGCTTCTTCGGTCCGCTCGTGGAGGCTCGACGATCGGCGGCTCGGGGCGGGGCCGAGAATCCGTTCGACGCGATCGAACACTTCGACGCGGTCGCCATCGAGTCGGCGATCAACACGACGCTGGCCCAGTTCGCGGCGGAGCGGTACGGCGAGAGCGCTCCGGCACGGCGCGCGCTGGAGGCCGAGCTGATGGAGCTCGTCGAACCGCTGTACGTGACGCTGGTCAGACTTGGCGAGACGGCGGTAATCGCGCGACAGGCCAACGGCGATCTGCGCGCGTGGCGCGCCTGGTGCGGGGCGCTCAGGCGCGTGTTCGAGGCAGCCGACCGCGCCTGGCTCGCGCTCGACGCCGCGCTCGACGCGACGATGTACGGCGCGTCATGATCGTCGGTCTCGGGATCGACGCGATCGACATCGATCGCATCAAACGGATGTACGACGACAAGGGCCAGCGGATGCTCGATCGGCTTTTCCGACAAGCCGAGCTGGCGTATCTCGCCACCAAACAGGATCCGGCGCAGCACCTGGCGGTACGGCTGGCGGCCAAAGAGGCTGCGTACAAGGCACTCTCGGGGACGGATCACGCACGCGGGATCGGCTGGCGCGACGTCGAGGTCGTCACGCAGGCGGACGGCTCGCCCGTGCTGCGCTTTTACGGCCGTGCGGCCGATCGTCTCGCCGAGCTTGGCGCTACCAGCACCGCGGTGTCTCTGACGCACAGTGCGTCGACCGCCGTCGCGGTGGTGGTCATCGAGCGCTAAGCAGTTCCGTTTCAGCGGACTACATGCCGTCCGGTAATCCCGATATATTCACTCGGCAATGAGTTTCGCGATCAAGCTCGGCCGCGGCGTCGCGGTGTTCGTGCTGGTCGGGCTGCCGCTCGTCGGCGGCCCCGGCACCGTTTGGGCTCAGGAGGATCATCCAGTCCAGCGGGTCGCGAACATCGTGAGCGTCGCCGTCGAGGAATACAAAAAAGGCGTCGACGAGCACGGCCGGCTGATCTCACGCGACGAGTACGACGAGGCGGCCGGCTTTCTGTCGGACGCGCGGGCGGCGAGCACGCGTCTGTCGGGTGACCGCGCGGTGGCGCGCGCGCTTCTCGATTCGATCATCGCCGCCGTGTCCGCGAAGCAGCCGCCGGCGAACCTGGAAGCGCTCAGCCAGCGGTTTGCAACGGCGCTGGGCAGCGACGCGGCGCTCGAGCTGCCGCGCAAGGCCATCGACGTAGCCGCGGGCGAGCGGCTCTATCAGGCGCAATGCTCGACGTGCCACGGCCCGCGCGGGTTGGGCGACGGACCGTCGGCGGCGGCGCTCAACCCCAAGCCGCCGGCGCTGGCCAGCGATTCCGTGATGCGTGACGTCACGCCGGCGATGATCTTCCGCAAGGTCTCGGTCGGCGTGACGGGGACCGCCATGCCCGCGTTCGGATCGAAGCTGTCGGCGGACGACCGGTGGAACATCGTGATGTACCTCGCCACGCTCCGAAGCACGCCAAGTCAGGTGGCCGAGGGAGAAGGGCTGTACGCGCAGGGCTGCGTCGAGTGTCACGGCGCGACCGGACTGGGCGACGGCACGCTCGAGCGAACGCTCAGTAAAGTGCCGCCCGAGCTGGGTTCGATTGCGTGGCAGGTCGAGCGAACTGACGCCCAGCTCGCCGACGCGATCCGAGCGGGAATTCCTGGCACGCCGATGCCGCCGGCGAGCTCGCTCACGCCGCAGCAGATGCGAAACGTAGTCGCGTACATCCGGTCGCTGCCCACGCGTGAAGCAGTGATCTCGGCGGCGCAGAGCACGTCGCCGGCGCGGTCGGCCGACGCGGCGGCGAACACGTCGCTATCGCTGCTCGACCAGTCGCTCACCGCGGCGCGCAACGGCCGATCGAGCGAAGCCTACGATCGCGCGTTCGATGCGTACGTGGCCTTCGAGCCTATCGAGACGCCGGCGCGGGCGCGCGATCCTGGCGTCGTGGCGTCGATGGAAAAGCTGTTCGCCGACTTCAAGGGCGCAGTTCGCTCCGACGATCTGCGCGGGGCCGAGCGCGCGCGCGACGCGATCGACGCGAACATGCAGCGGGTCGTCGACCTGACGAGGCCGGCGGGCAGCGGATCCGAAGCCTTCTTTCAGAGCTTTCTGATCATCCTGCGCGAGGGGTTCGAAGCGATCCTCGTCATCGGTGCGGTCGTGGCATTCCTGCTCAAGACGGGACATCGCGAGCGGCTGCGCTCGATCTGGACGGGGATGGTCCTCGCGCTGATCTGCAGCGGGCTCACCGCCATCGTGCTCCGCACGGTATTGCGCGCGATCCCGGCGACGCAGGAGATCATCGAAGGCGCGACGCTGCTCGTAGCGGTGGCGGTGCTGTTCTCGGTGAGCTACTGGCTCATCTCCCGGGTCGAGGCAGCCAAGTGGCAGCAGTTCATTCGGGAGAAGGTGAACACAGCTCTGGAGCATGGCGGCGGACGCGCCCTGGCGTTCGTGGCGTTTCTGGCCGTGTACCGTGAAGGCGCCGAGACCGCGCTCTTTTACCAGGCGCTGTTCAACGAGGGCGCGCACGTGGCGCTGCCGATCAGCCTGGGCATCGTCGTCGGATTCGGCGCACTCGCCGTGATCTTCACGCTGTTCTATCGCTTCGGCGTTCGCATTCCCCTGCGACCGTTCTTCAGCGTGACGAGCGTGCTGCTGTATTACATGGCGTTCGTGTTCACGGGGAAGGGCATCCGCGAGCTGCAGGAGGGGAACGTCGTCCCGATCAGCGTGATTCGCGGTATGCCGACGGTCGATGCGCTCGGCCTCTATCCCACGTGGCAGACTTTGCTCGCGCAGCTCGTTCTGCTGGGACTGTTCGTGTTCGCCGTTGCCAAAACGTTCTGGCCGAAACGTTCCGTCGCGCTGCCGACGGTGGTGCCGGCTCCGGCGCCGGCGAGCTCGCTCACCGACGAGATCTCGCGGCTTCGCGCCGAGGTCGAGCTGCTGCAGGAGCGCATCTCGACGCTCGAGTCGGCCGAAGCGGCCGACGAGGCACCGCCCGCGCGGGAGTTGCGCCGCCGCTAGCCTGCATGGCTAGGTTGGACGCATGAACATCGAGGCGTTGTTCGCGTCGCCGTGGGGCGCGCTGGCGATCTTCCTGCTCCGGATCATCGACGTCTCGTGCGACACGATGCGCGTGATCTTCGCGATCCGCGGCAAGCGGGCGATCGCCGCGGCGCTCGGCTTCGTACAAGCACTGGTGTGGATCTTCGCCGTCGGCAACGCGGTCAAGCACCTCGGGAGCATTCTGCACGTGCTGGGATACGCGGGCGGCTATGCGATGGGGACGTTCGTGGGCGTCTCGCTCGAGCAGGCGATCGCCTACGGTGTGGCCACCGTGCGCATCGTGAGCCGCACCGCCGGTGTGGAGATCGCGAACGCGCTGCGGGAGAGCGGACACGGCGTGACGGTCTTTCCGGGCGTCGGGCGGGACGGCGCCGTGGAGATCCTCAACTCGGTGGTGCAGCGCGGGCATCTGAGCGAGGTGCTCGACATCATCACGAAGCAGGACAAGGAGGCATTCGTGACGGTGGAAGAGCCCAAAGTGCTGCGCGGTGGCTCGCTCGCCACGCGCGAGTGGAGGCTTGGCGGACCGTTCGTCCGGTGGATGAAAGGAAGGCAGCGCGCCTGAGACGGCGACCGGCAGACCGCGGGTGCGAGAGGCGCGTGCAGACGGCGGGTGCAGAGCGCGATGGCTACCGTCGAACGGCGGGGACGTAGTGCGCCGGTTGCCATCGCTGTTGGCTCTCGCCGTCAGCCCGCGGTGTTAGCCCTCGCAGTCAGCCCTTGCTGTCGGCTGTACCTCGCGACGACCACCATACCGGCCACCACGATCGCCAGCGCGATCGCCTGCGCGGTGCTGAGGCCGAGCAGGTATCCGAATCGGTCGTCTTTCGCGCGGAAGAATTCGACGATGAATCGCTCGATCCCGGCCAGAATGCACCAGACGCCGAACAACCAGCCCTCGGCGTGCTCGTGGTCGCGCATGCGCCAGAGAATGCCGAACATCACGAGGCCGAGGATCACCTCGAGCAACTGCGTCGGGTAGACCGACACCACCATCTGCGGATCGGTGCCGACCGGAAACTGCATGTGGAAGGTGCGCTCCATCTCCAGCACGGTCGATGGCGGAGCGCCCTGCGGAAACGCGACCGCGAGCGGTCCGTTGTACGGCTTGCCGTAGTCGTCGCCGACGGCCCAGCAGCCCGTTCGGCCGACGGCGTAGCCGGCGGCGATCGCGATCCCCGCGACGTCCGCGAACCGGATGAACGAGAGCTTCTTGTACCGGATCGTGAGCGCGCACAGTACCAGCGCGCCCAGGAAGCCGCCCCAGAACACGAAGCCGCCGCGGCTCCACAGATCGTGCCAGTCGTGCGTGATGATCGTGACGTAGTAGAGCTTCGCGCCGACGATCGTTCCGAGCAGCGACGCAAACAGCACGTCGCTCACCGCCTTCGCCTCCACGTCGTGCCCTCGCCTCGCCAGCTCGCGTTCGGCGACGATCTGGGCGATGAGAAAGGCGAGGAGTACGGCGAGGCCGAAGCCGGTGAAATTGAATCCGCCCACACCGAAGTTGAACGGATGATGCACGATCGGTGACGGGGCGAGGCTCATGCGGCGACGAGACCTGGAATGGGCTGTGTGGCGAACGCGTTGAGATCGAGCGCCGAATGCTCCCCGCGCTCGAGACGAAAGAGGCCGGCACGCGCGATCATCGCGGCGTTGTCGGTGGCGAGGCGTGGCGCGGGCGTGAACACCGCGACACCGCGCGACTCCAGACGGCGTCGCATCGCGTCGGCGAGCGTCGCATTGCAGGCCACACCCCCGCCGAGCACTACCCGGCAGCGGTTGTACTGCACCACGGCCCGCGCGGTCTTCTCGACGAGCGTGTCGATGAGGGCGTCCTGAAATGCTCGCGCGATCGCGCCGTGCTCGCTGGCGTCGGATGCCGACCTGACCGCGTTCAGCACCGCGGTCTTGATCCCGCTGAACGACACATCGTAGAACTCCGGGTCGCTCGGATGTTGGTCGCGCCGCAGCATGGGCCGGGCGAAGCGAAAGCGCCCGGCATCGCTGCTCGCGGCGAGGCGCTCGACGTGGGGCCCACCAGGATAGGGCAGGCCGAGGAGCTTGGCAACCTTGTCGAAGGCTTCGCCGGCGGCATCGTCGCGCGTCTTCCCGAGCAGGCGATAGCGGCCCCACGCCTCGACGTCGAGCAGCAGCGTGTGGCCACCGGACACGAGCAAGGCCGTGAACGGAGGCACGGCGTCACGATGCTCGAGCGCGGTCGCGAACAGGTGGCCCTCCATGTGGTGCACACCGATCACCGCCACGTCGCGCGCGAAGGCCAGGGCTTTCGCGAAGCTCACACCGACGAGCAGCGCGCCGACGAGTCCCGGCGCGTTGGTCACCGCCACGGCATCGATCGCGTCGGCACCGGCATCGGCAAACGCGCGCTCCACGACCGGCACGATCGCCGTGACGTGCGCGCGCGACGCGATCTCCGGGACCACGCCGCCGAAGATCCGGTGCACGTCCTGTGACAGGATGACGAGCGACCGAAGCGCCACAGCGTCTCCGCTTCCCTCGAGCAGTGCGGCCGAGGTTTCGTCACACGAGGTTTCGATGCCGAGGACGCGCATCAGGCGTGCGGCAAGGGCCGAAAGTACACCTTGATCTGCGAGGGCCGCACACGAACACCGGGCGCAAGGCCAGTCGTGTCCAGATCGACGAGGTGGGGCAGCGAGTCGGGGAAGCCGATGATCGTCTTCACCGTTCGGACCCAGGGCACGCGCAAGACCAGATGCCGCGGCCCGGTGACCAGCACGGTATCGGGATCGAGATCCGTCTCGATCGGTCCGGTGAACTGGCTTGGAACGACCTGAACTTCGGAGCGCACGGGCACCTTTCGCGCCCACGTGCTCTCGAAGCGCAGCGTGACGCTGCGCGGCTGCACGTCGCGCACGACGGCGTCGACGCCCTCGGGCAGTGTGACGTCGTCCGGCCGCAGGTCGAGCACCACCGTGTCAGGCGAGTCGGCAGTGATCTGTCGGCGCACGATGGGCGGGCTCGAGTTGAGCTTGATCAGCTCCTTGGGCGATCCTGCCACGATCGCCTGCAGCGTCGGCGGCGCCTCCCGGAGCACCAGCGTGCTGTCGAGGACCGGCGTGAAGCGGACCGGGACGAGCTCGAGCTGCGGCTCCTTGGCATTCACGACGAACCAGAGCACGACCGCGAGAAACACGGCCATGGCCTTGAGCGGCAGATCTCTGGTCAGCGTGGCGATCGCCTGGCGTTGCGGCGAGGGTGGCGACGGCGGCGAGGGCGGCGACGATCGTCCGGGCGCGACGGTGGGCATGCGAGCGCTCAGCGATCCGTCGTTTGCGCGACGGAGCGCGGCGGCTCCAACCCGAGCAACTGCGCCACGAGCGCGCGATTTCCCTGCGACGTCCAGTCGTCCGGACCGATCCACTTCTTGCGAATCGTGCCCTCTTTGCCGATAACGAATGTCTCCGGGTAGCCGGTCGCCTGATACTGCCGCTCGATGGCGTGCGTGGAATCGTGCAGGATCTCGAACGTCATGCCGTAGGTGCGCGCGAAGCTCCGGATCGAGTCTTCGCTGACGTAGTCGTCGATGCTGACGGCGACGAGCTTGAGTCCCTTGTCGCCGTACTCCTGGTAGAGCTTTTCGAGCTTCGGAATCTCCACCTGGCACGGCTCGCACCAAGTCGCCCAGATGTTGAGAATCACCACCTGGCCTTTGTAATCGGCGAGCGTCTTGTAACGGTTCTGGCCGAGGACCTTGGCGCGGAAGTCGGGCGCGGTCGAGCCGACGTTCACCGGAAACAGCTCGTCCTTCATCATATGCGAGCCGACGGCGAGCGCCGCGCCGAGCACGGCGATCGCGACGATCACGACCGACCACTGCTGGCGCACCGTCATACGAGCACTCCGCACTGCGCCCGCAGCGCCGCGATCTCCGCGGCCGCATCGGACGCGGTGAAGATCGCGTTGCCGGCGACGAACGTGTCGGCGCCGGCGTTCCACACGTCACGGATCGTGTCGCGCGCGATGCCGCCGTCGACCTCGAGGGCGGCGGCGCTCTCCGCCTCGTCGAGCATCAGGCGCGCGCGGCGGACCTTGTCGACCGAGTAGGGAATGAAGCTCTGCGCGCCGAACCCCGGGTTGACCGTCATGACCAGCAGCAACTCGAACTCGGGGATGACCTCCGACACCGCCGAGAGCGGCGTCGACGGGTTGAGCGCGACACCTGGACGACAGCCGAGCTCGCGAATCCGGTTGAGCTGGCGATGGAGATGCGGCGCCGCTTCGGCGTGGATCGTCATGCCGCTGGCGCCCGCCGCCGCGAAGTCGTCGAAGTACTTCTCGGGCTCCACGACCATCAGGTGCACGTCGATCGGAAGGCTCGTGCAGCGGCGAACCGTGTCGATCACCTTGGCGCCGTAGGTGAGATTCGGCACGAAGCGTCCGTCCATCACGTCGACGTGGATCCAGTCGGCGCCACCGGACTCGCACCGCGCGAGCTCGTCGCCGAGGCGCGCGAAGTCGGCGCTCAATATGGACGGCACGATGCGAATCGTCATTGCGGAGGTCCGGAGTTCGTGCTCACGGTCAGAATGACCGTACTCCCTTCCGGCTCCGTGGTTCCGGGGCGGGGATCCTGTGCCAGCACGGTCCCGGGCGGTGTCGCCTCGCGATACTCCTGGTCGCCGCGCTGCGCCTTGAAACCGACGGCGGCCAGCCGCTTCGCAGCGTCGTCGAACATCAGGCCGCCGACGTTCGGCACCTTCGCGTCGCTCGGCACGACGCCCGACGGAAATACGATGAAGGCGACGATGAGATACGCGAGCAGGAATCCGCCGACGATCGTCACCGCGTAGGGCAGCGATCGGCGAAGGGACGTGCGAACGGTCATCCGCTGCTTCTCCGCAGGCGTGCGGCGAAGGCGCCGTCGGTCCCGTGCAGCTGCGGCAGCACGCGCAGCAGTCCGCGGTCGAGCACCGTCTGCGGCACGACGCCGTCCGGCGGTGGATCGAGACGCCAGCCGGGATGCCGCTCGAGGAACCGCTCGAACTGTTCGTCGTTCTCCTCGCGCTCGAGGGAGCACGTGCTGTAGACGAGCAGGCCACCGGGCTTCACGACGTCAGCCGCCGCATCGAGGATCATGCGTTGCAGCGACGCCATCACCGCCAGATCGGAGATCTTGAGGCGCCAGCGCGCATCGGGATGGCGCCGGAACGTGCCGGTCCCGGTGCACGGCGCATCGACGAGTACGAGGTCCACCGGCCTGAGCGCCGGTGCGCGGGCGTCGGCGACGTACGGAATTATGGAATCGATTTCCAGCCGGCGCGCGTTCTCGAGCACCCGCTGCAGGCGACTGAACGACAGATCGCTCGCGAACACGGTCGACGCGTTGCGCGACAACTCGACGGACTTGCCGCCGGGCGCCGCGCACAGATCGGCCACGACCGCGCCGGTCGGCACGCACGCGTACTGCGTCACGAGGGTCGAGCCGGGATCCTGAAGATGGAACAGCCCCTGTCGAAATGGGCCCATCTCCGTGAGCGACGACACGGGACTCGACAGCACGATGCTGTCGCGGGCCAGTGGCGCTTCGTCGACGTGGACGCCGGCTGCCTCGAGCATCGCCTCGAGCTGTTCACGAACCACGTGATACGGGCGCGCCACGAGTGGCGCCTCGAGATTGTTCGCATCGAGCAGACGGGCCGTGTCCTCGATCCCCCACCGCTCGACCCAGCGCGCGACCAACCAGCGCGGATGCGACTTCTCGAGCGCCAGGGCATCGACCGGATCGGTGCGAACGGGCAGATCGAGCGCGCCGCGCTCACGATCGAGGCGCCGAAGTACGGCGTTCGCGAGCTTGCTCGCACCTATGCCGTGGCGTCGCTTGGCGAGCTCCACCATC
>DATJIZ010000422.1:0-2531 GCA_035492735.1 Gemmatimonadaceae bacterium | reverse complement strand
ACTCCCGTCCCGGCTCTCAGCGATCCGGCGATGTTCAGAAAATTCTTGCCGTCGGGCGTCCGCGCGCCGGCGATGATCTGCCCGGTGCTCGGATCGAGCACGTCACCCACGCAATTCACCGCGACGATCGCCGCCACCACGATGCCATTCGGCAGCTTGATGCTCGCCGTGCCGATCCCGCCCTTCATCGGCCGGCTGCCGAGCAGTTTCCCCACCGTCGCCCCGGCGCCCGCCCCCACGTTGCCCTCGGCGACGGCGCCGCTCGTCGCCTTGGCACACGCGTCGTAGCCCGTATCAGCCGTCGGCCGGATCTTGGCGTCGCCCACCGTGAGATCGAACAGCACCGCCGCCGGTACGATCGGCACCGGCGGTGCGCCGCCGAGCGAGTAGCCATACCCGCGCTCGTCGAGATAGCGCACCACGCCCGTCGCCGCGTCGAGCCCGAACGCGCTGCCGCCCGCCAGCACGATCGCGTTCACCTTGTCCACGAGATTCGTCGGCTCGAGCAGATCGGTCTCGCGCGTGCCCGGCGCCGAGCCGCGCACGTCCACGCCTGCCACCGCGCCCCGCTCGTACAGAATCACCGTGCAGCCAGTCGGCCGGCGCGCATCGGTGGAGTGTCCCACGCGAATGCCTTCGACGTCGGTGATCGATCCCGTTGGCGCGAGTGTGGTCGATGCAGCGAGTGCGGACGAGTCCATGTTCACCTCGAACCAGCGGCGACGAGCCGCTCCAGCCAACGCGAGCGCTCCAACGAAGCTTCGACGATTCATGGGAGGAGCATGATGATGAAGCCGGTGACGGTGCCCCACGGTCCGGACGTCACTGCCGCGACGGCCACCGACGCCAGTATTGACAATATCGCCCGCCGCATCGTCCCGCGCCGGGAGTAGAGACCCACGATCAGCGGTCCGGCCAGTGCCGCCGCCATCAGCGTGTAGAAGATCGTCAGCGCCTTGATGATCGAGCCGAGAATGATCGCGAGGAGCACCGCGGCGGCCGCGCCGGCCAACGCCGCCGCGCGCCCCACGAACAACAGCTCGCGATCCGAGGCACCCGGCTTGAGAAAGCTCTTGAACAGGTCGACGCTCAACGAGCTGGAGAGCATGAACAGTGCGGCGTCGCTCGAGCTCAGCTCGGCGGAAAAGATCGACGCCACGGTGAGCAGACCAAGCCACGGCGGCATCAACTCCGTCATCACGCGCGGCAGGGCCGATTCGCTGTCGGTCAAACTCGGAAAACGCGCATGCGCCACCATGCCGAGAATCGCCGGCGCGAACCCGTACACCAGGAGGCCCGCCGCATTCCACGTGATGCCCACGCGCACCGTGCGCGCGTCTTTCGCGCCGTACAACTTCTGAATCAGACCAGGCGAGATGATGAACGATGGGACGAGGATCGCGATGTACGTCAGGATCTGCGACGTGGTGAGCGGCGTCGTGTTGCGCGCGGCGGTTTGCAGCGCCGGCCAGCCGCCGATCGCCGCCACGCCGAACGGAACGGCGAGCGCGAATCCGGTGAGCTTGACCGACATCTGAATCATGTTGACCCAGGCCGACGAGAGCAGTCCGCCGGCGACGAAGTAGGCCGACACGACCGCGCCCCCGATCATGCAGCCGAGCCACTTGGGGATCACCGCCACCACGCCGAGGATCTCGGAGATCGCGATCAGTTGCCCGGCGAGTATCATCAGCGTGGCCGCCCACAGCAGCGCGGCGATCAGTCCGCGAACGGGCCGGCCGTAGCGGTCGTCCAGAAAATCGCCGACCGTGCGCCAGCCCTTCGCCGAGGCGAGCGCCCAGATCCTTGGGCCGACAGTGTGCGCGAGGACCAGCGATCCGATGCCGGCGCAACCGACCCACCACCAGGCGCTCCAGCCGTGCAGATAACCGAGTCCCGTCGCGCCCACCGTCGAGCCGGCGCCGATGTTGGCGGCGAGAAAGGTCGAGGCCAACAACCCGGGGCCGAGCGATCGTCCGGCCACGAGAAAGTCGTCGGCCCGCTTGACGCGGCGCGCCATCACGAAACCGACGACGATGAACGAGCCCGTGTAGACGATCAGAACGACGAGCGGGAGGTTCATTGGGCGACGGGCGACGGGCGACGGGCGACGGGCGACGGGCGACGGGCGACGGGCGACGGGCGACGACGGGGCGCCCGCAGAATAGCGCAACCGCGCCGCGGGTACCAACCCCGCGGCGCGGTTCTTACAGCTCCAACGCGTTCGTCAGAATGCTAGCCAGACGTACAGATAGAGGTTGCTGTTGTCGGTCGCACGTCGCCCGCCCACGACGTCGTACGCACTCGACGCGCCGTTGAACTGGTTGTACAGCACGTACTGCAATCCGATGCGGGTGTTCTGCCAGGCGTTGTAGTTCACCTCGGCGATCTCGCCACGCGTGTTGGGACTGCCGGTTCTGCTGCCCGTCAAATCGGTCGGCGCGTACAGCGTCGCGTCGCTGCTGCCGGTAGTCTGGAAGTAGCCGAGGGTGAAGCTGTGGCGCAGGTTCGGCAGGTAGGCGACGCTCGCT
>DATJIZ010000421.1:0-2140 GCA_035492735.1 Gemmatimonadaceae bacterium | reverse complement strand
TCGCGACCCGGGTGAGATCGCCGGCCTCGTTCGCGAGGGACTGGTCGCCGGCGGACTCTCGGACGACGAGATCGAAGTCGTCGCTGACGAGCTCGAGGCGGTGGATCGCGGAATCGCGCTGCTGAACGACCGTGACCTCCTCGTCGTGCTCGTCGACGATGTGCCCGGCGTTCTCGGGCATCTGCGCGGCCGTTCGCAGCCGGCAGCGGTGTCATGACAGGTCCGGAGCTGTTGGTGCGCCCCGATCCGGCGCTGGAGATCCGCATGACCGCGCTGCACGCAACGCGTGCCGCGAACTACTGGTCGCGCGAGCCCATCACGCGAATGGACGTTGTCATCGGCGCGTACGAAGACATCTCTTCGGCACAGGTGCCTGGCGTCACGGCGTCGCTCGTCGCGACCATGCCGGGCCTCGTGGAGCATCGTTGCAGCATCGGCGAGCGCGGCGGATTCATCGCGCGACTTCGTCGAGGGACGTACGTGCCACACATCATCGAGCACGTCGCGCTCGAGTTGCAGGAATCGATCGGCCACGACGTTGGATATGGACGCACGCGTGGCGGCGATGTTCCAGGCGAGTACACGGTCGTGTTCGAGCACGTGCACGAGGGTGTCGGCGTCCGCGCAGCGGCGCTCGCGCTCGATATTGTGCAGCGTGCCTTCGCGGGTACGCTGGACTCCGTCGAGCCTGCGGTAACCGAGCTTCGCGCGCTCGCCGCACTCCCACGCGCCGCGCCGCTCCGTGCGCGCGTGCTCTGCGGCATCACGGGCGGGGCGCTACGCGGTGAGACGCGCGCTGAGCTGCACCGACTCGGCTTCGGCGGCGACGACGATCTGGTCGTGGACGTCGCGCCCGGGTACATCCTCCAGGCAGGTCTTCCGTACTCGCACTCCGACGCCGCCATCGTGCTGGATGATCAGCCTACCGATGTCCCGGAGCGATATCGTGACCCCGAGCGCGCCGCGCGACTCGTGTCGGTCGTCGGCGACGCCGTGAATCCAGGCGGCTTCGTCGTCGCGCCGGCCCGCGCGTGGGACGTGCAGGATCGCGTTCGCGACGCGGGGTGCCGGGTCGCCGTCTTCGCGACTGACGACCGAATCTCGACCAAGGACAAGAAGGTGGCCGCCGCAGCCGCGTGGGTGAGCGACGGGCGGGTAGTGATCGAGCACGCCGATGGGCTGCTCGAGCGCGACCCGCTTCGCGAGGACACCCCCGTCGCGGCGCAGGTGGCTGCCGCGTTATGCGCGTTCGGGCTCTCGGAGATCGAGCCACGCGTCCCCGCAAGCCCCGCGACGGCTCGTGGCGTCGCGTAGCGAGCGCGGCGACGGTCGGCGCTCGCGCCGCGCGCCAGGCAATGGCGCTGCACGCCGCAAGCCGGCCGACGGTGCGCGCGGCGCGCTGGTCCTCATCGGGGGGGCCTGCACGCCGGAGGGCGACGCGTTAGGCGCCTTCATTCGTCTGGCCGGCGCCGATCGCGGGATGCCGATCGTTGGCTTCACCACCGCCTCGAGCAATCCCGGGAGAGCCGCCGCGGGATGGCGGCGCGACTTCCAGGCCGCCGGCGTACGCAACGTCGACATCCCGATCGTCGATGGCCGCGACAAGGCGAACGACCCATCGATCGCCGAGCGCGTCCGCGGGACCGCCGGCATCTTCCTCGGCGGCGGCGATCAGGTGCACCTGATCGCCACGCTGAGTGGCACGCTCGTTGGCGAGGCAATTCGCGACGCGTTCGTCGCCGGCGCCGTCGTGTGTGGCACGAGCGCCGGCGCCGCGGCACTCACGGAGACCACGCTCGCCGGCGGCGAGGTGGACGAGGACGGCAATGAAGTGGAGATGTACATCGGCCCGGGCCTCGGGCTGCTCTGCTTCGGAGCGTTGATCGACACGCACTTCGCGCAGCGTCGTCGCCTGCACCGACTGTTCGTGGCAATCGCGGGCTACCCGCAGCTCCTCGGTCTCGGGATCGACGAGGACACGGGGCTCGTCGTGCACGGAGCGATCGGCGAGGTGGTCGGCAAGGGCGGCGTGACGTTCGTGGATGGCCGCGACACGGTGCGATTCGACAACGCGAGCACGGTGACGAAGGGTGGCGAGCTGACGTTGAGCCACCTGCGCGTTGGGCTGGTGGGGACGGGA
>DATJIZ010000420.1:0-3392 GCA_035492735.1 Gemmatimonadaceae bacterium | reverse complement strand
GCATCGCGCATGCTGGCCGACGTGCGGCGGCTCAAGGACGCCGGCGTCGACGCGGTGAACGTGCCCGACGGGCCTCGCGCCCAGAGCCGCATGGGCGCGCTCATGACGAGCGTGCTGATCGAGCAGCAAGTCGGCATCGAGACGGTCACCCACTACGCCTGCCGCGACCGGAACCTGCTCGGCATGCTGAGTGATCTCTTGGGAGCATCGGCCGTGGGACTGCGCAATCTGCTCATCGTCACGGGCGATCCGCCCAAGATGGGCCCCTACCCCGACGCGACCGCCGTTTTCGACGTGGATTCGATCGGGCTGACGAATCTCGTCAGCAACCTGAATCGCGGACTCGATCCGGGTGGCAATGCGATTGGAAAACCGACGCAGTTCGCGATCGGCGTGGGCGTGAATCCGGTGGCGATCGATCCCGAGCAGGAGCTTCGGCGATTCCAGTGGAAGGTCGACGCCGGCGCCGAGTTCGCGATCACGCAGCCGGTGTTCGATGCCGCGCAGCTGGAGAAGTTCTTCGGGAGGCTCGGAGATCCGCACATTCCCGTCATTGCGGGAATCTGGCCGCTGGTCTCGGTACGTAACGCGGAGTTCCTGGCGAACGAGGTGCCGGGCGTATCGGTACCGGACGCAATCATCGCGCGCATGCGGCGCGCGAATGAACAGTCGAAGGAGCACGCCGTGGCGGAAGGCATCGCGATCGCGCGCGAGATGCTGGAGCGCGTGCGTCCGCTCGTGCAGGGTGTGCAGGTGTCGGCGCCGTTCGGGAAGGTCGAGCTGGCGCTCGAGGTGTTCGAGTCGGCGCCGCGGGTCGAGGGGCGTCCAGCCACGGTGTGAGATCGCGCCAGACCCGCTGATTACGACGCGCCGGATATATTTCAGCCCATGCGTGCCATCCTGCTGATCGACCACGGTTCGGTGAAGCCTGAAGCGAACCACATGGTCTCGTGCATGGCCAACCTGCTCCAGCACATGGTCGGCCCCGACGTGATCGTGCGGCACTCGCACATGGAGCTGGCCGAACCGTCGATCGCCGAAGGATTCGCCGACTGCGTGCGCGCTGGCGCGACGGAAGTGATCGCGTTCCCGTACATGCTCTCGCCGGGCAAGCACGTCACCCGCGACGTGCCGCGACTCGTTGGCGAAGCGGCACGCGCATTCCCGCAGGTAGGGTTTCGCGTCACCGGCGCATTCGGGGTGCACGAGAAGCTCGCCGAGCTGATCGCGCTCCGTGCCGGCGTGGACATCGCCGATCCCGTTTCGGCCGCCGATGCGTGCCGATGCTGGGAGCCGGCAGGCAAGGTTGGATCGTGCGGCGCCGCGTGCGCCGCCCGACAGTCCGGGACGCTCGCCCCCGCACCGTAGCGGTGCTCCCCGTCATCCGATTCCGACGGCTCCATGACTCACGCTCCGCTCACGACCCTCGCAGACGACGAAGAGATGTTCCGCGACGCCGTCGCCGGCTTCGCGAACGAAGAGGTCAGACCGCGCGTCCAGCAAATGGAGCGCGACGCCAGGATCGATCAGGCGCTCATCTCGAAGTTCTTCGAGATGGGGCTCATGGGGATCGAAGTCTCTGAGGAATTCGGCGGTGCTGCCGGCTCACTGATCATGGTGGCGATCGGCGTCGAGGAGATCAGCAAAGTCGACCCGGCTGCTGCGATCCTGATGGACGTGCAGAACACGCTCGTCAACTTTCCGATCCGCACGTACGGCAGCGACTACATCAAATCGACCTATCTGCCGCGGCTCACGTCGGACAAAGTCGGCGCGTACGCACTCTCGGAGCCGTCGTCCGGCTCGGACGCGTTCGGCATGCAGACCCGCGCTGAGAAGCGCGGCGATTGCTGGAACCTGAACGGCCGCAAGCTGTGGATCACGAACGGCGCCGAGGCGGAGGTCTACGTCGTGTTCGCCAACGCGAATCCCTCAGCAGGCTACAAAGGCATCACGGCGTTCGTCGTCGAGCGGGGCTTCAAGGGATTCAGCGTTGGGAAAAAGGAAGACAAGCTCGGCATTCGTGCCTCGAGCACGACGGAGCTCATCCTCGACGAGGTCGAGGTGCCCGACTGCAATGTGCTCGGCCCCGTCGGCCAGGGTTACAAGATCGCGATCGAGACGCTGAACGAGGGGAGGATCGGCATCGGCGCACAGATGATCGGCGTGGCCGCCGGCGCGCTCCACGCGGCGACCGAGTACGTGAAGGAGCGCACGCAGTTCGGGAAGAAGCTCGCCGAGTTCCAGGCGATCCAGTTCCAGCTCGCGCAAGCACGGACTGAGCTCGAGGCGGCGCGGCTCATGGTGTACAACGCCGCGCGGCTCAAGGACTCCGGCAAGGACATCGCGATGGAAGGCGCGATGGCCAAGCTGTTCTCGTCGCAAGTTGCCGAGCGCGTAACGTCGCTGTCGCTGGAGCTGTTCGGCGGCTACGGATACACCAAGGATTATCCAGCCGAGAAGTTTTACCGCGACGCGAAGATCGGCGCGATCTACGAAGGCACGAGCAACATGCAACTGCAGACGATCGCCAAAGCGATGCTGCGGTAGAAGCGGCTTGCCGGTCTATCCATCTTTCAGCTCTCACGCGGAGAGATGGCGCGATGAACGCAATTCGCATTCATGAAACCGGCGGCCCCGAGGCGCTTCAGCTCGAGACGGTGCCCGACCCCGCTCCCGGCGCCGGTGAGTTGCTGATCGACGTCGAGGCGATCGGCGTCAACTTCATCGAGGTCTATCAGCGCGAAGGGCTGTACACGCTCCAGCGACCGTTCACACCCGGCGCCGAAGCTGCCGGTACCGTCCGCGCACTCGGACCCGGCGTCACGAACTTCGCCGTCGGCGACCGCGTGGTGTCGGAATCGGTGCGCGGCGCGTACGCCGAGCGCGCCGTCGTCGCCGCGCAGCGCGCGATCGAGATACCCGCGGGTGTGACCACGAAGCAGGCGGCCGCGGTGTGTCTGCAGGGGATGACCGCTCATTACCTGTCGACGTCGACCTTTCGCCTGGAGCCGGGCCACCGCGCGCTCGTGCACGCGGCGGCGGGGGGCGTGGGGCTGCTCCTTTGCCAGATGGCCAAGCAGCGTGGCGCATTCATCATCGGAACCGCGTCCACCGACGAGAAGCGCCGGCTCGCGCTCGAGGCTGGCGCCGATGAGGTCATCGACTACACGACGCACGATTTCGCCGTCGAGACCAAGCGGATCACGAGCGGGGCGGGCGTGCACGTCGTGTTCGACTCCGTCGGAAAATCGACGTTCGACAAGTCGCTCGAGACATTGGTTCGACGCGGCATGATGGTGTTGTTCGGCCAATCGAGCGGGCCAGTGCCGCCATTCGATCCGCAGATTCTCAATCGCAAGGGCTCGCTGTTCCTCACGCGGCCGAAGCTC
>DATJIZ010000419.1:0-7388 GCA_035492735.1 Gemmatimonadaceae bacterium | reverse complement strand
CGATTCGGATGGCTCGACGTCGTGCGCGCGACGATGGAAGCCGCGATGGTCGGCGGGTTGGCGGATTGGTTCGCCGTGACCGCGCTGTTTCGCCATCCGCTCGGCATCCCGATTCCACACACCGCGATCGTGCCGGCGCGAAAGGACCGCGTCGGCCGTACGCTCGGCGCGTTCGTGCAGCGCAACTTTCTCTCGCGCGACGTGATCGAACACCGGCTCCGCTCGATGCAGGTGGGCCGCCGCCTCGCCGAGTGGCTCGCCGATGCCGACAACGCGCGGTCGATCTCGCGCAACGCGGCGGGCGCCATGAGCTCGGCGGCGCAGATGCTGCGCGATGAAGACGTGCAGGAGGTCATCGACCGGAGTCTGGCCACGCGCATTCGCTCGATGCGCCTCGCACCGCTCCTCGGCAAGGTGCTCGTGGTGATGACGGAGGACAATCGGCACCAGGAAGTCCTCGACGAGGTGATCGAGCTGGCGTCGCGCACGGTGAATGACAACAGCGATCTGATTCGGGAGCGCATCGAGCAGGAAACGCCGTGGTGGCTCCCGGCCGCGGTCGACGACAAGATTTTCAAGCGCGTGCTCGGCGCGATCCAGCGGCTGCTCGCCGAGTTGAGCGCCGACCGCTACCACCCGCTGCGATCGCGGTTCGACGAGTCGCTGCACGCGTTCATCGACCGGCTGAACACGTCGCCGGAATTTGCGGCGCGCGTCGATGCGTGGAAGGAGGATTTCCTCGATAACGAGGCGGCGCGAAAATTCTCGGCGTCGCTCTGGGAAGAGGGCAAGGCGGCACTCGCGCGGTACGCCTCGAACCCCGGCGACGCCGCTCCGACGGCAATCGAGCACGCGCTCACCACCTTCGGCCGAAAGGCGCTCGACGATCCGGAACTGCTGGCCAAGATGGACGAGTTCGCCGTCGATGTCGCCGCGTTCCTGGTCTCGCGCTACCAGGACGAAGTTGCCGACCTCATCGCGTCGACCGTGGCGTCGTGGGATCCGGAGCTCACGTCGCGCCGCGTGGAGCTCGCGATCGGCCGCGATCTGCAGTTCATTCGCATTAACGGCACGATCGTGGGCGGGCTGGCGGGATTGGTCATCTACGCGATCTCGAAGTTCGTTCCGTAGCCAGCGCCACGCGCTCGCGCCAGGACGCGCGATGCCGATCGGCGTCCCCCACCAGTCTGTCGGGCGTTTCCCCACGCGTGGCGGGTTCACGCCTGACTGTTTTCGGTCTCCGCGCGGCGTAGCCTAGGGCCATCGCACACCTCCTGCGGGAGCGTTTCGCAATGGCTTTGCCGACTGTCACGCCATCTGAACTTCAACCGGGCGTGCCGTGCACGGTTCGGAGCTTCGATGAGCACACGCTGGAGATCGTTTCCGACTCCGGCGAGGGCGCGCAAAAATGCGGGCAAATCTTCGGCGCCGTCTCCGCCAAGATGGGCAACGGCGTGTGGACGGTCGAGATCATTCCGGCCGAGATCCAGCCGCCGCCGCGGACGCCCGAGGGCGCGAGCGGCTACCGAATCCGCATCGGCTCGCACCCGGTGACCAACTGGGGCGACCGCGTGCAACTGGTGCTCGCGTTCAACGAGCAGGTGCTGCTGTCGCGCCATCGTCTGGGTGCACTCGCCGACGACGCGACGATTCTCGTCGAGAATCTCTGGGCAACGCATCCCAATCCAGACATCCGCGCGGCGTGGGCCGCCGCCATAGCGGAGCTGTCGTCGCGCAACTACCGGATCGTCGAAGTCCCGATGGAAGAGCAGTGCCTCACCATCGATGAGAATCCGCGCAAGGGCAAGAACATGTTCGCGCTCGGACTGCTCGCGTACGTCTACGACCGCGACCTCCCGCGCATCGAGGACCAGATCGCGCACGCATTCCGCAAGAAGTCGGAGGAGGTGTACCAGCGGAACGTGGCGCTGCTCCACCTCGGCTACGACTGGGCCAGGTCGAACATCGACGTCCGCGTCGACGTGCCGCTCGCGGCATCGGCCGGCCCGCAGGTCGTGATGAACGGCAACGAGGCGCTCGCGCTCGGCGCGCTCGCGTCGGGCATGGAGCTCTGCGCGATGTACCCGATCACGCCGGCCACGTCGGTCTCGCACTTCCTGGCCGACGTATTCGAGAAGTTCGGCGGCATCCTGCATCAAGCCGAAGACGAAATCGCGGCCGCGGGCGTCGCCATCGGGGCATCGTACGCCGGCAAGGTGGCGTTTACCGTGACGTCGGGCCCGGGCCTCGCGCTCAAGACCGAGTTCCTCGGGCTGGCGATCATGACCGAGACGCCGCTCGTCGTGATCAACGTGCAGCGCGGCGGGCCGAGCACCGGCCTTCCCACCAAGGTCGAACAGTCGGACCTCCTGGCGGCGCTCTACGCGCAACCTGGTGATGCGCCGCGCATCGTGCTCGCGCCGTCGACGATCGAGGAGTGCTTTCACGCGGTGATCACGGCGCGACGTCTGGCCGAAGCCTTCCGCACGGTGGTGATCATTCTCAGCGACGCCAATCTCGCGACCGGCGTGCAGCCGTTCCCGCGGCCCGCACCGCTCGCCGAGTGGCAAGCGGCCGAGCCCGATCTCGCGCCAGTGCCGGCCGGCCTCCGGCCGTACGACTGGGACACGCGGACCGGGCTCTCCAAGCGGTTCGTACCGGGCCAGCCGGAGGGAATGTTCACGGTGACCGGTCTCGCGCACGACGAGCGCAGCAAGGTCGCCTACGACGCGAGCGTGCACCAGCGCTCGTCGGCGATGCGCAGCCGCAAGCTCGCCGTGCTGCAGCAAATGCTCATCCCGCCCACCGTCCGTGGTGACGAGCATGGTGGCGACCTGCTGATCGTGGGATGGGGTAGCACGCGCGGCGCGATCGAAGAGGCGGTCGATCGCGCACGCGCCCAAGGGCTCGCGGTCTCGTCGCTGCACCTCACCTTCCTGTCGCCGCTCGAGCCCGGCCTCGCCGAGATCTTCCGCCGCTTCCGGAAGGTGGCGACGGTCGAGATCAACTACAGCGACGCGCCGGACGATCCGTTCATCACGCCCGAGAACCGGCGCCGCGGCCAACTGGCCTGGCTGCTCCGCGCGCAAACCCTGGCCGACGTGGACTGCTGGACTCGCGTCCCCGGTGAGCCGCTTCGCCCGGGCGCCATTCTCGACGGGATCAAGCAAATGCTGCAACTCGAACCAGAGGCCGCGCGATGAGCGACTTCGCCTGTTCCGCACCCGGTTGCGGCACCGCGGTCGACGACGATCGCGAGCTCGCGCTGAGCGACTACGAAGGTCCCGTCGCGCGCTGGTGTCCCGGTTGCGGCGACCATTCGGTGCTCACCTCCGTCGAGCGGCTGCTCGTCGCCGAACAGCTCAAGCCAGAGCAGACGATGTTCGTCTCCGGCATCGGATGCTCGAGCCGGTTTCCGCACTACCTCAAGACCTACGGCTTCCATGGCATCCACGGCCGCGCGCTGCCGGTGGCGACCGGGATCAAGCTGCACCGGCCCGATCTCGCGGTGTTCGTGGTGATGGGCGATGGCGACTGTTGCTCGATCGGCGCCGCGCACTGGGTTCACGCGATCCGCTACAACACCAACATGGTAGCGATGCTGCTCGACAACAGCATCTATGGATTGACCAAGAAGCAGACGTCGCCGACCACGCCGCAGGGCTTCAAGACGAACACGCAGCCGGCGGGCAGCTTCCTGCCGCAGCTCAATCCCCTCACGACGATGCTCGGCACCACGAACGTCTCGTTCGTCGCACAGACCGCGGAGTGGATCCCGGCGCACCTCTATGCCACGCTGCGGGCAGCCTACCGGCATCGCGGCCTGGCGTTCGTGCGCATCCTGCAGCGCTGCCCGATGTACACATCGGCGATCTACGAGCGCGCGGTGAAGGATCCGTCGATGGTCGAGCTGCTCGTCCACGACGACGGCGTCACGGTGCCCGAGCTCGACGCCATCTATCGCACGCGCCGAGCGCATGACCCGCACGACCTGACGGCGGCACGCCAGCTCGCCGACGAGGACGCGCCGATTCGGCTCGGCATCTTTTTCCGCGACGAGCAACGGCCCTGCTACGACGAGATTCGCCGCGTGCGAAAAGTCTCGGCCAACGAGCGCCTCGCGCTGCTCGAAAAGGAGCTCGATCGATATGCCGTCTGACGATCGCACGCGCGCCGCGCTGGCGGCACTGGCGCCGCAGTTGGCGGCCTTCCGGTCCGTCGCGATCGGCGCGCTCGAGCACGCGCGCGCCGTCCTGGCGCCATCGGGCGGTGTCGAACGTGTACGCCTCGAGCTCGGCGCGCTCGGCGCGCGTGTGGACCCCGCGCGCTTTGCTTCCATCGCGGGCGGCGGCCCGGCGCTCGATGCCACGACGCGCGAGCGCATCGAACGCGCGCAGGTCGTGCTCGAGTCGCTCGTCGCGGCCTCCGACGACGCCTTCGTCATCGATGTTCCATTGGGGGCGTCCGTCACCGTCGCGGTTCGCGAAGCGCTCGCGCACTTCGGCCGCGTGTTCGGCCTCGCATCGGCGGTGGACCTGGCGCGCAGCGGCCGGTATCTGCCCGAGCTTCATGATCGAGCGTTCGTCGCCTGGCCATTCGAGCTGTGGGGTGCGCGTGAACGACGGGGCGCACCGCCTCTGGTCGTTCGCCTGAGCGGCGAAGACATGAGCGTCGGCAACCTCGCCGACGTTCTCGATGGCGCGGTGCACGTCGCGCTGTGCGTCGTGGGCGAGGCGGCACCTGCGAGACTCGTTCGTCTGATCACGCCAGATACGTTCGTGATTCAGGCGAAGGAGCCGCAGGCGCTCGCCCGCTTCTGTGCGTACGGCGGCCCGGCCGTCGCCGCGCTGTTCGAGGCCGACGTGGCGTGCTTCACGCACGATCCGGCGCGAGGCCGAGCCCTCTGGCAGCGGCTCAGCATCGAGCACCAGCCGGCGCCACCGGGCCGCAAGCGCGTCAGCGCGCTGACCCAATGGCAACAGAACGAGGAGCTGCAGCAGCTCGTCGCCCTGGCCACCCGGCCCACGCTGTCCGAAACGCCGGTCGAGTCGCTCGTTCCGGCGGGCGACGGCGATCCGGTCGATCGGCTGGCGACCTGGCTGCTCGGCGAGAGCGGGACGTCGCAGTGAGGCGGCGCCGATGCTGACCGCGATGCTGCATTCAGTCGCAATCCTGGCTGGCGTGGGACTCGTCTTTGCCATCTTCATTGCGCTGGCCTACTCGAAGCTCCGCGTGTGGGAGGATCCGCGGATCGACGTCGTGGCGTCGATGCTCCCCGGCGCGAACTGCGGCGCGTGCGGGCTGCCGGGCTGTCGCGGCTTCGCCGAGCAGGCTGTCGAGGGAAAGATTCAGCCAGCCGCCTGCAACGTCATCAGCGGCGACGGTGCTGCCGCGATCGCGAGCTACCTTGGCGTCGACGCCGGCGAAGCGAACAAGAAGGTGGCGCGCCTCCTGTGCGCCGGCGGCTCCAACGTGGCGGTGCAACTCGCCGAGTACCGCGGTCTGCCGAGCTGCAACGCAGCGGCGGCCGTGGCCGGCGGTGGCAAGGGATGCTCGTGGGGCTGCCTCGGGTTTGGCGACTGTGCCGTCTCGTGCACGTTCGGGGCAATCACGATGAACGAGTTCGGACTGCCCGTCGTCGACGTGGTGGCGTGCACCGCGTGCGGCGACTGTGTCTCGGCGTGTCCCAAGAATCTGTTCGAGATCATTCCGCTCGATCAGAAGCTGCTCGTGCAGTGCCGCAGCGTCATCGAAGGCGATGAAGCGCTGGAGAGCTGTCGCGTCGCGTGCACGGCCTGTGGCAAGTGCGTCGTCGACGCCGCGCCGGGGCTCGTGACGATCGAGCGCGGGTCGGCCCGCGTGCACTACGAGCTCAATGCGCTCGCCGACCGATCGGCGACGAGCCGCTGCCCGACCGGCGCCATCACGTGGATCCAGGGACGGCAGTTCACGTCGTCCGCGTCGCGCGCCTCAATGGCGACGCTCAGCGGGAGCACACTCGAATGAAACTCTGGAACAAAGCCTCGGCGTCCGAAGCACCAACGCCCAAGTTTCCCGGCCTTCGCCGCGCGCTCGACGGCAGCGCCGCCGTCGTGGCGATGGAAACCGCCGCGAGCGAAGCCGCGGGCGCGTACCCCATCACGCCCTCCACTCAAATGGGCGAAGGGTGGGCTGCCGCGGTCGGCGAGGGTGCGCGCAACGTCAACGGCCGCCGGCTGCTGTTCTTCGAGCCCGAAGGCGAGCACGCCGCGGCGGCGGTGACGGCCGGCATGAGCATGATGGGTCTCCGTGCCGCGAACTTCTCCAGCGGGCAGGGCATCGCGTACATGCACGAATCGTTGTACGCGGCGGTCGGCAAGCGGCTCACGTACGTCTTGAACGTGGCAGCGCGTGCAATGACCAAACACGCGCTCAACGTACACGCCGGACACGACGACTACCACGCGGTCGACGACACCGGCTTCTTCCAACTGTTCGCCAAGGACGTTCAGGGCGCGGCGGATCTCAATCTGATTGCCCACCGCATTGCCGAGCTGTCGCTCAACCCCGGCATCTGCGCGCAGGACGGGTTCCTCACCAGTCACGTCATCGAGTCGCTCCGACTGCCCGAGCGCGAGCTCGTGAAGCTGTACCTCGGTGATCCCGCCGACGTGATCGCCTCCCCCACGCCAGCACAACGCCTGGTGTTCGGCGAGAAACGCCGGCGGATCCCCGAGCTGTTCGATCTCGATCATCCCGCCATGCTCGGAGTCGTGCAGAACCAGGACAGCTACGCCCAGGGCGTGGCAGCGCAGCGTCCGTTCTACTTCGATCACGTCGCGTCGCTCGCCGACACCGCGTTCTCCGAGTTCACGCTGCTCACCGGCCGCCGGTACGCGCGCGCCCAGGGCTATCGCATCGACGACGCCGAGTACGTCATCGTCGGCCAGGGCTCCGTCGTCGCCAATGCCGAAGCCGTCGCCGATTACCTGCGCGATGAGAAGCACCTTCGTGTCGGCGTCCTCGACATCACCATGTTCCGACCGTTTCCGGCCGATCTGGTGTCGGTGATGCTGCGCGGCAAGCGCGGTGTCGCGGTGCTCGAGCGCGTCGATCAACCGCTCGCCGTCGACGCGCCGCTGCTCCGCGAGATCCGCGCGACCATGACCAAGGCGCTCGTGAACGGCCGGGCGGCACGCGGTGCGACGCTTCCCTACGCCGGCATCGACCGTTTCGCCGCCACCGAGCTGCCCGAGTTCTACTCGGGATGCTTCGGGCTCGGCAGCCGCGACCTGCAGCCGGGCGACATCGTCGCGGCGGTGGAGAACATGCTTCCCGGCGCCGCGCAGCGACGGCAGTACTACCTCGGCATCGATTTCGTCCGCACGAACACGCATCTCCCCAAGCTC
>DATJIZ010000418.1:0-4427 GCA_035492735.1 Gemmatimonadaceae bacterium | reverse complement strand
AATAGCTGTAGATGTCGACTGTGTCTCGCGGCGCGCCGGCCGATCCGCCACCCACGAGCGCGCGCGTCGCATCCCACACGTACTGGTTGCTCGTCGCCCAGGCGAAGTCGCGCACGTCGCGCGCCACGAAGTGCCATGTGGCGGTCGCGCCGTGGTCGGCGAGTGATTGCGCGGCGTTCTCGGGCTCCACCACGTGCACCACCGCGCCAGTTCGCCGCGCGTCGGCGAGTCTGGCCCGCGTCGCCGGCGTCAACACCTCGCCCGGATTCGCCAGGGCACCCGTGGCCCCCACGACCCATCCGCGAGGCACGGTGAGTCGAACATCGTAGTCGGCGGGATCCATGTAAAACTCGGCCTCGAGGAGATACGGATCGGCCACCCAGCCGTGCACGTCGTCGTACACGGCGACCTGCGGATACCAGTAGCCCGTGATGAAGAGATTGCTGCCTTCGCGTCCCTGGCGGCCGTCGGAGGGCGAAGGCGGCGGCACGTACGACCAGGCGATCTCGAGGCGCGCGCTATCGTGCGGCAGCAGCGGCGTTGCGAGCGGGAGCCACATCACCGTTCCATCGATCGTGTACCCGCGGTCGACGGATATCGTCTGCTTCGCCACGTCGGTGATCGGGACGACGGCGACGCCGGTCGAGCGAGGACCGACCACACTGCCGTTCACCACGACGCGTCCGAGTGCGACGCCGCCGGTGATCGTAGCGGATTGCCGGCGCGGGTTGCCAGCGGCGAACGCGTTCTGACGCAGATGGATGGCCAGCCGCCGGAGCGTGTCGGGCGAGTTGTTCAGGTACACGACCTGCTCGCTTGCCGAGATACGGCTGCTCGCGCTGTCGAGTCGCGCATCGATCGTGTAGCGCGCGTGCTGAACCCAGTAGGCGGAGCCGGGCGCTCCGGTGCGCGTGCGAGTGCCACGCGCTACCGCGCGCGTGAACTCCGGAATCTCGTACACCGGTCCAGGAACCGGCCGGCCCGCCTGCGCCGTCTGCGCGGCCAGCGGCAGCGAGGGCTGGGTCTGCGCGTGCACGGCAACGGCAACGCAGCACATCGACGCGCCACGAAGGGCAATCGAAAAGGGATGCATGTGCCGGGAACCTAGGCCAGCGAGCGAGGCACTGCCAGCCGCCGAGGCCGACGGGCCCGGTCCAGCCGCTCACCTCTCTCGTGTCCTCGTCGGGAGTGGCGTCGCAATCCTCGGTGTCCGTCGAGGCCAGCATGAACCACAAACCATCTGGCCTGCCGAGTGACACGAATTAGAATTAGGAATCGTAGTAAGACCGTCCTAATGCACGGCATTCGCGGCGCCGCGAACTATCCCGCATCCCCGGATGCGCCGCCACCTCCGCTCACGGTGGATTCCCCCATGGCTTCCTACTCGCTGCTGGCGCGATCGGCTGCCGCTGCGGCCGTGTTCGTCCTACGCGGCCAAGGTCCCGAAGCCCACTCCGACCGACTCGGCCGGGCTCTACTCGATCAGCTTCGAGAACGGTGGCGGTACCTATGTAGTGTCGGGCCGGCGTTCCCAACATTAGTACCCTCTTAATCCGATCGTCCAGCTTGTGCGCGTCGGCAGACACCCCACAGGTTTCGTATAGACCAACCTGAACCGTGGTGCTCGCCGTGCACGCATCCGCAGTCGCCGACAACTTTGCTCCGATCGCGCGACCGGCCACCGACGCCTACCGCGCCGACGTCGCCGCGGCGCCGGAGCGTGGCGGCGACGCGGCTGCCGTCTGGCTCACGGTCGCGTCGCTCGTCGAGCACGCGGCGCTCGTGCCCGAGGGCGAGGCGGCGGATGTGTTGGGCACGGCGATCGGCCTCGCTCTCGAGCAGCTCGGCGAGGAAGCCTTCGTTCGACTGGGCGCGGCCGAATGGGGCGAGGCCGATCGCGTTCCGTCAGACGCCATCGTGCTGCTCACCGACGCGATGCAGAGTGCGGACCTGCTGAACCTAGCCGCGTCGACGCTCGATTCACTGCTCGGTGCCGACCGCGCGCTCGGGCCCGTCCAGCGCGGTCGCATTCTCGCCAAGCGCGCTCGCGTCGCCTGGAAGCTTGGCATGCTCGAGGAGGCGGACGCCCGATATCGCCGCGTCGAGCACATCGGACGGAGCCAACAGAGCGCCGAGCTCAAAGCGCGCGCGGCGATCGGCTTCGTGGCGCTCGCGCAGCTTCGCGGCAACTATCCGGATGTGCGCCGCCACGCGCGGCGCGCCGTGCGTCTGGCGGAGCAGAGCGGTCTGCGTTCGCTGATTCGCAACGCGCACAGCGGAATGCTGGTCGCCGCCGCGGTCGCGCGGTCGCTCGACGAGGCTCTCGTCCACGGCTGGCAAGTCTATCGAGCGTCGCTCGGCGATCCGGTTCAGGAGGCCGAGGTGCTCCAGAACCTCGGTCAGGCGCTCCTCGACTCGGGGCACACGGACACCGCGCGCGCGGTGTTTGCCTCGGTCGTGTCGCGGCGGATCCCACCGCGCATCCTGTTGCCGGCGCTGGGCGGACTCGCGCTGGCGAGCGGCGACGAACATCGCGCCTCCGTGCGGTGGGCCGCGCGACAGGCACGCTCGATCGATGAGCGCGCCGTGCCGCGCTACGCGCTCGCCTCCGCGTTGGTCGAGTGCGCGATCGCGCTGGCCCGGATCGGCGACCACGACGAGTCGGAGGAGCTTCGCGCCGAAGGTTTGCGGATCGCGCGGGCGCACGGATTCCACGAAGTCGTGTATCGCGCCGAGGACCTCGAGGCGAGTGTCGGCAACGAACGCGAAGCGCCCGCCGCCCTGCGCAAGCGATCGGCGGCGGTCGTTCGCGAATTGGAGTGGATGGAGCCGGAGCATCTGCCGGAGCGGATCGCGCTCGCGGTCGGCTCGAGTTCCGACTGAGTTACTGTTCAGCGCAAACCATGCGGCCGTCGACGATGACGTACCCGGAGCGGCAGGTCAGCGATGAATCTCGCCGCGCCGCGCTGGGAACGATGCGTCGAGCTTCGGGCGCGGTCGGCCCGCGGTCGCAGGCGGCGAGGAGAAGGGACCCGGCGAGGACGAGGGCGAGTCGGTTCACGCTCGGCCATGCTGCATTCGACATGAGGCGCTCACTGTGGAGAGGAGCGCCGTATCTAGGAGATCGCTCGCGCCTCGTCCGTCATGCGGGGTGAAGCGCCCTTACTGAGCGTGGCACGCGCGTCCGATCTGCCAGCGATCGTGGCCGCGGCCATGGCGATGCCGCAACGCGCGCGGCTCGTGGACGCGTTTCGCGGTCGCGCCGCGCTCCATTTCGTCGACACCTTTCCGGCTCTCATAGCTGCCCTTCGCGAACAGCTCGATGCGGCCGACGCGGTGATCGTCCCCGCCCGCGATGGCAACGGCGCGGAGGCGCTTTCGCTCGTCCCGGAGATCGCGCGGTGGTGGCCGCGGACGGCCATCATCGCCTACGTCGGCGCCGGTGCACAGCACTCGACCGACATTCGCGGATTGGCCGCGGCGGGCGTACACCAATTCGTGTTTCCGGGGTTCGACGACAGCGGCGTCGCGTTGCGCGCCATTCTCGGCGCGGCCCGGCGGCAGTGTGCGGCCGACTGGGTGATGCACCAGCTGTCGATCGTCGTCCCGGTGAAGCTGCACCCGATGGTGCAGATGGCGCTGGCCCGCCCCGATGCGATCACCACGGTGCGCGGTCTCGCCGATGCGCTTGGCGTACAGCGTCACACGCTGTTCAACTGGTGTGTCGGCGCGGACTTCCTGCGGCCCGAAGAGGTGCTCGTGTGGGCCCGTCTCGCCCTGGTCGGCTACTATCTCGAGACGACCGGCACCACGGTCGAGACGATCGCGCTCGAGCTCTCGTTCCCGTCGGACACGGCGCTGCGCAACTCGATCAAGCGGTACACGGGCCACCGAGCAACGGAGCTTCGGCGGGCCGGTGGACTGGGCGCCGTCGTCGAGGCGTTCGCCCAGCGCGTGGCGCAACGAAGACGCCGCCCCCAATTACACCTGGAGTAACCCAAGCCGTCACTGGCGACATCTATGTTGGCTCCCGCCACAGGACATGGGAGGCAATTGGTGTCGGATCGCGCGAACTCGATCGATGCACACGGACCGCTAGCGGGCGACGACGTAGCGGTTCAGCGAGTACGACAGCGGGCTCGGCGCGGGCGTGGCCGAAAGTCCGACGCAACCCAGTCGATCGCCGCGCACATCGTCACGACGGTCTCCGCGGGCGAGCGCTTGTTGGGCGCCGTCGCGTCGGGCGCCGAAGAGTTCTCCGTCGTGTCCGCCGACGGCAAGACCGCCGTGCGGGTCCGTCTCACGATCGATTCGATGCAGGTCGCCGAAGAGCGGCTCGGCGATTCGGACGTCGTGGTCGACTGGTCGCGCGGAACGATCGCCAATGGCGAAAGCCGCGTGCGATTGACACGAATGGAGCTTCGTCT
>DATJIZ010000417.1:0-8780 GCA_035492735.1 Gemmatimonadaceae bacterium | reverse complement strand
GTCGACTTCGGCCGCCTCGCGGGAGCGATGCTGCCGGTGAAGAACCTCAACCCGCCACGACCGGTCGCCACGCCAGCCCCACCGCTGCCGCAGGTCATGCAGATCCGCGTCGGCAACACCGTCACTCGACGCGGGCCGACGACAATCCCGGCCTATCTGCCGGGGCGGGCGGCCAGCGTTCCCGGGCCCGTCGCGGCCACACGCTACATCACACTGAACGAGATCGCGGCGAACACGAACGAATGGGTGCTCCTGCTCAACGCCTCCGACTTCGAAGAATCACCGACTGAACTACCACGCGTGGGAACCACGGAAGACTGGGTGTACATCAACCTGACGGCGGACACGCATCCCATGCACTCGCACCTGGTCACCTTCCAGGTCATCGGTCGTACGCCCTTCGACGCAGTCGGTTATCTGGAGGCGTACGGCGGGCCGTTCGGCGTGCCGGGCGGCATCGACCCAACTCCGTTCGTGACCGGGCCGATGCAGCCGCCGGAGCCCACCGAACGCGGATTCAAGGACACCGTCAAGGTAAACCCCGGCTATCTCACGACCATCCGCGCGCGGTACGAGCTGCCAGCCGGTGTGACCGCACCACAGACCTACGTCTATCACTGCCACATCCTCGAGCACGAAGACAACGACATGATGCGACCGTTCACGGTCATGCCGTGAAAGAACGCTAAACAGCAGCCGAGCGTTACAGGCGCCTCACATCGAAGCCGATCGCGAACGCTACGGCCGCGCGTTCGCGAATACCTGATCGAGAAACCGGTATCGCGCCCGTGGCTCGGCTTCGGCGCGAGGCTCGACGTCGATGCGCAGCCGCTGCACCTCTCCGTTCGTCCCGATCGTGCCGAGCGGCCACACCGGCAGGCCGGCGCCGTTCGGATCGCCGCTGGTGATGAAGTTCGCGAAGTACGATTCCATGATCGACGAGACTTTTTCGTCATCCGGCGTCCACGTGTACACGTTGTTCGTTGCGAGGTTGCCGAGTGCGTACTCGATCTCCGCGGAGTGCACAGCGCCCTGCGCACCCGGGCGCGGACGCGCGAAGTAATAGCGGTACACCGGTTGTCCACTCGTGGCGGCGTGGACGTCGAGCCACTTCCACGTCGAGTACGCGATGAAGCGATCGCTCGCCAGTTCGGTCAACGATTGCGCCGCCTGCGCCGAGTCCTGCGCCGGATAGTACGGCTCAGCGTCGGCCGCGCGCTCGCCGAACATCCGAGCGAGCACGGCCCTCGCTGAATCCGGCGTCGATTGGCGTGTCAATCCACGCCACGACGACTCCTCCGAGTTCCAACCCGCCAGCAGCGGTACATGCGCCTGTCGACCCTCGGCGTAGATCTGCGCCGGTGGCTGCGGAAAGAAGTAGCCGTCGACGTTCGGGCCGAACCGCGGGACGCCTTGCCGAGCCGATCGCTCGAGCAGCTCGCTCGCCGACAGCGCACGCAGCGCGGCCAGCGACGGAGCGCCGGTGGCCTCGGCGAAACGTGTGCCGTTCTGCTCGGTTTGCGCGAGCGTCGGCATCGGGCCCGACGACGAAAACAATGCGCCGCTTTCACCGATGGCCCGCGCGAACAGCCCGCGCGCGAGTGGTGACGCCATTTGCGCGCTCACCGACATCGATCCCGCCGACTCGCCGGCGATCGTCACGCGTTGCGGATCGCCGCCGAACGCGGCGGCGTTGGCGCGCACCCAGCGCAACGCGGCCGCCTGGTCCATCAGCCCGTAGTTGCCGGAGGTGTGACGCGGCGATTCGGCCGTAAGCTCCGGATGCGAGAAAAAGCCGAAGATGCCCAGGCGATAGCTCGTCGTCACCACGACGATTCCGCGACGCGCGAGGCTTTCGCCGTCGTAGCGGAACTCCGAGCCGTCACCGGCCACGAAGCCGCCGCCGAAGAAGTAGACGAGCACAGGGAACCCGCTCCCCGCGCGGGCCTTCGCCGGAACCCAGACGTTGAGGTACAGGCAGTCCTCGCTGACGCCTGAATTGCGGAACATCATGTCGGAGAACACGCGCGCCTGCATGCATTGGTTCGCGAACCGGTCGGCGAGGCGCACGCCCTGCCAGTGCGCGGCCGGTTGCGGCGGCTGCCACCGAAGCTGGCGCACCGGCGGTGCGGCGAACGGGATGCCGCGGAACGCCCGCACGCCACTCGGGAGGGCGATGCCCTGCACGGCACCGTCGCTCGTGCGGATGATTGGACCGGCTTTGGCGGCAGTAGCGCTCGGGTTCTGAGCGACGAGGCGTGGCGCGAATACGATTGCGGCGACGAGCAGCCGCCGGAGATCTCGAACGGCAGTTGCGAACGTATGCATGGCAACCTCGTCAGACGAACGAGTCGGATTCCTGGTGGCGCCGCCGCTTGCCGCTACGTCGGTCGCTCGCCGATCAAGCCCGCGATGCTCGCGGCGAGTGAGTCGGCGATCGCGTCCAGCTTGCGCTGGCGCGCGGCGGACGCGCTGCGGAATATGGTTCGCGCCGCGCCGTACACCAGCAAGAGGTAGGCGGGCACCGCGATCGCGATCTCAGGGCCGGCATGCATCGCGGCCAGGGTGGCGATGATCGGTCCCATTCCGCCGCCGCCCACGCCGCCACCGATTCCGCCGAAGATTCCGCCAATCAGCTGGCCCAAGCCTTCGTCGATGATGATCCGCGTGCTCCCCGCGTCGACGCGAACCGAGACGTCCAGATCGTGACGGCCGGGCCTGCCGTGCGACATGCTCCACGTGAAGGAGCGTCCGAACTGGCCGACGTGACCGAGCTGGTGGAAGTAACGTTGAATTTCGTCCAGCACCCGACCGAACTCGGATTCCGGCAGCTCCCCCGGAATCACGCGCTCGATCATGACGCGTGTCGGACCGCCGATTACGGGGTTCGGCTTTAGCGGGACGAGCGCCCTGCTCGGCGTCATCGTCGCCGCCGCCGAGCGCACGAGTGTGGGACGAATCCCGACTTCGGCGGCAATCGCCTCGACGCGGCCGAGCGTCATCGAGCCCGACGCGGTTGGGTTGGTGAGCTCCAGCTCCGACGCACGCCGGACAATCTCGTCGAACTCGGACGCGTCGTAGCGCCGGCGGGGCGGCTGGCCGCTGCCGCCTCGCAGTTCCTCGACGAAAGCGGCCGCAGTTGACGTGCGGTCGTCGGGCCGAATCGCCAGGGCGTGGACCAGCGCGCCTTCGACCGTCGAGCCGGCTGCGCTCAAACGCATGCGATGCTCGGCGCTCGCGTATATGAATCGCCGGGCGCGCACCTCGGATTCGGATGGCCAACCTTGCGGCGTCTCGCCGACGATCATCTCGTAGACCACCGCGGCCAGACTGAACACGTCGGTCCGAGTGTCGAGCTCGCGCAATCCCGCGGCTTGCTCGGGGCTCATGTACCCCGGGGTCCCCAGCGAGATGCCTGTCCGCGTCAGATTCGGCGCGGTCGCCGAGTTCAACGCCTTCGCGATTCCGAAGTCGGCGACGATGGGATGTCCCTGAGAAAAGAGAATGTTCTCCGGCTTGATGTCGCGGTGCACCACGCCCATTCGATGTGCGTACACCAAGGCGTCCGCAACAGGCGCGGCGATCTCGATCGCCTGAGGCACGCCAAGCCGCGTTTGCGCGAGGAGCCTTTGCCGGAGCGATCCACCGTCGATGTACGGCGCGACGAAATACACGTAACCGCCCGATTCGCCCGAGTCGTGCAGCGGCAGGATATGCGGGTGCGTCAGGCCGGCGACCGTCTGGATTTCAGCGATGAAGCGCTCGGCGCCAAGCGATGCGGCGATCTCGGGTCGAAGCACCTTGACCGCCACCTCGCGATGGTGCTTGCGGTCGAACGCGCGATAGACCGTCGCCATGCCCCCGCGACCAACGATGCTCTGGAGGTCGTACCGGTCGGCGAGCGCCGCGGCGAGATCGGTCGGGATGTCTGACGACACGCCGCCAATATATGTGTCGGAGGGGCTACTGCTACACGACCACTTGCGAAGTCCCGGGTGTGCCCACGATCCCAAACCGTTGCTCGCGGCTGTTTACCTTCCAGCATGGCCACGCGACAGAATCCGGATGTCGTGATTCGCCGCGCGACGCCGCGCGACCTGCCGGCGCTCGGCAAGCTCGGTGCATCGCTCGTCCGCGCGCACTACGAGTTCGATCCCCAGCGCTTTCTCCCCGAATCCCCGGAGACCGCCTCGCGTTATGGGTCCTTCCTCGGCACGCAGCTCCACGACTCGGACGTCGCGATTCTGGTCGCCGAGCAGGAGGACGTCGTGATCGGCTACGTGTACACCGCCATCGAGGGCTACGACTACATGTCGCTGCGTGGACCCGCCGGCGTGCTGCACGACATCGTCGTCGATCCGGAGCATCGCGGCCAGGGCGTGGGCAGGATGTTGCTCGATGCCGCGATGGCCTTTCTCAAGTCTCACCGCGCTCCCCGAGCGGTGTTGTCGACCGCGGCGCACAATGAGACGGCCCAGCGGCTGTTCGAGCGAGCGGGATTTCGGCGGACGATGATCGAGATGACGGCGGAGCTGGACGATTGATCGCTCGTCCAGGCCGGGCGGGCTGACGGAGCGGCTGCCGCCTACTGCGTCCGGAGACGGATCGCGCCTTTGAACGTGCGCACCGTGACCTGCGAGTCGCCGCGGCCGAGGGTGATTCGCATGCCTTGCGTGGGCGATCCCGCGGGCCGTATCTGCCGAAATGCGTTCTCGATCGGCCCCGACATGCTCGAGAGCGTGAAGACACCGGACGCCGAAGCCGGCATCACGAATTCCACGGCCCCGCTGTGGGTCGAGAAATCAGCGATCGAACCGCGAGCCGGTGCTCCGACGTAGTGGATGTCTCCGGTCACGGAGACGGCCTGCGCGCGGAGCACTCCAGTCGCCGCGAAGTCCAGCGTCCCGCTCACCGTCGCCACGTCGACGTCCTGCGGCGAGCCGCGCAGCAACAAGTGCCCGCTGCCGGTTCGAGCACGGACCCATGGGCTCGTCACTGCCATATCCAGGGTTCCGCTCATCGTCTGCGCATCGAGCGACGTGGCGCTGCCCGACAGTCGAAGATTCCCCGACACGGAGTAGAACCAACCCGACACGTCGCTGGCCGTGACGCTGGCGCTCACGGTCTTCACCGACAGCTGCGCGCGCCGGGGCAGATACATGACCAGGTCGCACGGCAACGGATCCTCGCGCTCGGGGACGCGGCTTTCCACGCCGAACTTCACTCCGCTGTCGCTGCCGCTGAGATAGAAACCATCGCCGCGCGACACGCGGCCGCGCACGACGATCGAATCGCGATCCCAGCCGATGAGCGTGAGCGAGCCCGCGACGTGGAACACCTTCACCTTTACGGTCGGCGCCGCGTGGCGCGCGCGAAGGATCGGTGCGGCCGGGCGAGTCTGAGCCGACGCGGCCGCGGCCGTGACGAACACCGTACAGGCCGCGCGGACAATTCTCTTCATCGCTCACCCTGCATTCGAGACACGCTCGAGCACTTCGATCTTCTCGCGGTACGACGTAGCCAGCAATCGTCGCAGCTCCGGATTGCGCGGGTCGCGGGCGATCGCCGTCTGCAACTCGGCAATCGCCGAGTCGACCACGGCGAGATCCTTGTCGATTGCCGCGGCCGCGCCGGGCTCGAGCATCGACCGGGTGAGCTCGAGTCGGTCCAGGAGCACCTGTGCCTCTTCCTTGTACGCGCGCACCGAGTCGTCGACGAATGCGATCGACGCGACCGTATCGGGGCGCCCGCGGCTGGCCATACGGTCGTCCGTGCCGACCTTCGTCCGCACGCCCAACCACACCGCGATCACCAGCACGGCGGCGATCGCGGCGATCGCCGCCGCCGCCACGAGCGGACGCGCTGCGCGGCGAGCCGCGGGCTCGGCTGGCAGCGTCACGACTTTCGTGCTCTCGATGCGCGAGCGGATGCCGGGCCACAGCTCGCCCACGTCGGTCGATGGTTCCTCGAGTTGGCGTCCACGCATGATCGTTCGCTCGAGCCGGGCGACGTCGTCCGCGCACGCCTCGCAGGCACGCAGGTGTGCGCGCGCCGCCTGCGCGCGATCGGCTCCGATCGTGCCGTCGGCCAGCGTCTGGCGCTCCTCTTCGGTGAGGTGGGTCGTCGGGTCCGTCACAATTCGATAATCCTCATGAGCGCGCGGCGCGCGCGCCAGAGCTGTACACGAGCCGTCGCCGCCGCGATGCCGACCATACTCGCGATCTCGTCGTGCGAGTAGCCGTACACGTCGTGCAGGAGGAACACCTGCCGCGCGCCCGGTGCAAGTGTGGCGAGCGCCGACTCGAGATCCATTCGCGTGTCGGCGTCCGTTTCGGTCGATCGGCCGAGCGAGTCCTCCGACGCGTCGGCGCGGCGCGAGGCCTCTCGTTTGGTCGAGCGCATTCGTTCCAACACGACGTTCACGCCGAGCCGATGCAGCCAGGTCGCCAGCGAGCTGTCGCCGCGGAACGAGGGAAGCCGTTCCCAGGCGCGCACGAACACGTCCTGCAGCAGCTCCCGGGCTTGCTGCTCGTCCCCGAGCATGCGCCGGCAGAGCGCGAACACTGCCGGCGCGTGCATCCGGTAGAGCGCCTCGAACGCCGCGACGTCCCCCTGCTGCGCGCGGCGCACCAGGTCCTCGGCATTCGCATCGTGGTGCCCCGGCCCGACAACGACTCGTTGCACAGAGGCTGCTCGCGCGCTCATGAGCTCGTGATGAGCTACCGCCGTGCGGCGGCGCTCAACGTCGAATCAATCTCCCGGGCACCGACGGCGCGAGGGATGCTGCCATCCGACGTCGCCACCACCGGTACGCGCACGCCCGCCACGCGGTCGCCGTCGAGCGACACGATCGCGGTGGTGTTCTGAAGCGAGATTCGAAGCAGCCAGGTGCCCTCGGCGGGCCACTGCCGGCGTACGGCGAACACGCCCGGATTCGGCGTGGTGTCGAGTCGCAGCGGAATCGACCGTCGGGCGCCGCCGACGATGCCTTCGGCGGTTCCGGTGACCGCGGCCGCGGCCGGCGGCCCTTCGCGCGTTACCGCGTGGACGAGCAGCACGGCTCCCCGGTTCGCGGCGTCGAACGGGTTGACGGGCGATTCGATCGACAGCCAGGGCGGCCACTTGACCGTTGCGGGCCGTGCAGCGAGGCTGGCGGCGCCGAGCAGGAGTAGACCGGCGCATGGAGCGAGGGCGGCGATACGTCGTGGCATGTGGCCTCCGTTGGTTCGAGTGGCTCGTGGTCGAACTATTGGATGGCGGAAACGCGCCCGTTGCTTACACGGTGTTCGCCGCCGCGCTCGGACGACCGCGAGCGACTGATCCGTCTCGCCGAAGTCCATGGCGTCGTGCAGATTAGTCCGACCGAGCCCACCCTGGCGCCGACGGGAGTGTCCGATGACGGACTTCGAGATTGTCGCCGAGCAGCTGCACGCGCTGCAAACCTGTGCGCCGTCCGAGGTTCACGCGCACTTTTCGCCGGTCCTTCGTCACATCCGGTTCGTCACGCGCACGCAGCGCCGCGCGACGGCCGACAGGTTCCTGCAATGGGCGAGCGACACGAGCGACGTCCCACCGGTCAAGCTCGGAATGGCGGTCTACCTCCAGGGCATGGACCGCTTCATGAACGAGGAGCATCACCCGGCGCTGCAGCTGTTGACGCGAGCGCGCTCGATCTTCGCCGAGTGCAACGATCCCGAAGGCCTTGGCCTGTGCGGCATGATGATCGGCGGGACGTATCGAACGCTCGGCAATTTCGACCTGGCCCTCAAGGTGCTGTGGGAGGGTTACGAGCTGCTGCGAGCGTCGGGCCGCTATCCGATCTTCGTCGCGGCGGCGGCGAACAGCATGGCGAACATCCACCTCGACATGGGCAACCGTGACGAGGCGATGAGCATGTTCGCGGTGACCCGCGAGGAGAGCGCGCGGGCCGATGATTTCTATTTCATGGTATACGCACTGCACGGAATGGCCCGCGTACAAATGTTACGGTCGCAGCCGGCCGTGGCGGAGGAGCTGTTCCGGAAGGCCCTGACGCTCGCCGAGGAGCACGAGCACCCGCTGCACGTGTCGAACTCGCTGACCGAGCTCGCCACACTGCACTTCGCGCAGGGACAGCTCGACCAAGCCGAGACGCTGAGCACGCGCGCGCTCGCGATGCGCGAGCAACATCGGCTGCTCGGCGGCGCGGTGACGAACTGTCTGCGGCTGGCCGAGATCCACGCCGGTCGCGGACGCTGGATGGACGCGCTCAGGGTTCTGCGCCGCGCCCTGGCGATCGCCGAGGAGCTGCGAGTAAAACCCAAGATCGCGCAGGTGCACCTACAGATGTCGCAGCTCTACGAGCGGATGCACGACGCCGAGCACGCGCTGGAGCACCACAAGCGGTACCATGCGCTGCGGGAGGAAGTGGAGCGAGAGGACAGCGCGAAGAGTCTGGCGGACGCGAAGGCGATGTTCGAGGCGGAGCAGACGCGAAAAGAGAACGCGATCATCAAGGCGCAGAAGGCGGAGATCGAGCAGAAGAATCAGCAGTTGCAGGATACGATCGACGAGCTGACCCGGGCAAAGATCGGGCGACGGGCGAAGGCGATGACGCTCGGGCTGGCGGTGGTGCTGTTCATCTTCCAGGACGCGATTCTGGGGACGGCGCTCAGGCTTCTGGCGAGCAACAATTATTTCGTGCTGCTCGGGGTGAAGATGGGGATCATCTTTTCGCTGAGTCCGATCAATCGGGGGATCGAGCGGTATTTGTTGCGGCGGGTGGTGAGGCGACGACAACA
>DATJIZ010000416.1:0-3814 GCA_035492735.1 Gemmatimonadaceae bacterium | reverse complement strand
CAAACGACCGGGCGACATCGAGACCGAGCTCCAGCAACAGCGGAACACGCTGTTCCTGAATCGCGGTGACGAGACGTTCGCCGAAGTCGGAATGCTCGCCGGCGTGGCGGCGAGCGGCTGGTCGTGGTCGACCATGTTCATGGACGTCGATCTCGACGGGCGGCAGGACATTCTGATCGCCAACGGCCATCTCTGGGACATCATGGATGCCGATGTCGGCGAGAGCCTGCAAAGCCGAGCCGGAAGCTTTGCCTGGCAGCGGCAGCGTTGGCAGTTCCCCAAGCTGCCGCTCGCCAACGTCGCGTTCCGAAACGACGGCGGCTTGCGCTTCGAGGACGTGAGCAAGCAATGGCGTTTCGGCACGGAACCCGACATCTCGCACGCCATGGCCGCGGCGGACCTCGACGGCGACGGCGATCTCGACGTCGTCGTGAATCGCCTCGGCGCACCGGCGCTCGTCCTGCGCAACGACGCGGCGGCGCCGCGGGTCGCGGTGCGCCTCGTTGGCGATGCGCCGAACACCCGCGCGGTGGGCGCCAAGGTCCGGCTGCTCGGCGGCGCGGTGCCGTCGCAGGAGCGCGAGATCGTGGTGGGCGGACTGTATCTGTCGCACAGTGACTACGAGGCGAGCTTCGCGATGGGCCGCTCGGACAGCGCGACGGTCGTCGTCGATTGGCGCGACGGCCGCCGGACGACGATCGGCGGCGTTCGCCCGAACCGGTTGTACGAGATCACCACCGCCACCGCGGTGGCGCGCCCGCCGACCGATACCGCCGTGCAGGCTCCATTGTTCGAGGACGCGACGTCGCAGCTCGGCGGTCACGTGCACGTCGACTCGGCGTTCAACGATTGGTCGCGGCAGCTGCTCCTGCCGAACGCGCTCTCGCAGCTCGGTCCCGGCGTGGCGTGGTTCGACTACGACCGGGACGGCTATGAGGATTTGCTCGTCGGGGCCGGCCGCGGCGGGCGACTCGGCGTCTTTCACAACGAGCACGGCCGGCTCGTAGCCAAGCCGGCGCAGGGTCCGGCCGCGCCGGCCGACTTCACCGGCGTGCTCGGCATGGCCGACGACGGCGCAGTCCGCGTCGTGCTCGGCGTTTCCAACTGGGAAGGCCAGCAAGTTCCCTCGTCGATCAGTGTGGCGGTCACGCCGGCGGGAGTCGCTTCGGCCGGCGTGGAGGCGACGCCGGCGCGCGTATCGGCGGCGGGCCCGATCGCTTTCGGCGATTACGACGGCGACGGACACCTCGATCTCTTCGTCGGCGGCCGTGCGATCGCCGGCCGCTATCCGTCGCCAGCCTCGTCGACGCTGTACAAGAACGTGAATGGACGGTTCGTGATCGACACGGCGAACACCAACACGCTCCAGCAAGTCGGCCTCGTGTCCGCGGCGATGTTCGCGGACATCGACGGCGACGGCCATCCCGACCTCGTGTTGGCGCGCGATTGGGGAACGCTGCTGCTGCTGTTCAACCGCGGCGGCCGATTCGTCGCCGCGCCCGCGTCATGGGGATTGGACCACTGGTCGAGTCGATGGATCGGCGTCGCCGCCGGCGATCTGGACGGCGACGGACGGCTCGATCTCGTGGCGACGAGCTGGGGGCGCAACACGACCACACCGGCCGACAGTGTGCATCCGCTCGTGATGGCCTACGGTCCGTTCGGAACGGGCACCGAGACCGAGATGCTCCTGGCGCGCAATGACCCACGCCTCGGCGCTCTCGCGCCGCTCACGAGCTACGCCAAGCTGCGGGCCGTCATGCCCGATCTGCAATCGCGAGTCGGAACGTACGCCGCGTACGCCGATGCCACGCTGGATCAGGTGCTCGGCCCGCACGGGCCCGAGGTCCGGCGGGATTCGATCGTCACGTTCGATCACATGCTCTTTCTCAACCGCGGCGACCATTTCGAGGCGAGACCGCTGCCGCTCGAGGCGCAGTACGCGCCCGCCTCGTATGCCGGCATCGCCGATTTCGACGGCGACGGCTTCGAGGACGTGTTCCTGAGCCAGAACTTTTACCCGACGGCCGTCGGACTGCCGCGATACGACAGCGGCCGCGGGTTGCTCCTGCGCGGGGACGGCAAGGGCGGGCTCACGCCGATGACCGGCGCGCAGTCGGGCATTCTGGTCTACGGCGACCAGCGTGGCGCCGCGTACGCCGATTTCGATCACGACGGACGCCTCGATCTCGTCGTTTCGCAGAACGCCGCTGCGACTCGCCTCTTCCACAACCGCGGCGCCAAACCTGGTTTGCGCGTGCGACTCGAGGGGCCACGCTCCAATCCGGACGCGATCGGTGCCCAGGTGCGGATCGTCTACGGCGACAAGCTGGGACCCGTTCGCGAAATTCAGGCCGGTTCCGGCTATTGGTCCGAGAACGGCGCGGTGCAGGTGTTCGGCTTGTCCGGCGTGCCGACGGCCGTCTGGGTGCGGTGGCCGGGCGGGCACGAGACGCGGCAGCCTGTGAGGCCGACCGATCACGAGGTCGTGGTCGTGGTCGCATCAGCCAAACGCTAATCAGCAAACCTGAATTGGGGTCGGACTCGACTTAGCATACGCTAAGTCGAGTCTGACTCCAATGCGCGCTGTCGCGCCGCCGACCGCTGGCGGCTATTTCGACGTGCGCTTCGCCAGCTCGGTCGCCTTCTCGAGGTAGGCTCTCGCCTCGACGTGCGTCGGATCGAGCCTCAGCGCGGCCTGGAACTGCCCGATGGCTTCCTCGTACCGGCCCGCGCGCGCCAGGGCCACGCCCCAGTTGTGGTGCGCGTCGGCGTTGTCCGGACGCAGCCGTAGCGCCGCCACGTAATGCTCGATCGCTTCGTCGGTCCGACCGAGTCGCACGAGCGCGTTTCCCCAGTCGACCTGGGCGCTCGAGCTGTTCGGGTTGATCGCGACCGCGCGCGCGTGATGCGTGATCGCGCTCGCGGGGTCGCCTTGCTCGGCGAGCGCGACGCCCAGATTGTTTTCAGCCTCGTCGAACTCCGGTTTCAACGCGAGCGCGCGTTCGTAGGCGCCGATGGCTTCGGCCGGCTTGCCTTGGCGCGCCAGTCCCACGCCGAGCGCGTTATATCCCTCCGCCAGGTCGGGCGCGAGCTCCACGGCACGCCGGCTTTGTTCGAGGCCATCGTCGATTCGGTTCTCGCGGTACATCACATTCGCCATCGCGCTGTGCGCGATCGACGACCCGCTGTCCACCGCCAGCACGCGAGACCACAATGTCTTCGAGTCGTGCCAGACGCCGCTCTGTGTCCAGGTGAGGGCCGAAAGCGCGAGAATCGCCGCTGCCCCGATCGCCGTCGCGATGGCGCCGGACGTGGCGCGCCCAACGAGGATGAGCGCGGCGGCCGCGAGCACCGCCAGCGCAGGCGCCGCGTCATACGTGTAGCGGTCGGCGGCGATTTGCGGTCCGTTCTGCACGATCCCGAGCATCGGCAACGTGATCAGCACGAAACCCGTCGCCGCAATGGCCACGGCGGGCCAGCGCCGGCGTGCGGCCCACGCCACGGCGGCGAGCGCGATCGCGAATAGATAGCCCAGCACGTAGCGCGCCGCGATCGGATCGACCTGTCGCGGCATCTCGTACAGCGGCGAGAGGCTCGTCGGCACGACCGTCTTCCGGACGTAGAAGAGGATGCTGTACGCCGACACCGCCACCTTTTGGGCGAAGCCGAGTTGACTCGGCGGATGCAGCGCGATGATCGACAGCGCGGCGGCCGCCACGGCGAGCGCCGCGAATGGCACCAGCTTCGCGTAGACGCGCCGCGCCGCCGCGCTCCACCATCCGATCGCGCCGCCGAGTCGGCGCAGCGGGTA
>DATJIZ010000415.1:0-2451 GCA_035492735.1 Gemmatimonadaceae bacterium | reverse complement strand
GGCCGCGTGGTCGCCCCCGGCACTCGGCTTGGCCGGATCGGGACGCCGGACGTGAACGGCGGCTGGACGCCGCATCTGCACTTCCAGCTCACCGTCGATCTCCTCGGCCTCGGGCGCCGGTTTCCGGGCATGGGCCGTTTGGCCCAGCGGGAAGCGTGGCGAGAGCTGTGTCCAAATCCGAATCTGGTACTCGGGATTCCGGTGTTGTCTTGACGCCCCGGGCCGCGCATCGTATACGGCTCAGTTCCGGCTTTACAACTCGCGAACTACCCCAGCGAACAGGATCGCACCATGCCCGATCGCCTCACGACCTTGCCGGCGAACGTGCCCGTGTCCATCGCCATCGAGATGCCGGCACCGCGCAGCCAGCGGATTCTCATTGGCAAAGGGGAGCCGGCGCTCACCGTGCGCGTGCACAACGAGCGGGGCGCGCGAGCCGTGCGCTCACTCGAGGAGCTGAAGATCTGCGAAGCCTTCATCCAAGGCGATCTCGATTTCGAGGGCGATCTCTCGGCGGCCGCATCGGTGCACCGCGTGCTCGCCGATTCGCAGTGGTGGATCAAGACGTGGCGACGGCTCAAGCCGGTGCTCGTCGGGCGGCGGCGCGTCAACCCGGACTGGATCGCGCTGCACTACGACTCGGATAACATCCAGCTCATCGCGACCGATCAGGATTGGCATGTCTACACGCCCGGTATCTACGAGTCCGACAGCGACTCGCTGGAGATGGGCGCCTGCCGCAAGCTCGAGAACGCATACACGATGCTCGACCTGGGTCCCGGCAAGACGCTGCTCGAGGTCGGCTGTGGCTGGGGAGGCTTCACTCGATACTGCGCGCAGCGGCGGGTCAAGGTCACTGGAATCACACTGTCGAAGCACCAGCTCGAGTACTCCAAGGCGCTGCTCGCCCAGGAAGGGCTCAAGGCCACGCTCCTGTATCAGGATTTCTTCGACTACGAGCCGGCCGTGCAGTTCGACGCGGTATCCGGCATGGGTGTGATCGAGGATCTCTCCGACTACCAGCGCGTCATGGAGCGCCTGGCGGTGCTCGTGAAGCCGGGTGGCCGCGTGTTCCTGGATTTTGCCACGAGCAAGGAGCGCTTTGGCACGGCGAGTTTTATCACGAAATACATCTGGCCGGGCACGTTCCGCATGGTGTACCTGCCGGAGCTGATGGAAGCGATCAGCCATTCGGCATTCGAGCTACTGGACATGCGCAACGATCGCCGCAACTACTACCTGTGGGCGCGCGAGAACTATCGCCGCTGGATCGAGCACAAGGCGGAGATCGTCGCGAAGAAAGGCGAAGCGCTGTGGCGCACCTTCCACCTGATGCACGCGGGCACGACGGCCGTGATGCGCGACGCCGAGTCCGGCGTCAGTGCGTTCCGAATGGTGCTCCAGCGTCGGTTGGCGTAGCGCTCAGCTGTGAGACGAGCTCGCGCGCGGCGAGCACGTCCGGCGTTTCGAGGCCTTCAGTGATGCGCTCGAGGCAGGCCGTGACGAGCGCGCGCGCGCCGACGTTCCTGCCCTGGTCATTCCACAGCCGCGCGAGATCCGCGCTCGCTCGCAGCTCGAGGATCGGTGCCGCGAGCCGCTTCGCGCTGTCGATGGCCTGCTGAAAGCACCGCTCCGCCTCGGCGGTCGCGCCGCTGGCGCGGCATGCGACGCCCTTGAGCCGATGCAGGTCGGGTTCCCAGTACAGGTCCTCGTGCCGCGCCGCGACCGCCAGCGCTTCGTCGGCGACCCGCCGCGCTTCGTCCCATTCGTCGGCCCGTCCGAGCGCCTCGACGAGCATCGACATGAAGTGCGGCACGTTGAGCCAGGCGCCGCCGGCCCTGAACATCGCGAGCCCGTTGCGCGCGTCGGCGATTCCTTCGGCCGGCCGGCCGAGCTCGGCCAGCGCCCAGCCGCGCATGCAGAATCCGGCCGCGATCCACTGGCTGAATTCGCGCTTGGTCGAGAGCTCGAGCAGCTCGTTCGAGATCTCCAATACCGGCTGCGGGTCGCGCCGGAGTTGGTGGAACCAGGCGCCGAGCGCGAGTGCATACGACTGCGTGAACGGATCCGTGAGCTCGCGCGCCCGCGTCTGCGCGAGAAAGTGCCGTTCCGCCGCCTGGTCGGCAAACCCGGCCAGCCAGAGCGAGAGCGCCCACCAGCAGAGCGCCGCCGAACGCAGATCCGTGCCGGTGATCGCCGATACGCGCGGGTACTGTGCCACGTCATAGTGCGCGTTCGCCTGTTCCATGTGCGCTATCGCCTCGGCGAAGCGCCCGCGGTGCATCGACGGCGTACCGAACGCGAGGTGGCCGATGGCGACGAGCTGCTGATCGCTCGTCCGCGTGGCCAGGTCGAGGAGCTGGTGCGCGAGCTGATCGCCCTTCACCAGATCACCGCGCACGCAGTAGAAGCGCCACAAGCCCTGCAGCACCGAGAAGCGCGCCACCGGAT
>DATJIZ010000414.1:0-15817 GCA_035492735.1 Gemmatimonadaceae bacterium | reverse complement strand
CATCCCGCCGTGCCCAAGCTCTCGCTCGATCCGATACCGCTCGGCGAGCGCGCTTCGCAGCGCCGTCGGAACGGTCGGAGTTTCGCCAACTCGAGTACTCGTCACGGCCGCCGGCTCAACGAATGGACGGCTGAACGTAGGTGGCGGGACCGCGGTCCGCCAGCGCTCCTGGACCGACGTGCGAGGCTCGAATGCCTTATCGGTGTGCAGGGGTCGATAACTACTCAACGCGGCGGCGCGGAGGTCGCAGAGGTCGCGGAGGAGGGCGCACCGAATCGTCTGGTTCCGCTACGAGCCGGGATCTTTTTGGTGAGTGCCGCTCGAGATGCGCATCGTGGCATCCCGAGCGGCAGACCCAAAGAATAGTTCGTCCCGGCTCGTCGCCAGCGGCGCCGGCGCGCTACGCGGAGCTCCTCTGCGGCTCTCTATTCTCCTCTGCGTCCTCTGCGTTGAGCAGTTGCAGTAGCTCCTGCGGTACTCTCTTTTCTCGGCAGCACCTCACCGGCAGAGGGGGGCGCGCATCGCGCCCGCCGGAACGGCAACTGCCGGCCGGCCGTGCGACTCGAGACCCTTGTTGATCGCCACGAGCTCGGTCGTGCTGAGCCGCTGCCAGGCCGCGGCGACCTTCGCCAGGTCCTGGCAGGTCGCTGCGTACGCCGCGAGCGCCGCGGCGGTGGGTGCCATGTCGGCCTGCTCCTGCGCGTTGAGCTGCTGAACGAACGCGCCGTTCACGCCGGTGAAGCTCGGCACCACCGGCGCACCGAAGCCGCGACCACGGGCGCGGGCCGCGTCCAATCCCGCGACGGTGTCGAGCTGCGCCGCAAGAGCCGAAGCGCGCGCCGAGACGTCGCCGAGCGCCGTGGCGGCATCCGACGGCACGGCACCGCGAAGCGCATCGCGAAGGGCCTGCGCCAGTCGATGTCCCTGATACGATGCCTCGATGCCCTGCATCAGCTTCATCTGCAGCGCGTGCTGAGCGCGCAGCGCTTCGAGCGTGGCCGGCGAGCGCGGGTCGTTCTTGACGCTCATGGTTTGTGAATACGTCTTGCCGTCGACCGTGAGCTTGAGCGTGTAAGTCCCCGGGAGCACCAGCGCGCCGAGTGGCGACGGCGGCGTGAGCCCGGGGTTGGCGTTGATCTCGAACTGGTGTGAGAACGAGGACGGCGACTCGTACCGGAGATCCCAATGCGTGCGATTCTCCCCGTCGTTCTTGGGCAGCGAGAACGGCGGCGCGATCCAGAAGTTGGGTTCGGGCGGTCGGGCTGCCTCTGCCACCGGCGTGCCCGGTGCACTGGTGAGATGGCGAACCACCGCGCCCGATGCATCGAGCACGTCGAGCGTGATGTCGGCCGACGGCGCGCGCGCGAGCCAGTAGTCGATGATCGCGCCCTCCGGCGGGTTCAGCGCGTGCGGCACCTCGGGCGGGAACGGCGTGTCGGCGCCGACGTTGCGCCGAACGCGCACCGCCTCGCCCGGTTTGAACAGATGCGCCGGCTCGCTCGCGACGCTCGCGGCGAGTTGACGCAGCATCGAGATGTCGTCGAGCGACCAGAAGCCCCGGCCATACGTCGAGACCACGAGATCGTTGTCCTTGATCACCGCGTCGCGCACCGATGTGTTGGGCAGGTTCTGCTGCAGCGTCTGCCAATGGTCGCCATCGTCGAACGAGACGAAAGCGCCGCCCTCCGTGCCCGCGAAGAGCAAGCCCCGACGCTGCGTATCGCTTCGCACGAAACGGGCGAAGCTTCCCGATGGTTCATTCTCCGGCAGCCCGTTGGCGATCCGTGTCCACGTTTTGCCGTAATCGCGCGTGCGGTAGACGTACGGCGTGTAGTCGCCGATCCGGAACAGCTCGAGTACCCCGTACGCCTCCGCCGGATCGAAATTCGAGGCCTCGAGCGAAAAGACCTCGGCGCGCTCGATGTGCGGGATGCCCGGGATGCTCGCGTCGCTCCAGGTCTTGCCCGCGTCGCGCGTCACCTTGATCAGGCCATTGTTCGTTCCGACCCAGATCAGCCCCGGCGAGACCGCGGACAATGCCATGGACTGGATCGCCGCGTTGCCGCCCGGTGCCCCGCCGCGCCCGGCCGGCGCGGCCGGCATGTCGCTCCGCAGCGTGAGGTCGGGACTCATCTGCGTCCAATGCGCGCCGGCGTCGACCGTCGACCACACGGACTGGAAACCGGCGATGAGCATCTTCTTATTCCATGGTGCGAAGCGCATCGGCGCGTCGCTCGTCGAGCGCAGGTGACGGCTCGGGTCGGCGGCCGGGCTGACGTTGATCCACTGCTCGCTGGGGTAGCTGATCTTCACGATCCCGCTGCCGCTCGCGTACACCGTGTTGGGATCGAGCGGGTCGGGAAGGATGGTCCCCCACTCCCAGCCCGGCACCGGGTTCCAGTCGAGCGGCGTGATCTCGCCCAGGTTGCCGCGCGACCGGGTGCGAATCGCGCCGGCGTCCTGCTGCGTGCCGTACACCCAGTAGGGAAACGAGTTGTCGGTCGCGAGGTGATAGATCTGCTCGGTGGACTGGTTGTACCAGGAGCTCCATGTGTGACCGCCATCGAGCGAGACGATCGCGCCCTGGTCGTAGCCGAAGAGCATTCGCTGGCCGTTGGTCGGATCGATCCACAACTGCTGCGGATCATCGCCGCCCGGCGCGCCCTTGAATCCGGTGAACGTCTTGCCGCCGTCGCGCGAGACGTAGCTCGCGGTGTTGAGCGTGTAGACGAGATCCGGATTCTCGGGATCGACGTACACGCCGCAGTTGTAGCCGCCCTGGCCATTTCGAATTCTCTGATCATCGGCCGCCATCTGCCGCCAGGTCGCGCCGCCGTCGTCGGAGCGGTAGAGCCCCCAATCGCCGATCACGTAGACGCGCTGCGCGTTCGTGTTGCCGGCGACCGCGACCCACATCTTGCCGCTGAGCCGCGCCGGAAGCCCGCCGCCAGTGATCTCGTGCCACGTGACGCCGGCGTCGGTCGACTTGAACAGCTTGGTGCTCGTCGGACCCGTCTGCTGACCGCCGCGGCCGCCGAATGCCGGTGGTCGCGGGGGGCCCGGCGGTGGTGGTGGTGCGTAATGCGCAACCGTCGTCGCAAAGATCACGGACGGCGTGTCGAAGGCGCGGGCGAGCTTCTGCAGCCCGGTACTGTCATCCACGAACAACGTCTGCGTCCACGTCGCGCCGCCGTCGGTGCTTCGGAACACGCCGCGGTCCTTGCTCTTGATATGTTCGTTCCCCTGCGCGCCGATCAGCACGGTGTTGGGATCCTTGGGATCGACGAGCATCGTCGGGATCTGCTTGGTGTCGTCGAGGCCCAGGTGGCGCCACGTCTTGCCGGTGTCGGTCGACTTGTAGACGCCGTTGCCTTCGTTGATGCCGCCGCCGGTGATGATGTCGCCGGTGCCGACGTAGATCACGTTCGGATCGGACGGCGCGACCTCGATCGAGCCAATCGATGAGACTTCCTTGATGTCGTCGAAGATCGGGTACCAGACCTGGCCGGCGCTCGTCGTCTTCCACACGCCGCCAGCCGGCAGTCCGATGTAGAACACACCGCCCCCGCCGACGGGGGCCGAGACGGCCGCCACGCGTCCGGCGCGGAACGGGCCGAGGTTTCGCCAGGTCAGCCCGGCGTAGAGTCGCGGATCGATTGGAATGCGCGGATCGCGCGGCGCGCTGGTCTGCGCCGCGAGACCGGCGCTGGCGGTCGATAGTAGAACGAGCGCGAGCGTAACGCGCGCGGCAGGTCGCGTGGTCAGTCGAAGCATGGGTCGGGAGATCGGAAATGAGTCGCGAACGCGGTCGGGTCCATGTGAACCCACGGATTCAAGCTACCCGCCGCGCTCGGCCGTCGCGACCCTGAGCCGCGTTCGATTTCGACGAAGTTGCAACGGTTGTGCAAACCCGATTGCGTGTCGCTCGGGTCGTACCCACCTTGAGTCCCCCGTTGCACACACGACTTGGCCGCAAGGAGGAATGATGTCCACGACCGCTACACCCGCCACCGGAATCTCCGCCTCCGGAACGGCGGCAGTTGCCAACCGAGGCCGGTTTTCCTGGGTGGAGCTCCTGACCACCGATCCCGCTGCCGCGCGGGCCTTTTACCAAGAGGTCGTCGGCTGGGGCGCGACACGAATGGACGGTGGGCCGGTCGAGTACACGCTGTTCACATCGGGCGACATTCCTCTCGCCGGCCTCATGGCCCTGCCGCCCGATGCGGCGGCGATGGGTGCGCCGCCGAGCTGGCTCGGCTACGTCGAGGTGCCGGAGGTTGATGCCACGGTCGATCAGGCGGTGAAGCTCGGCGCCAAGGTGATCGCGCCGGTCATGGAGATTCCCCAGGCGGGCCGCTTCGCCGTCCTGCAAGATCCACAAGGCGCGGTGTTCGCGATCATGACGTCGGCGCACCCGCTCGCTCCCGAGACGGACCCCGCGCCGCGGGAGTTCTCGTGGCACGAGCTCACGACGAGCGACCAGGCGGGCGCGATCGCGTTCTACGAGCAACTCTTTGGCTGGGAGAAGAAGAGCGAGCTGGACATGGGCGAGATGGGCGTCTACTACATGTTCGGCCGCGATCGATTCACCTACGGCGGCATCATGACCAAGCCGCCACAGGCGCCGGGCACCCACTGGCTCTACTACGTGCGCGTGGCCGACAGCGCCGATGCCGCGGCTGACCGCGCGACACGACTCGGCGCCAAGATCATGGTGCCGCCGATGGAGGTGCCGGGCGGCGATCGCGTGGCCGTGCTGAGCGATCCGCAGGGCGCGGTGTTCGGTGTGCACTCCAAGGCCGGCTGACACGACATTCCAGTTCGGCAATGAGGGTCGGTAATCAGGGTCAGACACCATTTTCTGAACTGAAAATGGTGTCTGACCCCAATTAGGGTTTGGTCATGGGAACTGCGGCGGCGGGATCCGCTTCTTCGTCGCCTGCTCGAAGGCGTAGGCGATCGCGATCAGCTTGGGCTCGCTGCACGCCGTCCCGGTGAAGCTCACGTTGAATGGCGCGGGCCTGGGCTCGAACCCCGGCGGAAACGCCGTCGCGCCCGAGCCCTGGGGGACCGGCACGAAGCCATACGGCACCGTCACCGTCGGATAGCCTGGCTTGGCCGCGATTCCGGCGCTGCTCACGCTGGGAAAGAGCAGCGCGTCGAGGTGGTGCGCCTCGAGCGCCGCGTCGATGCCATGCGTCGCCGAGAGCAGGATGTCCTTGCGCCGGTCGGCCTGGTAGCGCTCGCGATCGGCCTGCAGGTTCATCTCGTCCGAGATGTCGAGCTGCGCCTGGCCATATTTGATCGCGCCGGCCTTCTGGTGCGCGACGTTCCACTCGCGCAATCCGGTGAGCGTTTTGACCGGAGCCCTGTCGCCGAGCGACGCGAGCCAGGCGTTGAAGTCGCGCTTCATCCCGTACTTGAACACGATCGAGCAGTCGGCATCCTGCCCTTTGGCATCGTCGAGGCCACTGCACGGATTCCAGTTCAGGATGTTGTTCGCCGCGCTGGTGTCGGTGACGCTCGGGATGTCCGCCGGATCGGCGATCACCGCGCCCTGCTGCTGGAGCGTGGCGATCGCCTCGTCCATCAGCTTGCGCTGCGCGTCGTTCAATCCGCCGCGCGGCGTCGCGCTGCCGGCTGACGTTCGCTCGTAATAGAACGCGCGCGGAATGCCGATGCGGGCGCCCTTGAGGCCGTTGGGGTTGAGGAATCTCGTATAATCCCGACCGGCGGGCGGCGGACAACGCTTGGTCGCCGAGTCGTTCGGGTCGGGCGACGGCCCTTCCAATGCGCCGAGCATGATGGCGGCGTCGGAGACGGTGCGCGCCATCGGGCCCGGCGTGTCCTGATCGGCGGTGATCGGTATGACGCCGTAGCGGCTCACCCGGCCGACGGTCGGCTTGATGCCGACGAGAAAATTCTGATTGGACGGACTCAGGATGGAGCCGGACGTCTCGGTCCCGACGTTCGCCGCCCAGAAGCTCACGTTCGTGCCGACGCCCGAGCTCGAGCCGCCAGTGGTGAGCACCGGCCGACCGTCGAAGAACGCGTCGCGCGGGTCGCGACGCGGATCCCACGGGTTCATGCCGTAGCCATTCAGCCCGGTGTAGTTGCCGGGCATGCCGCTCGCGACCCAGTTGGCCAATTCGGTGAGCTGGGTCTTGGCGATGATGATCGCGCCGGCTGCCTCGAGATTCTTAGTCAGCGTCGCCTCATACGGCGGCACGAGGCCGGCGAACGCGAGCGCGCCGCCCGTCGTCGGCATATCGGTCGTATGAATGTTGTCCTTGAGCGCGACGGGTATGCCGTGCAGCGGACCGAGAATCCTGCCCTGAGCACGCAGACGGTCGAGCGAGTCGGCGATCGCCAGGGCGCGCGGGTTCACGGTGATCACCGCATGCAGCTTGTCCTCGTACAGCGCGATCCGCTCGAGAGACTGCCGCACGATCTCGTGCGAGGTCGTGCGCTTTTGCTCGAGGGCGCGACGCATGTCCGCGATGCTGGTCTCGACGACGGTGAACGGCTTGGTCTGCGCCGCGGCGACGGGTGCGGTCGCGGCGCCGCTGGCGAGCAGAAGCAGAAAAGGAAGTGTGCGCATGGTGGCGGTGCGATGGGCGTGCTAAGCTAAGACCCGCAAATTGAACCGGGAGGTCGCATGCTTGGCAATGCGGAAGTCGCGGCAACCTTGGCCGTCATGGACATCGATCGCGCCAAGCGATTCTACGAAGGCAGGCTCGGGCTCACTCTGTCGCGCGGCCCGCAACCGGGTGTCCTGATCTTCAAAGTCGGCCGCTCCAGTCTGGTCGTGTACTCGTCCGAGTTCGCCGGCACGAACAAGGCGACGGCAGCCACCTGGATGGTCGAGAACGTCGAGGCGACCGTCAAAATGCTGAAGGCCAAGGGCATCTCGTTCGAGCACTACGACTTTCCCGGCGTGACGCTGCACGGCGACGTCCACGAGATGGGCGAGTCGAAGGCAGCGTGGTTCAAGGACCCCGACGGAAACATCCTCGCGATCGTCAGCGAATAACGAGCGAGATATCCAGCGAACAGCGAGCGAATAGTGCGCAGCGCCGGAGGCGTATGAATCGTTGCATGCTGGTCGTGGCCGCCCTGTGGCTCGCCACTCCCGTAGCGGGCCGTGCACAGGACCGATACTTCGATTCGCACGGCGTCCGCATTCGCTACGTCGACCAGGGCGCCGGCGAGCCGATCGTCCTGCTCCACGGAGTCGGGGGCAGCGTCGACACGTGGACGAGCACCGGAATTCTCCAGGATCTTGCGAAGGATCACCGCGTCATCGCATTCGACCTGCGCGGCCACGGCAAGAGCGGCAAACCTCACGACCCTCGCATGTACGGACGCGAGATGGGGCTCGACGTGGTGCGTTTGCTCGACCACCTCGGAATCTCTCGCGCCCACGTCGCCGGGTATTCCCTGGGTGGAATGCTGCTCGCGCAACTGATCACCCTGGTCCCGGAACGGTTCGCCACGGCGACGCTCATCGCGGGCCCTGGCCTTTATGGTTCGCCCTCGGCCTCCGCGAACGGATGGGAACAGCGGGCGCGCGAGTTCGAGACGGAATGCGTCAGCCGCAGCCTCATCGTCGCGCTTGCGCCCACCGACGGGCCTGCGCCGAGCGAGGCTCGCATCAAGGAACTGTCAACAGAGTGCTTCGCCGACACTACTCGCGATCGCTTCGCGATCGCCGCCCTGATGCGCTCGCGTGGAGACAACGACGTCGCGCCCGCCGCCGCGGCGCGGGTAACGGTGCCGACGCTCGGCATCGTCGGCACCGCAGATCCGATGAAGCAGGGCATGGACTCGCTCGTCGCGATCCGCCCCGGCGTCCGCCTCATCCTGCTCGATGGCGCCACGCACGCGGGCCCGCGCGGCATACTCACGCGAAAGGAGCTGGTGCCCGCGCTCCGCGAGTTCGTTGGCGCGCACCCGGTCCGCTGAGCGGCACATGAGCACAGCCGAGCCTGGCCAACTCGGCCAGGCAGCGATCTACTCCGCGGCTCGGATGCCCGTCAGTCGCGGAGTTGCGCGAGCCGTGGAACGAGCGCCCTCACCGCGCTGCCGCCGCGCCGGCCAATGGTGAATCGGCAAACAACGGCGTCGACCGAATGATCGAGCGCTCATCCTCGGTCATGTCGGCGGGAATCTCACCGAACAGTGGCGTGCTCAAATACCGCTCACCGGTATCCGGTAGCATGCACAGGATGGTCGATCCCTTCGCGGCTTCTTTCGCGACCTGCAGCGCGGCCGTGAACGTGGCGCCGGCCGAGGTGCCGACGAGGATTCCTTCCTTCTGCGCGAGCTCGCGGCTGTTGCGCATCGCGTCGCCGCCGGCGACGGTGATCACGCGATCGACCATGCCGAGCGCGTCGCCCGTGAGCTTCGGGATGAAATCAGGGCTCCAGCCCTGGATCGGGTGCGGCTTCCACGACGGATGGCGTGAGGCCGGCGAGCCGTCGGGGTTCTGGTCCTGCTTCGTGCCACTCGTGACCATGGGTGCATCCGCTGGCTCGGAGAGAACGATCTTCGTCTCCGGCCGCTCCTTCTTGAGCACACGCGCCACGCCTTTGAGCGTGCCTCCCGTGCCGAAACCGGTCACCCAATAGTCGAGTCGCTGCCCGGCGAAATCGGCGAGGATCTCCTTGGCCGTCGTGCGCGAGTGCATGTCGGCGTTCGCCTCGTTCTCGAACTGGCGGGTGAGGAACCAGCCGTGCGCCTGCGCCAACTCGACGGCCTTCTGCACCATGCCTGTGCCGCCGGCGGGCGCCGGCGTGATCACCACCTTCGCGCCAAGAAAGCGCATCAGCCGTCGGCGCTCCACGCTGAACGACTCCGCCATCGTGACGACGAGCGGATATCCCTTCGCCGCGCAAACCATCGCGAGCCCGATGCCGGTGTTGCCGCTCGTCGCTTCGATGACGGTTTGTCCGGGTTTCAAGGCGCCGCGCTTTTCGGCGTCTTCGATCACACCGAGTGCCAGGCGGTCCTTGACGGAGCCGAGTGGATTGAAGGCTTCGATCTTGACGTAGAGATCGATGCCCGCGGGCGCGAGCTTGTTGATGCGTACGGCGGGTGTGTTGCCGACGGTCTCGAGGATGTTGGCGAATCGGGTCATGGTGGTCGATCGCGGAGAGGGTTTGAGCGTAACCTATCCGGCCGTGGTATACCCGGTTCGGCAGCGACGAGGCGCGAACGGCTCCTATCGCGGTGGCTGGGCCGCCGGCGGCGGTGTGGGCGCTATCACAGGTTGCGCCATCCGCGCCTTGACCGCTGCCACGAACGGCTCGGCGTCCTCACGTCGGAACGATTTGCCGACTTTGGAGCCGTCGACCTTCGTGTTGCCGAACAGCTGGTGCGTGCCGCCGTCCTTCCAATCGATCACGATCTCACCGACGTCACCACCCTCGTAGCGAATGTCGCTGATCGAAGCGATTGGAAACGCGCCGTGCGTGCCGATCGCGCCGGCCACGGACTTTTTCACCACGGCCGCGATGCTTCCACCCAGGCCGGACGTCTCTCCAGTCGTGGAGCGCTCCATCTCGCTCCTGATCTTTTCGACGGTCTGGGGTGACAGACCGGCGAGAATCCTGTTCCCTTCCAGAATCAGGTCGACCGAGCTGTCGGCGTTGTAGATGCGCATGTCGCCGGGTGCGAGGGCGGCGGACGGCGGCGGGACCTCGGTCTGGACCCGCATGTGAGAGCGCTTTGGGCCGTGATGGCCGATGTACGCGCCCGCGATCACGACCGCGAGAATGACCAGCCCGATGCGAATCAGGCCGGCGACGAAGCGACGGGAGGACGGGCCCATGACCATATGCTACCAGCTTGTAAGGTTCACATCAAACCCTACGGTCCGGGAGCGGCGGGAGATTCTCGTATCGAGCCTGACGGACGGGACCGGGTCGTCCCGGAGATCGACCGTGCTAACACTCAGGCCCCCTGCGGGGTCTATCCCCAGGTGGCCACCGACTTACCGCCTGATCCCGAGCTGATCGCCCGAACCCTTGCCGGTGACCGAGGGGCGTTCGAGGCGCTCGTGCGGCGACACTACCGCGCGGCGTTCTCGATCGCGCTCGCCCACTCGCCGACCCGCGCCGACGCGGAGGACGTGTGCCACGACGCGTTCCTGCGCGCCGCGGCCAAACTGCGCGATTGCCGCGACAGGAGCCGCTTCGCGTACTGGCTCTGTGCGATCGTGCGCAATCACGCGCGGAACGTGGCGACGCGCGGCGGCGGGCATCGCACTGAGTCGCTGGAACACGAGACGGCACAGTCGGGCCACGATCCTGGACGCGATGTGGAGGTTCGTGACCTTCGGCGGCGGCTGTTCGAGGCGCTCGCGATCCTCAGCCCCGTGCAGCGTGAAGTGGTATTGCTGCACGACCTGGACGGCTGGACGCACGAGGCCATCGCGCGGCTCATTGGAACGTCGGCGGGGATGTCGCGCCAGCACCTGTTCAACGCCAGACGCACGTTGCGCGAAACGCTCGGACAGAATACTTCGAGGGAGTACTTCTCATGATTAACGACCCGATCGATTTCTCGCCGCTTGACCCTCTGCGCGACGCGCGGGCGCTGGATGCCCGAATCGCGGCGATCGCGCGCGACGCGGTAATCCCGCGCCCGGCAGATCTGGTCGCCGAACTGGCGGCGTTGACGCGGCCCGCGCTGGCCGCGGCCGCGGTGATCGCGGCGCTCGCGATGTACCCGCTCGTGCACCGACCGGCGCCGCGCCGCGTGACGACCGCCGAGATCCTTGGCGTCCCGGCCGCCGTGGTCGAGCTGGCGCGCGCCGACACACCGCCAGGCGTGGTGGATCTCGCCGAGGCGCTCGACGCGGAGGTGCCGCGTGCTCGATAGCTCTCGCGCCCGCGCGGCGCTCTTGCTCGCCGTGACGTTCGTCGTGGGGGGGCTGGTCGGCGTCGCGATCGACCGCACAGTGATTCGTACGGAGCCGCGGCGCGAGTCGCGCGTCGGAGTCGAAACTGACCGCATCCCGCTGCCGCTGGAGGTGCTCGGTCTCACGAGCGAAGAAGCGAGTCGGTTGCACGCGATTGCCCGACGCTGGCGCCCGCGATCGAGCGCCGAGTTCGACAGTGTGCGTCACCGAGTGTCGGAGATGGAGAACGGCATGTTCGCCGAGATGCTCTGCGCGATCCGGCCCGAGCTGCGCGACCGCTATTTGCAGTCGCTCCGCGCCAACAATTTCTCGCAGGAGATCATAGACAAGCGATTCGCCCTCGTGCGCGCGAATCAATGTGGGACTGTCCGCAACTAACACTCTCCGTGTGAGCGGTGTCTTGGAGTGAACTCGCTCCAGAGGCACCAGTGACGAAAGCCGCGGTCCGCTATGCCCTGCTCGTCGTGGCGCTCTTCCCCGCGGCCCTCAGCGCGCAGGCACGCCACGAGATCATCCGCGGGCGCGTGATGGGCGACAGCGCACGCGCGGTGCGGGGTGCCGACGTGGTCGCCACGCGCACGTCGGATGGCGCGAGCAAGGCCGCGACGAGCGACGCGAACGGCCGGTACGCGATCGATTGGCCCGACGGCACGGGCGACTACGCCTTGTCGGTGTCGGCGTCAGGATATCAGAGCGCGTCGATGCATCTCGTGCGCGGTTCGGACTCGGTGTTGGTCGCCGACGTGCGACTGGCGGCCATTCAGCGACTCGGAGCAGTCGTGAGCCGCGCGTCACGCCCCGTACCCGATCGGGACCCGGCGAGCTACGGTGCGGGCGGCACGGAGTCGGCAACAGTTCCGGTGAACGCCGCGCGACGTCTGCCACCCGATCAAGCGGGCGACCTCAACGCCATCGCGGCGATGCTGCCGGGAATCGCCGCAGTGAGCGGTGGAATATCCGTCGCCGGCCTGCCGCCGAACCAGAACAGCGTCACCTTAAACGGCCTCGCGTTCGCCGGCGCGGACGTGCCGCGCGACGCCGCGACGCGGCTTCGCGTGATCACGTCGTCGTACGATCCGTCGAACGGCTGGTTCAGCGGCGCGCAGACGGCCGTAGACCTCGCCATCGGCAGTCAGTTCACGCAGCGCACCACGCACTGGACGGTCGACGCGCCGGCGCTCCAGTACGGCGATCGCGTTTCCGCGCAGTCGGGACAGCGGTTTACCAACGTCAACGTGAGCGTCGGCGGAAACGGCCAGCTCCTGAGCGACGGCTGGGCGTACAACTACGGCGTCCAGGGTGGCCGCAAGGCGTCGGACGTCGCATCGCTCCTCACCGCCGATTCCAACCTTCTCGCGCACGCTGGCGTCTCGTCCGACTCGGCGGCCCGCTTCGTGTCCGCGCTTGGCCAGCTCGGTGTGCCGCTGCGCGCCGCAGGCGCGCCGGGTCAAATGATCGATCAGAACGTCTCGTTCATCGGTCGCATCGACCACGCGCCCTACGACTGGGGCAAACGAGCATACAATCCCGTGACGTATGGAGCGCAGGCGTACCTGAAGCTCGGCGAGACGCAAGGGCAGGGGACGAGTCCGATTGCTACTCCCGCACACTCGGGCACGAGCTCGAGTGCCATCGCGTCGCTGACCGGTTTCTATACACGCCTCCTGGGCGAAGCGTATTTGTTCGACGCGCGAAGCGGCCTTACGCTGACGCGTAGTGGCAGCGATCCGGTCATCGCACTACCCGACGGCCGGGCGCTCGTCGTCTCGTCGCTCGACGACGGGGGAAACGGGATCACGACGTTGCAGTTCGGCGGAAACAGTGCCATGCAGTCGAGCACCCGATCGCTCCGATGGGAAACGAATACGCAGTTGCAACTCTATCCGCCCGGCGCCGCAGCGCATCGTGTCAAGCTCTCGGCCGACGCGCGCTTCGACACCTTCGAGCAGAGCGTGTTGGCCAATCAGCTCGGCACCTTCTCGTACAATTCGCTTCAGGATGTCGCCGCAAATCGTCCGGCGTCGTTCACGCGCGCACTCGTCAATCCGACGCGTCGCGGCGGCGAATGGAACGCGTTTGCGGCGATCGGCGATCTGTGGCGAGTGCATCCATCGCTCCAGCTCGTGTACGGCGTGCGCGCCGACGCGAACCTGTTCACCACGCGCCCGGCACAGAACGACGCCGCGCTGAACCGCTTCGGTCTCAGAACGAGCACGGCACCGAACAGCGTCGACCTGAGCCCTCGACTCGGATTCAACTGGCAGAAAAGCGCGGGGCTCACGATTCGCGGCGGGGCGGGCCAGTTCCGCAACATCGTCGACGCTTCGATCCTTGCTCTACCGTCCGTTTCGACGGGGCTCCCGGGAACTTCGCTCCGACTGTCGTGTGTTGGCGCGGCGGTGCCTGTGCCCGAGTGGGCGGCGTACGTGGAGAACGCGGCGAACATTCCGCAAACGTGCGCCGGCGGGGCCGGACCGCTCGCCGACGCGGCGCCGATCGTTCAGCTCGTCGACGCGAGCTATCGACCGCAGCGGAGCTGGCGCTCGAACCTCGGCCTGAGCTCGAGTGCGTGGAAGAACGTCTATTCCGTTGACGCGATTCTCTCGTACAACCTCGATCAGCCAGGGACGATCGATGCGAACTTCACGCACGCGCCGAGGTTCACGCTGAGCGATGAGAGGCGTCCCGTCTACGTGACGGCGTCGAGCATCGTGCCCGGTTCTGGCGCGCTCGTTCCGACCTCGGCACGGTTCGACAGCAGCTACGGGCGTGTGTTGCGAGCAGTCTCCGATCTGAGGAGCCTCAGCGAGCAAAGCGTGTTCACGCTGCGGCCGTTCGTTCCGAACAGCGTCCGCCGCTTCGCCGGCGACGTGATCGTCTCGTACACGCGAACTCATGTCCGCGCCGAGCAGCGCGGCTTCGACGGGGCGGGCCTCGGCGATCCCACGCTCCGCGAGTGGGCGCGCGGCGACCTCGATGCCCGACACCAGTTCGTCGCTCAGGCAGCCGTTCACCCGCTCGGCGACCCGCGCGCGATCCTGTTCTTGTACGGACGATTGCAATCCGGCCTGCCGTTCACGCCACTGGTCGCCGGCGACGTGAACGGCGACGGGTTGGCGAACGACCGGGCGTTCATCGCCGAGTCTCCCGAGCTGCGCTCGCTGATCGCGTCGTCCACGCCTCGCGTTGCGACGTGCCTCTCGTCGCAGATCGGCCGCATCGCGGCGCGAAACAGCTGCGAGGGACCGTGGACCGCGCAGCTCAATGCGAGCCTCGTGTTCGGGCCACAGCTACTCCATTCGCGGCGTACCGTGCTGACGATCAATCTCGCTAACCCATTGGGCGGGCTCGATCAGCTCCTTCACGGCAACAACCTGCGTGGCTGGGGCGGACCGGCGCTGCCTGACCGGACGCTCTACACCGTTCGAGGCTTCGACCCCGTGAACGAAAGATTCATATACGACCTGAATCAGCGTTTCGGCAGCACGAGCACGGCGGCCACGACGTTGCGCGCGCCATTCCGGATCACGCTGGATGTTGCGCTCGACATCGCACCATCGCTGCCCGATCAGATGCTCGACCGCTGGCTGCGTCCTGGGCGCGGCGGGCACGAAGGCAAGCGGATCACGTCCGACGAGCTGGTGCGGCGCCTTCAGACGACCGTCCCCGATCCGTTCGCCGAGCTGCTACAGCAGAGCGATTCGCTACTACTGACTGATGTGCAGGTGACGGCGCTGCAGTCGATCGACGCGCAATACCGCGCGCACGTCGATGCGTCCTGGCGATCCCTGTGCGACTACCTGGCCGCGCTTCCCGACCAGTACGACTTCGCGAGCGCGTCGCGGCGCGCCGACGACGCGACGGACGAGCTGTGGGAGTACGGCCGGATCGAGGTACAGCAACGGCTCGCCGAAGTGCTCACGCCCGTACAGACCGCGATGCTGAGCGGGTGGGCCGGCCAGATGTTCCGCGCACGCGACCGTATGCACGTGCGTCTCACGCCACGAGGAGGATGACGATGGTTCGCGCGATCGTTCTACTGATGCTCACGCTCATGCAGGGCGTGAGCCCGGCGGGAAAGTACGAGCTCACCTTCCAGCCACGCAGCGAGGTCATGTCGGCCACGCTGGTCATCGCCGCGCGCGACAGCGGGTACACCGCCAGTCTCACCATGCGGCAGCTTCATGGTACGGTGAAATCGGATTCGGTGTCGCTATTGCCGGACGGTCGTGTTCGCGTGTTCGTACCGAACGACGTCGCCGACATGACCTTCCAATTCCGACTGGCCGGGCCCGGCGACGACACGTTTCTCGTCCACCTGCTCGATGGCGATCTCACCGGGCCGGTGGCGGTCAAGCGGGTGCCCAACGGGAAATAACGACGCTACGGCGTGACGCGGTCCTGCCACCCGTAGAGTCGCAGCGCGTTCCCTCGCAACACCATCCGCGCGATCTCGAGGGCTTTCGCTCGCGTGATCTCACCGTCGTGCATCATGCCCGTCAACGCGATGGCGAGCGCGTCGCGCGCCGAGGTGGTCGTCTGCCAACCGATCTCCTCCCAATCGACCGTCGGTGAGCCGGGCGACAGGTCGGTGCCGAACAGCACCTTTTCCGGGTACCACTCGAGCCAGTAGCGGATATTGCTCGCCAGCTCGCGCGTTGGCAGCAGCCACGTCTGCTCGGAAAAATCGGTGTACACGTTGGGCTTCATGAGGAGCGGCGCGATCTCCCTGGAGTACGGACCCGCGCCCCCGTGCAGCAGTACGAACTTGGTGTCGCGGAGCGATGCGTCGTCGAGAATCGGCTCGAGCAGCAGCGGGTTGGCGCCGGCGAGCTCGAAGTAGCCGCCGCAGCCGTAGCCGGTGTGGATGTGTACCGGGAGACCGAGCCTGCC
>DATJIZ010000413.1:0-5154 GCA_035492735.1 Gemmatimonadaceae bacterium | reverse complement strand
CCGCCCTTCACGACCTTGGCGACGCGATTGATCGCGATGACGTTCTCGACGAGCTCGCTGCCTTCGCCTCGTCCACGGTCATCGCCGCCACGGCCACCGTCACGGCCGCCGCGACCACCGCGATCACTGCGTTCGCCGCCGCCACCACCGGGGCCACCACCGGGGCCGCCACGGCCACGACCGCCGCCACCGCCAGGGCCGCCACGACCACGGCCACCGCCGCCGCCGGGACCACCGCGACCACGGCCACCACCACCACCGCCGCCGCGACCGCCGCGGGCACCACCGCCCCCGCCGCCCCCGCCCGGACCGCGACCGGTGCGCTCAGGTGCGCCCCCGCCCCCGCCGCCGCCACCGCCGCCGCCGCTCTGTCCTGCGCCGGCGCCGCCGGCTGTGTTCTGAGTGTCTTCCATTATTAGAACTCCAATCCGCCCTCGCGGGCGCCATCGGCCACCGCTTTCACGCGGCCGTGATATTTGTAGCCGGCGCGGTCGAACACGACTTTCGTGATCCCCGCGTCCTTCGCCCGGGCGGCGATGCGCTTGCCGACTTCCAGCGACTTCTGCGTCTTCTTCCCCGTCTCGAGGTCGGTGCTCGACACCGTCGCCAGCGTGCGACGCGATACGTCGTCCACCAGCTGCGCCGTGATGTGCTTGAGCGAACGGAAGACGACGAGACGCGGACGCTCCGACGTTCCGCTGACCTTTTTGCGAACGCGCAGATGACGGCGCGAGCGCTTCTGTTCACGCGACTTTGCGATTCCCGGCATGGTTACTTGCCTCCCGCCTTACCGGCCTTGCGCCGGATTACCTCGCCGGCGTAGCGAATGCCCTTCCCCTTGTACGGCTCGGGCGGACGAAGACCGCGGAGCTCCGCGGCGACCTGCCCGACCACCGCCTTGTCCGCACCGTCGATCACGATCTGCGTCGGCTGCGGCGCCGTGAGCTTGATGCCCGCGGGCGCCTTGAACTCGATCGAGTGCGAGAAGCCGAGCGCCAACTGCAGCCCGTACGGGCGAACCTCGGCCTTGTAGCCGACGCCCGTGATCTCCAGCTGCTTCTGATAGCCCTTCGTCACACCTTCGATCATGTTGGCGATGAGCGACCGTGTGAGGCCGTGCAGCGCCTTGTGGTTCGTCTCGTCGGACGCGCGCTTGACGTTGACCGTGTTGTCGGACTTGTCCGCGCTGATGCCCGAGGGCAGACGATGCGTCAACTCGCCCTTCGGTCCTTTCACCTTTACCGAGTTTGCCTCGACCGTCACCGTGACCCCGCTAGGGATCGGAACGGGAAGCTTTCCAATTCGCGACATGGTGTGCTTCTCCTCTACCAGACGACGGCGACGAGCTCGCCGCCGGTGCGGGACTGCCGCGCCTCGCGATCGGACATGAGCCCCTTGTTGGTGCTCAGGATCGCGAGACCCAGCCCGTTGCGAACGCGTGGGATCTCACGCGCGCCGACGTAGCGTCGGAGACCGGGCGTCGAGACACGCTGCAGCTCACGGATGACCGGCTGGCCGCCGGCGTACTTGAGCCGCACGCGCAGCACCTGCCGGCCTTCGTCCGTTTGGAGTGTCGAGTAGTCCTGAATGTAGTTGTTCTCTTTCAGGATGCGGGCGATTTCGGTCTTCATCTTCGACACCGGGATGTCGACGCGGCGATGCTTCGATCCGCAGGCATTGCGGATCCGCGTCAGCATATCGGCGATCGGGTCGGTCATGCTCATTTGTTACTGTCCCTCTCCTCTCGTATCCGTCGATGGACGTGGAGGAATTAGATGGATCGTGAATCTGGTACTCTAGGTCCCAGGTCTCAGGTCCTAGGTCTCAGGTGGAAAGCGCACACTGTCATCCTGAGCGAAGCGAAGGATCTACTCTCCCGTTCTAGCAACTAAACACGTTCAGTAGATCCTTCGGCCTGCGGCCTCCGGATGACAGCGTCTACCAGGAAGCCTTCCGCACGCCCGGAATCATGCCCGAAAGCGATAGCTCGCGGAAACAAATCCGGCAGAGGCCGAAGCGACGCAGGAAGGCGCGTGAGCGTCCGCAGCGCGAGCAGCGGTTATGCTTTCGCACTTCGAACTTCGGCTTCCGCTTGCTCTTCTCAATCATGGCTTTACGGGCCATCGGAACTCTCGTGATATAGGTCTGTTGTCGATGCTACTCGCCGAGTCGCCTACGCCGCCTGGCCGCGACCCTTCTTCTCATCGGTGCGGAACGGCATGCCGAGCTCGCGGAGGAGCGCGAAAGCCTCGTCGTCGCGGTTCGTGCTCGTGACGAAGGTGATGTCCATCCCGTGGATCGACTCGATCGAGTCGTAGTTGATCTCGGGGAAGATCATCTGCTCTTTCACGCCCAACGAATAGTTGCCGCGTCCGTCGAAGGACTTCGTGCCCAACCCGCGGAAGTCGCGGATTCTCGGGATCGCGATCGTGATGAAGCGATCGAGGAACTCCCACATCCGCGCGCCACGGAGCGTGACCGCCGCGCCGATCTCCTGGCCCTGGCGCAGGCCGAAGTTGGCGATCGACTTCTTCGCCTTCTTGCGGACCGGCTGCTGCCCGGTGATGATGGCCAGCTCTTCGACGACCGCGTCGAGGGCCTTCGGCTGCTTGATCGCTTCGCCGACGCCGACGTTGATCACGATCTTCTCGAGCTGGGGGATCTGGTGCGCGTTCTTGAAGCCGAACTGCTGGCTCAGCTTCGGGCGCACCGTGCCGTGGTAGAAATCCTTGAGCCGCGGCGGCGGCACGGGCAGCGCCGCGCCGGCGTGCGGACCGCGCGCCTTCGCCTCGCCCTTCTTCCCGCCTTTTCCTGAGCCCTTTTTCTCTTTGGTAGCCATATCTCTCTCGGTCATCCTGAGCGAGCGCAGCGAGCGAAGGACCTGCTGTCCGTTACTCGTGGCCGGCTTCAGGGAATTCACATTAGGTCCTTCGGGTGCTTCGCACCCTCAGGATGACAACACTACCTCGCCCGAGGAATCGCTTCGCCGCTCTTCACGGCGATCCGCTCCTTCGTGCCGTCCTCGTCGATCTGGCGCCGCGTGCGCGTCGGGTTGCCGCTCTTCGGATCGAGCAGCATGACGTTCGACGCGTGGATCGGAGCCGGAAAGTCCACGATCCCGCTCTGTTCATCAGGCGTGCGCGCGCGGCGGTGCCGCTTCACGATGTTCACGCCCTCGATCGTCACGCGACCCGTCTTCAGGTAGACGCGGATGATCTTTCCTTCCTTGCCCTTGTCGTCGCCGCGCATCACGCGCACGGTGTCGCCCTTGCTGACGTGCAACCGCTGACGCTCGGCGTTGTCCGAGTGACGCTTGCGGTTGACGACGCGCGGCCGATCAGTCTTGCGATACTTGTTGATTCTCATGGATCAAATCACCTCGGGCGCCAACGACACGATCTTCATGTACCGCTTCTCGCGCAGCTCGCGCGCGACGGGGCCGAAGATACGGGTCGCCCGGGGCTCCCCTTGCTCGTTGATGATGACGACGGCGTTCTCGTCGAACCGGATGTAGCTCCCGTCCTTCCGCCGCGTCTCCTTGGCCGTGCGCACCACGACGGCGCGCGCGACGTCCGACTTCTTCACCGTGCCGTTGGGCAGCGCGTTTTTCACGGCGACGATGACGACGTCACCGAGCCCGGCGTAGCGCCGGCGCGTTCCGCCCAACACGCGGATCACGAGCGCCGTCTTCGCGCCCGAGTTGTCCGCGACCTTGACCATCGATTCTTGTTGGATCATTGAAAATTCACCAGTCTGGCCTGCCCTGAGGAGCGCAAGCGACGAAGGGTTAACGCGCCCGCTCGACGATCTCGACCACGCGCCAACGCTTGTCCTTCGACAGGGGACGCGTCTCCGCGATCCGCACCGTGTCGCCGGTCTTGGCCGTGTTCTCCTCGTCGTGCGCTTTTACGCGCGTGGTGCGCGTCACCATCTTCCCGTAGACCGGGTGCGGCACGCGACGCTCGATCGCCACCACCACGGTCTTCTGCATCTTGTCGCTCACGACGCGGCCCGTCCGGACCTTGCGTGAGCCGCGAGCAACTGCGCCATTCGTCTGTGTCATATCAGCCATTGGTCGTTCCCCCCGCCTGCTTCGCGAGCGTCTGCTCGCGCAGCACCGTCTTGAGGCGGGCGATGTCGCGGCGAATCACGCGCAAGCGGAGCGGGTCTTCGAGCGGCTCGGTCGCGCTGCGGAACTCGAGACGGAAACGCTCCTCTTCGAGATCTTTGATGCGCGACTGAATGTCGTCGGCGCCCATCTCACGGATTTCTTCGGCTCTCATTGGGTCAGCTCTCCTCGCGCGCCACGAACTTCGTGCGCACGGGCATCTTGGCCGCGGCGAGCGCCATCGCCTTCTCGGCGATCTCGCGCGTCACACCCTCGAGCTCGAACATCACACGGCCGGGCTTCACGACCGCGACCCACATCTCGGGCGATCCCTTGCCCTTCCCCATGCGCGTCTCGGCCGGCTTCTTGGTGATCGGTTTATCCGGGAAGACCCGGATCCATACTTTGCCGCCGCGCTTGATGTGGCGCGTGAGCGCGACACGGGCGGCCTCGATTTGGCGAGCGGTGATCCAACCCGGCTCGAGCGTCTGGAGTCCGTAGGTGCCGAACGAGACCTCGCTCCCTCGATGGGAGAGACCTCGCGTGCGGCCCTTGAATCGCTTGCGGAATTTGACGCGCTTCGGTGCGAGCATTGTTCAGTGCCTCCTTACATGCCGGAGGAGTAAGTCGTGCCGCGGCGATCTTCGACTTTCTCGCCCTTGAAGATCCAGACCTTCACGCCGATGGCGCCGAAGGTGGTCTTCGCGGTCGACGTGGCGTAGTCGATGTCGGCGCGGAGCGTGTGCAACGGCACGCGCCCCTCGTGGTAGCCCTCGACGCGCGCGATTTCAGCGCCGCCCAACCGGCCACCCGCTTTCACCTTGATGCCCTGCGCGCCCATGCGCATCGCGCTCTGCACCGCGCGCTTCATGGCGCGGCGGAACGAGATACGCTGCGCCAGCTGGCTCGCGATGTTGTCCGCGACCAACTGCGCGTCGAGCTCCGGACGCTTGATCTCTTCGACGTTAATGCCGACTTCCTTGCCCGTCAGGTGCGCGAGCTCATCGCGCAGCTTGTCGACCTCGGCGCCCTTCTTTCCGATGACG
>DATJIZ010000412.1:0-2875 GCA_035492735.1 Gemmatimonadaceae bacterium | reverse complement strand
GCTCGCACTCGGCCCGACCGTCATCCCGACGGTCGCCAGAGTCGTGGCGACGCTCGCGTTCGCGGCGCTGGGCGTGTTCGGGAGCGTGTGGCACCGGCGCACCGACCGGCGAAGCTGGCGAGCCGTTGCACTGCTCTTCGTCTGTGGCTCACTCGGCGTAATCGTATACCTCAACCTCAAGGCCGGCCGCTCGTTCGGATGGCCGTTCATTCCAGAGGATGCCCGGCACGAAGCGCGCGATCGCGACTACTTTTTCGTGCTCGGCTTTTGGGCGTGGGGGATCTGGGCGGGCTTGGGCGGTTTTGCACTCGTGCGGCGGTTTGGTCTGCCGGCACCGGCAGGTCTGGCAATCGCCGCCATTCCGATCGTGCTCAACTGGTCCGTGGTGAATCGTCGTGCCGAACCCGAGGCGAGCGTTCCGCGCGAGCTCGCGTCGACACTCGTCGATCCGCTCCCGCCGCGAGCCGTGCTGTTCGTGGCTGGCGACAACGACACGTATCCATTGTGGTACGTCCAGCAAGTCGGGGCGCGTCGTCGAGACGTGACGGTCGTGACGATCCCGCTGCTCGCCGCTTCGTGGTACGTCGACGAGTTGGCCCGCCGCTGGGGACTCGGCACCGGCGACCGGTTCGAGCCGGTGGGTCGCGAAGCGGAAAGGATTGCGGACGATGCCCGTGCCTCGGGGCGGCCGGTGGCGGTGGCGCTGACGGTCGATCCGGCGGATCGTGTCCGGCTATCAAAATCTTGGAAGGTTATTGGAATGGCGGCAGTTGATGATCGCGCCATTGACGTTGCTAATAGCCTTCGACGGGATACTTCAGAGGTTATCAGCGTCGACACGCCGGCGGTGCGGTCCGTGGCCGCGCGGGTCGAGTCATGGCGGCGCGGTCGTTGGCCGAGGCCACAGCCCGACCCGGTTTCCGACTATTTTGCGCACGTGCTCACGTGCCCGAAGTTGCTACTGTCTGCGCCCTCTCCAGCCCAGCGTGCTTCACTTGATTCGCTCTGTAACCTACGGTAAGTTACTGTCTTATGCCGTTTCCTGACCTCCCGGACCGGCTAAGGAACGTGCGCGATCGGATCGACGCAGCACGGCAGCGGGGCGGTCATGGACAATCGGTCACAATCGTCGCCGTCACCAAGACGCACGGAGCCGATGCGGTACAGGCTGCCTGGGACGCCGGCGTCGGCGATGTCGGCGAAAACCGGGTGCAGGAGGCGCTGTCCAAGATGGAATCAGTCGCGGCGCCCGTTCGGTGGCATCTCATCGGCCATTTGCAACGAAACAAGGTGAAATCAATCGAGCGCTTTCATCTCGTGCATTCGCTCGACAGCGATCGCCTGGCAGAGGCGGTGAGCGACGTCGGATCGACGTTGGGACATCCGGTTGACGTTCTGATGCAGGTGAACGTCGTAGGAGAGGAGTCGAAAGGCGGGTTTCCGCCGCCGGTGTGGCAGCGTGAAGCCGAGCACCTGGCGGCCCTCAGTGGCCTACGGGTGCGCGGGGTGATGACGATGGCGCCGCTCGACGCCGAAGAATCGGTGCTGCACCGCGTGTTCGCCGGAGCTCGAGCGGCCCGCGAGGCACTGTGCGCCGCCGGTCATCGGGCAACGGAGCTGTCGATGGGCATGTCGAACGACTACGAGATCGCAGTCGAGGAAGGCGCCACGATGGTCCGACTCGGCACAGTTCTCTTTGGAGCCAGACCCTGATGATCGACGACACCTTCCATCTCACGCCGCTCGACGTCCGGCGCTACGAGTTCGGAAAAGCCTTGCGGGGCTACGATCCCGAGCGCGTGAACCAGTTCCGCGACCAGGTCGCCGAAGAGCTCGAGCGGTTGTCGAGAGTCAATCAGGAGCTCGAGGCCAAGGCGCGCGGGTTCCACGAACAGCTGCGTGCATTTCGCGAACGCGACAAAGCGATCAACGAAGCCCTCGTCTCCGCGCAGCAGCTGCGGAAGGACATCCGCGAGCAGGCGGATAAGGAGTCGCAGCTCATCATCCGCGAAGCGCGCGCCGAGGCCGATCGAATCATCGAAGATTCGCGGCAGGAAGTCCGTCGGATCGAGGACCAGATCACCTCGCTCGACCGCGCGCGGCGCGCCTATCTCGCGCAGCTCCGTATGGTCGTGGAGCGTCAGCTTGCCGAGATCTCCGCCGCGGAGCACGCGTCGAATCCGTCGGTGCAGCCGGCGGTCAAGGAGGCGATCGAGCACGCGGCGGAATTGGGATCGAATCCGGCTTCGTCGTCCGCGGCGCCGCCCGCGCGGCCCGCGCCACCCGCACCGAAAGCCGCTCCGGCTGCCGCGGCTACAGCGGCAGCCGCGCCATTGGCGGAGGCAGCGGAGCGCCGGCCCGCCGAAGCAGCCCCGAGCTGGTACGAATCGCTCATCAAAGAATGACCGTCCGGACCGAGGCGGTAGCCGAGGCGCGACCCGTCGCGCCCGATGAAGACATGTATGCCGCGATCGAACGCGCGGCAGCGACAATAGGCCGAAGGTTCGACGCGCGGCCTGACGTCGCGATCGTCCTTGGCACGGGACTTGGACGCCTCGCCGCCGAAATCGATGCGGCCGCGGTGATCGACTATCGAGAGATTCCGGGATTCCCGCTCTCGACGGTGGAATCGCACGCCGGCCGGCTGTTGTGCGGGCGTCTCTCGGGAAAGACCGTGATCGCGATGCAGGGGCGTTTTCATCGCTACGAAGGCTATTCGCTGCGGCAGGTCACGTTCCCGATTCGCGTCCTGCGCGCCCTGGGCGCGGAGACTCTCGTCGTGTCGAACGCCTGCGGCGGGTTGCATCCACTCTGGTCGGTCGGCGATCTGATGCTGATCGCTGACCACATCAATCTGCAGGGCGACAGCCCGCTG
>DATJIZ010000411.1:0-6010 GCA_035492735.1 Gemmatimonadaceae bacterium | reverse complement strand
TCCTTGCCGGTGAGCATCAGGAGTGGCGTCGTGATGCGATCTGCGTAGAAGATCGCCGAGTGCTGGATGTACTTCATCGGTGCCTGCCAGAGGGTTTGACCGATGCGGTCCTGTCCGTTCTCCGCCGCGCTGTAGTTGCGGGTGCCGATGCGCGGGCTGTCGCCCAGGAAGGAGATGATGTCGACTTTTCCGGAGATGTTCACTGCCGCCTTGAAGCGATTGGTCTGGGTGATGAGCAGGTTGGTCGCGTAGCCGCCGTAGCTCTGCCCTTCGACGCCGAGCTTGGTGCCGTCGACCAATCCCTTCTGCTCGAGACTGTTGATGCCGTCGGTCACTCCCTTGACCCACGCTTCGCCCGGATAGCCGATCTGCAAGTCGACGCTCGGATGGAACACGAACCAGCCCTGGGCCGCGAGCAGGTTCATGTTTTCGTTGTACCCGTTGTCGAAAAACGTCTCGTAGATCTCGGCGACGAGCGGGTATTTCTTGCCGGGCTGGTAGCCGTAGGGATAGTACAGCACGCCGTGGAGCGTCTTGCCGTCCACGTCGAGGTAGCTCACCAGCTCGGAGTGGGTGAGCGCCACGCCGGCGAGCTGTGGATTGAGATCGGTGAGCGCGTGCGCGTCGGTGAAGTCGCGTCCAGCGGCGTACACCTCGTTGGGGCGATCGCCATCGGATCGCTCGAACACGAAACGCGTGCCGTCGTCGGAGACGTGCCACGAGGCGTACGCGTTCGCGTCGCTCACGAGCGCGGTGGCTTGTTTCGTGTCGAGGTCGTACCGTTCGATGCCGCGCGCCCAGTGGTCCTTCGCCGAGGTCGTGACGAAGAGGTAGCGCCCGTCGTGGCTCCAGCTCTCGAAGGTTCGCGTGGGTCGCGTCGCGGTGTCGGACTCGAAGGCGTACGCCGGAGACATTGCCCCGGTGCGCGGATCGAGCAGATGCCAGCCGTCGCGCGAGCTCACGAGGAGCGCGCCGCCATCCGGCCGCCAGGCCACGACCGCGTACGAGGTCCTGGTGGTGTCGGTCTTTGCGCTGTCGGTCTTGGCGCTGTCGGTCGTCGCGACGGGTTTGCGGTAGCGCGCCGTCAGGTTGCGCGCGCTGTCGCCGTCCACGAAGCGGACGAACACGTTTCCCCGATCCTCGTACGCGAACGCGCTCCCCTCGTCGTTCCACTTGGGCGACACGCGGCGATCGGCCGGTTTGAGCAGCGTATCGATCTTGCCGCCGGTGACGGCGACGCGAAACGCTCCGTACTCCGTCCCCGAGCGGTTGTCGTACGATGTCTTTTTCGGGACGGCGGTGCTGTAGACGATATGCGAGGCGTCGGCGGTGAACTGCGGTGCGCGCATGTCCGTTTCACCGACGACTTCGCGCACGCTGCCGTCGGCAAGATTGACGACAGCGGGGATCTGCCGGTTGCCGACGTTTCGGACGCTGTCCCAGGCGAGGAACGGCTGTCGCGCGTCCTGCACGACGATCTCGCCTTCGGTGAGCTGCAGGAATGCGGCGCGGGCGCCGCTCGCCCATCCATCCGGCCGGAGCGCGACGAGCACCGAGTTGCCATCCGGCGCCCAGACGAGCGGTGAATTCGACGCGATGGGCTTTCTGGTCTTGACCGCGACGGTGCGGACGCGGTTGGAGGTGACGTCGTCGATGCCGAGCACGTAGTCGTCGCCTTTCCGCAACAGGAACGCGAGCTTCGCCCCGTCCCTGGAGAATGCCGCGCCGCGGACGTCGACCTTGCCCGGGAGGATGGCTCGGGCGCGGCCGGTGGTGGCGTCGATCAGCTCGAACTCGCCGAGCGCCGGCGCGACGTACGTCGGATCGCCGAACCGCGACGCGTCGACGCCGAGTCCGTCCCGACGGACGCGCACGCCGAGCGCGATCCAGCGACCGTCCTTCGAGACGTCGTCGATGCGCGCCGACCGGACGGCAAGTGCGTCGTCGATGGTGAACGGACGCGGATGATTGGCTTGCGCGTTGGCAGCCCGCGCCGTGATGGCGATGGCGAAGCCGGCGAACAACGGGCGGGAGAGCGGAAGAGAGCGGGGCATGGGAGGTAGCAAAAAAAGGGTCGACAGACGGGACTACGAGAGTATGCCGATCGCGGCGAGGCACCGCAAATCCGACGTGGCGCAGCCATGCGCCACACCTTGTCGGGTCGCCATCGCCGATCCGTAAGGATTCTGTTAAAACCACCCCGCCGGGCGCAGCTCGATATCCGCTCCTGCTGTCCAACTGTCCAACTGTCCAACTGTCCAACTGTCCGGCCGGACGGTTGGCCACGACATGTCCTGAAATGCCGGATCAACGTCCTTTTGGCCATCAGGGCGGTTCCATATCCTGCACGGTGCCGGCTCAGCGCTCACGGGAGGGCGTCAACATGTTCGAGGACTCGCGCTACGCATTGCGTACGCTGCGCAAAGCAGCGGCATTCACCATTGCCTCGGTGCTCACGCTCGGGCTCGGCATCGGCGCCAGCACCGCGACCTTCAGCATGGTCGATGGTGTGCTGCTGCGCCGTCTCCCGATCGGCGTCGGCAACCGGCTGATTCACCTCGAGCAGCCGTCGCTGAACAACGCCGACGAAGGCTTTTCGGTCCGCGAGATTGCGGCGCTGCGGCAAGCGTCGAAATCGCTGAGCGGCGTCGCCGAGTACCATAGCATGTCGTTCCAGCTCTACGGCTACGGCGAGCCGCTCCGCGTACAAACCGGCGTGGTGTCGGACCGGTTCTTCGACATGCTGGGCGTCAAGCCGCTGTTGGGTCGCACGTTTCGTCCGGGTGAGGAAGCCGTGGGCGCGCCGCCGGTCGTCGTGCTGACGCACAAGTTCTGGATGGAGCATTTCCACGGCGATCCGTCGGTGATCGGCGCCAAGTTCACGATGAACGACAAGATCCACACCGTCGTGGGCGTGCTCCCGCCGATGCCGAGCTATCCGGGCACCGATGAGATGTTCATGCCGGCCGGCGCGTGTCCGTTTCGCTCGGCGCCGATGATGATGAACGACTTCGGCATGCGCATGGTCGCCGGCTTCGCCGTGCTCAACCCCGGCGTTTCGCTCGACCGCGCGCGAACGGAGCTGGCGACGTTGAGCGCGCGAAACCACGCGGACCACCCCGAAGCGTATCCGGCGCAGCTGCGGCTTCATTACGATGCCGCCATGGCGCGCGACGAGATGACCGCTCGCGCCAAACCGATTCTGCTCACGCTGCTCGGCACCGCCGCATTCCTCCTGCTCGCGGCGATCGCCAACGTGGCGAACCTCGGATTGTCGCGCCAACTGCGGCGCTCGCGCGAGCTGGCGCTGCGCGCCGCGCTCGGCGCGGGCGAAGGGCGGCTCTTTCGGCAAATCGCGCTCGAGAACCTCTACCTCTCGCTCGCCGGCGGCGCGGTCGGCGTCGGCCTGGCCGCGATGGGCGTGGGGCTGCTGCGCAGCACCGCGACGCACTTCACCCCGCGCGCGGGTGAGATCACGATGAGCCCGTCCGTGTTTCTGTTCGCGTTCGCACTCTGTCTCCTCACCACCTTGATCGTCGCCGGCGCGCCGTTCGTGCACGCCGCGTCGCGGCGCAGTCCGGCGGACGCGCTGCGCCAGGGCGGCACCGCGCCGACCGCATCACGGGCCGAGCATCGGCTCCGGGCCGTGCTGGTTGCCACGCAGGTGCTGATCGCCTTTGTGACGCTGGTCGGCGCCGGCTTGATCGGCCGGAGCCTCATCGCGCTCGAGCGGGTCGACTCGGGCATGGAAGTGCGAAACGTTCTCACCGCCCGGCTCACCCTGAGCTTCACGAAGTACAACACGAACGATCTCCGGCGAAATTTTGCGTCGGCGCTCAACGAGCAGCTTCGCTCGCTGGCCGGCGTCACGTCGGCCGCGGTTGCGAGCGCCCTGCCACTCACGGTCAATCAGCCGCAGAATGTCCGCTTTCAGATCGAAGGGGCGGGCACATCGACCGGTTCGCCGCACAGCGACATCACCGCGGTGAGCGGCGACTACTTCAAGACGATCGGCGTTCCGCTCCTCGCCGGCCGGACGTTCGCGGCGGCCGATCGCGACACCGTCGCCCCGCCCGTCATCGTGAGCCAGCGTCTCGCCAAGACGTATTGGAGCGACCGCAACCCCGTCGGCACACGGATCTCGCCCGACAGCGGCCGCCATTGGCTCACCGTGGTCGGCGTCGTGGGCGACGTGCGCGCGGCGGGCCTGGACAAGGACGTCACGGACGAAGTGTACCTGCCACTCGCCAGTCAGGGCGTGGGTGACCTGCGCGTGTTCCTGCGCGCGACCGGGCCAATCCCACCAGTCGTGAACGCGCTGCGGACGGCGGTGCACACGCTCGACGCGCAGCAGCCCGTGTCGACGGTGCAGACGCTCGAAGACGTTCGGGGCGCGCAGCTCGCCGAGCCACGATTGACGACGATCCTGCTCATGGCGTTCGCCGCCGTCGCGCTCGTGCTCACGGCCACCGGCCTTGCCGGCGTGATCGCGTACGACGTGACCCAGCGGCTTCCCGAGATCGCGATTCGGCTGGCGCTGGGCTCGTCGGGGGGGCGGGTGTTGTTCCTCGTGGTACGGCAAGGGCTGTCGATCGTGCTCGTCGGTGTCGCGATCGGCTGCGTCGTGGCGCTGGAGGGCGGCCGTCTCGTCGGCAAGCTTCTCTTCAATGTGACGCCCACCGATCCGGCGACGTTCGTGGCCGTGGCGCTGCTCCTGGTCGTTACGGCCGCGCTGGCGTGCCTGATTCCGTCGCGCGCGGCGCTCGACTGCGATCCAGCGACCGTGTTTCGCGGCGGGTGACGAGCGTTCGCGGCTTGACTCGGCGCTTTCGCCGAGCGTAAGCTCGGCTCGAGCGGTGCGACGCTCCAGACCGACCCGCAACGAAAGGATGCGGGTCGGCGCCTCGCGAGCCCGCATCTTCGGCGCATGCTCGCGTTCGACTCGAGGCCGGAGAAGAGGTGGCCATGCACATGGCAACGAAGCTCAAGCGATGGACGCTCGACGAGCTCCACAGTCTGCCCGACGACGGAAACAAGTACGAGCTCATTCACGGCGAGCTGTTTGTGACGCCGACGCCGACGGACGACCACGAGACGATTCTCGCGCGACTCACGCGCCTGTTGGATCGCTACGTCGAGGCGAACGACCTGGGCCACGTGTTTCATCCCCGCGCGGTCTTCCGGTATCAGGGGTCGGAGGTCGAGCCGGATCTGATGGTGCGCCAGGAGGCGCCGGGGCTGGGTAACGAGTGGGAGCGCGCACCGCTTCCGATCCTGATCGCGGAAGTGTTCTCGCCGGCGACCCGGCGGCGCGATCAGAATCAAAAGAGAGATTTCTATTCGGAAGCGCGTGTTCCCGAGTACTGGATGGCTGACCCCGAGCGGCGCGCAATCACGGTCATACGAGTCGGCCAGGCCCCGTTGACGCTTTTTGAGACGATCGTGTGGCAGCCGGGCGGCGTCACGGAGCCACTCACGATTCCGCTCGCCGAGATCTTCGGGCCGCGATAACCGACCGACCCCGGAGCCAGCCGCGTAGCATCGCGGCACCTCCACCGTACTTACAGACCGACCGCTCGCGCCACTAGCAGCACTCCCGTTGCCAGGATCACGACCCCTGTGACGCGCGCCGCGCGCTCGCCGCGCGGCGAAAGTCGTTCGACGGCGATCGCCGCGCCAACCGCTGCCATCACGGACAAGTCCATCATGCCGATGACCAGCGGAATCAGCATCAAGTTGCCGCAGCAGGCGACGCAGCGCAGTCCGAGTCGCGTGCCATCTCGCCACGCGTCGCCGGCTCCGACCGGCCGCAATGCGTGGCACCGCGATTGGAGCCGGCAGCAGGCGAGGCGATGGGCCTTCCACGGCGTGAGCTGAATCGCGCCGGCGATCACCACGGCCACGCCGATGACGACCGGCAACGCGCGCCGCAGCGCGGGCTCGGCCATCACCAGCTCGGAAACCGAAGCGCCGAGGGGAAATACCGCCACCCCGAGCAGGGCCCAGACGA
>DATJIZ010000410.1:0-2707 GCA_035492735.1 Gemmatimonadaceae bacterium | reverse complement strand
GAACATGCAACGCGCCGCGCGCGGCACATCGTGCACCTGCAGACGCGCGGTGTGCGCGCGAATCCACAGCTCGTCGGCGATCTCGTCCTTGCCGATCAGGTAGGCCGCCGCGGCGAATCGGTCGAGGTCGTCGCCGGCAAGTGGAGCGTCGGCGTCGGCCTTCGCCAAATGCTCGTACGCGTCGGCCCACGCACGCCGCTCGAATGCGTCGCGCCCTTGCTCGAGCCCGGAGAGCTTCGGATCGCGCTTCAGTGGACCGCTCGCGGTCGCCGGATTGCCATTCTCGATCAGCGTTCGACGAGGTCGATCATATCGTGATGATGCACGCGGGCACAAGTCGGCGTGCGCGGCGTCGCTGGGCGACGACGGGCGCACGGCGGCGCACTACTGCGCCGCCTGACGGCCCCGCGACTCGCGAACCAGCCGCAGGCAATCCGGACGCGAATAGTGACCGGACACATCGAGCGCCATCGATTCTTCGGCCGTGCGCGCGAGGTCGAGCGTCGCGATGAGAATCTCCTCACGGTCGTACACCGGCGGCACGACGTACTGGCCGTCGGGACCTATGATCGCGCTCCCGCCGTGCATCACCAGCCCGTCCGGCGCCGGCCGCTCGCCGGCAATCGGCAGCTCGGGCGGAAGCACCGGCGCGCGCATCAGCGACCCTGCCGCCAACACGAAGCAGCGCCCCTCGAACGCGTAGTGGCGGCTCGCCACGTGGTTCATCTCCTTGACCTGCGGCCACACGGCAGCGTGCACGTCCTCGCCCGCTTCGTGCATCGCTTGCCGTGCGAGCGGCATCCAGTGCTCCCAGCAAATCAGCCCACCGACGCGAGCCCCGCTCGCGTCCACCGTGGTCAGCCCGTCGCCGTCGCCGAGTCCCCACACGAGTCGCTCGGTGTGGGTGGGCATGAGCTTTCTGTGATGATTGGCCAGCCGGCCGTCGGTGCCGAAGGTGAGGAGCGCGTTGAACAGCGTTCCGCGTCCGGCGCCGCGATCGACGCGCTCGGAGACACCGACGACGATCGTCGCCTGCAATCGACGGGCGAGCTCGCCGAGCTGCTCGGTGACCGGCCCGCCGACCACCACGCTCTCGGTGACATATCGAGCGTACACGCGCTTGACGGCCGCGTCGTCCCACAAATTCACGCGCTCGCAGATGTCGAGCCACATCGGATAATGCGGGATCCACGTCTCGGGAAAGACGATGAGTCCGGCCCCCGCGTCCGCCGCCCGCTCGGCGTGGACGCGCGTCGCCGACAGCGCTTCCTCGAGCGTGGCGCTCTGCTCGGCCTGGACGACGGCGGCGCGAATCGATGCAAACACGTAGGTGCTCCAGACGCTGACGGTGAGCGGAATCGGCGATGGTCACGCCTGCGGCAACATCATCTGCGTTGGCGCGAAATACCAGATCCTTACGACAGCCAGACGATTTCCACGTTGACGCTACGGCGTCCGGCGCCGTAGCATGCGTACCACAAGTCATCACGTCTGCATTGGCCGCAGGGGCCCCGAACGGGGTGCGTGGCCGGTGCAAGATTGGCGGAATCCCTGGCCGTCACGGCATCGGGGCTTCCGCTTTGTCGTGTCGGTAACGCCGTCCCCCTCCCCGGTGCCGGGCCACCACACCGGAGGGTTGATGTTTGACGTATCGTCGTTGTTGCCGGCGCTCGCGCTCGGCGCCACGCTCGCCGCAACCGCCGTCGACGCACAGTGCACGCCGGCCTCGCAGGCGCCGCGCGGAGTCTGGGACACAGCCAACGCGAAGCTTGCGCCCGGCACTCGGTCGAACGCGGATGGAATCTCGCTCATCCATGGTATCGCGTGCCGCGCCGACCTCCAGATCGACGACGGCATCATCGAGCTGGAGCTCGCGCCGCCCGCCGGAGGCTTCGCCGGCATCGCGTTCCGGATGCAGTCGGCCGCCGATTACGAGATCGTGTATTTCCGATGGAGCAACGACGGCCGCTGGGTCGGCGTGCAGTATCAGCCCGTGTACGAAGGCGAGACGACGTGGCAGTTGTACTCGGGAGCCGGCTACGAGACCGACTTGCCGCCGCGCGTGTACACGCGGCGCGGTGGTTGGATGCCCGTACGACTGGTCATTGCCGGCAGCCGCGCCGATGTCTATGTGGGCGACAGCGCCAAGCCCGTGCTGCAGGTGCGCGAGCTCAAGCGCCCGCGGACGCGCGGCGCGGTCGGCATCTGGAGCTCGGGACTGGATACGTGGAAGCAGCCGACTGCCGTCGTGCGAGCACTGCGCGTGATGCCGCTCGGCGACGTGACGCTCGCCTTGGCGTCGCCGGACACCGAGCCGACTGGCCGGCTCACTCGCTGGCGCGTGTCGTCGCGGTTCGCCGCTCCCGACTCGACCGCATTCGCGGATACGTTATCGACTCGGGTCCAGCGCGACATCAGCGAAGGACGGCTGATCGGCAGCGAGCCGTCGGGATTAGTGAACCTGACCGCGACGCTCGGCAATCCGGCAGGCCGACAAACGACGAACGTGTTCGGCGGAGCAGGATGGGGCGTCGCCTACGCGAACGTCACGCTGCGTTCCGACCGCGAGCAAACGCGCCGTTTGTCGGTCAGCTACAGCGACGCGATCGGAGTGTACGTGAACGGCGCGCTCGTCTACACCGGCGACAATCGGAGCGACGTTCGCGGAAGGAACTCGCTGGGCCTCGTGGCCTTTGAGGCCGAGACC
>DATJIZ010000409.1:0-2178 GCA_035492735.1 Gemmatimonadaceae bacterium | reverse complement strand
GCCCAGGTGACGAGGGCGCCGATCGTCACCATCCGCCGGACCTCTCGAATCGCGAGCCGGAGATCCCGCAAGCGCAAATTGAGAGCGCCGTCGAACAGGATGACGGCGACGCACAGCTTCACGACCACGGCGAGTCCGGAGCCGAGTGAAGCGGGATGAATCAAGCCCAAACCCGATGGGCCGATGGCCATGCCGACCAGGAGAAGCGGCACGATCGGCGGAATGCGCCAGTGCGCGGCGATCACCTGCGCGCAGAGTCCGGCCACGACGGCAAGCGCGATCGTGAGCAGGACGTCGCTAGCCACGTGTCACGGCCTGCGAATGGTGGTCGATCGATTCGTACCGGCCGGCGGCGATCACCGAGACATCGCGATCACGTCGCCGTAGAACCGGATGCGGCCTTCATCGAACGCCTTGAGCAAATCCTCAATCGAGCAGGTCACCGACGCGAGCCGGCTGCCGTAGCGCACGGGCGCCGTGCCGGGCGATACGATCCCGCGAAAGCCCCCACCGACGGAACGAATGAACGTGCTCGTCGTGTCGAGCGGGAGCGTCGCGACGTTTCGATAATATCGGACCCACGCGCTGTCGGACTGAAACAGGTATTGCTCGACATTCGACGTGTAGAACGCTGACACGACCGCCCGATGGTCAGCGAGGTAGCGGCCCACGGCGCGAATCGCCTTGGGTCCGCCGAAGTCGCCGACGACCGGCACGATCAGATTCTTCGACTCGAAGTCCTTGAGCCAGCGGAAATTCGATTCCGTGGCGAGGTAGGCCCAGTTCTTTCCTGACGTGTCGGTCGCGCTCTGCAGCGACGTATACGTGGGCATGCCGCGGCCGAAGCCGCCGCCGTACGGGTAACTGTAGTTGATCTGCGGGCCGGCGTCGAAGAACGCCGCGTATATGTGGTCGATCGACGCCGCATCGCTGTCGTTCAACACGAAGCCGTGCGACCTGGTCAGGAAGGTCTTGATCGCGGCGAGGTTTCGCCGGTACAGCGACGAGTCGGGCACCGCTGTTTCGTACGCGGCAAAGAGCTGCTCGGCCGTCGACACGCTGTCGAGGCCAGCCGGCCGGACGCGCGAGAACAACCTGGAGAGAAAATCGGCGCGATCGGCGGACGTCTCGATGAGCGCCTTGTACATCAACTGCTCGACGAGATTGCCGCGGCGAATGTCGATGATGAACGCGATCTTCGGCTGGAGGGCGACGATGTACGTGAAGTTCTGCTCCGGTCCAACGCCGAGATACACGCCACCAGGCTTGATGCGCTCGCGGAGTCCCGGAATGACGACCTGGAACCCGGTCTCGTTCGAGAGGAGGTTGTCCGATCGGAAGTAGCCGCCCGGCTCCGAGAGCTCGGCGCTCAACGTCCAGAGCTCCTGATCGGTGAGGCGCGACGGCAGCGCGGTTTGCGCTGCCGCGCTGATGGCGACGGCGCAGAGCACGCCCGCGAAGGCCGCTGAGCGCCGAAGTTGCTCGAGCCGAGGTGTGATCATGGCGATTCGGGTCGGGGTACCGGGCGACCATCACGCAACCGACGCCCTCATAATGCGCGAGCGGCCGTCACAAGTCGACTGTGACGGCCCAACGCGCATTGAACGATCCGAACCGCGAGGACCGCGGCCTATCCTGCCAGCGCCGCTTCCGTGTCCGCCGGATCCTCGGTCGTTGGCGCGTCCCACTCGTTGCCGCACTTGAGGCACTTGCGGAAATCACCGCGCGCTTTGGTGAACTTCATCTCGGCGCCAACGTAGCCGCACTCGGGGCACCGCTCGGCGACGGGCTTGTTCCAGGCGACGAAGTCGCACTCCTCATTGGAGCACGCGTAGAATGCCGTGCCGCGCTTGCGCGAGCGGCGTTCCACGAGCTCACCGCCGTCCTTGGGGCACATGATGCCCGTGGGCAGCGACCGCGTGCCGCGACATTTCGGAAATGTGCTGCACCCGAGGAACTGTCCACTCCTGCCCTGGCGAATCACCATCGGCGCGCCGCACACATGGCACTTGTGCTCGGTGAGTACCGGCTTCGCTCTTTCACCCTTGATCGGCCGCGTGTACTTGCACTTCTTGGGATGGTTCTCGCAGGCGAGAAACGGCCCGAAGAAGCCGCCCCGCGGCTCGAGACGACCGCCACAGTCAGGGCAGCGAAGGGCCGACACGCCCGACAGATCAT
>DATJIZ010000408.1:0-4227 GCA_035492735.1 Gemmatimonadaceae bacterium | reverse complement strand
AGCGCGTGCGTCCACGCCGTGATCCCGAAGCCGCGGATGAGATACAGGCCGCTGAACGCCAGCCCGCTGAGCGTTCTGAAAACGAACGACTGGAGCTGCAGCTGGTCGCCGTACGGACCGATGTAGTGGAATGCGGAGAAGATGAGCGCACCGACCGTCGCGGCGAGCACGCCCGCCCCACGCCGCCCCAGCCCGAGCACCACCCGCGCACCCACGGCCAGCCCCGACACGAGCAGCACGCGGAAGAACAGCTCCTCGTACAGCCCCGCGCCAAGCGACAGCATCAGCCGCGTTGGCCACGGCGTGCGCTCGATTGGCCCCACGGCGAGCGTCGCCGTGCTCAGTGCGTGAAGGGAGCCAAGCAGCTTGGCCGTGGTCACGCCGATGACGAAACCGAACACCGTGGCGAGCACCGCCGCCTCGGCTAGCATCCCGGCGAACACGACCCAGCGAAGCCGATCCTTGCTGAGGCGCAGGTCGCGCACGATGAGCCAAACGCCGAGCAGGACGATGGCCGTCATGAAGATGAGCGGCCCGTGCACGCCCGCGACGGCGGTAAAGGCGCCTCGAAGGATCGCGTCGGCCCCGTTGCGCAGCTCAGCCTTGCCAGGCTTGGCGAGCGCCGCGGCAAGAGCCTCGTAGCCGAGCAGGAGCGGCAGCGCGAACAGCACGCTGTACCGCGGCGATCGGCTCGCGTGGAAGTACGAGCTCTTTCGCCCGGCGCGCGTCGCGCCGACAGCGGCGCGGGGCGGAAGCGGCAGACCGAGGCTGGCCATCACCTGGCCCTACGAGGGTCGAGGATCGGAAGTTCTGGGGCCCGCGGTTGCGGAACCCCCGCGCGAATGCTAGGGTAGAATTGTCCGTCGCGGTACTCATCGTATCGCCCTGCAGCCATGTCGAACCCGCAAATTCGAGGAGGTGATCCATTGTCTAACGGAACACGCAACGGCAGGATCGCCGGAAGCCGCTAAGCTTCTTCATCCGCTTAGAGCGCCGGAAGCCTGTCTGTTCCGGTGAAAGAACACGGGGGCCGTCACACCAAGGTGCGACGGCCCTGTCCGTTTTCGGCTACGACGGGCCCGTGCTGCCGAATCCTCCCACGCGCGACGTGGTGACGCTCACCTTCCCGTCCTCCACCGGCAGCACCTCGTAGCGCGCCAGGACCGCCTGGGCGATGCGCTCGCCATGGGCGATCGGGATTGGCCAGGGCGTGGGATTGCGAACGAGGACCAGCCATTCTTCGGGGTAGTCCGAGTCGACCGTGCCTGGTGCGTTCGGGATTGCCAGACCCTTTTTGAAGCTCGTTCCGCTGCGCGGTCGGATCTGGGCCTCGATCCCGTGCGGCAGGCGCGCCTTGAACCCGAGTGGAATGAGCGCCGCGACGCCGGGTGGCAGCGCGAACGTGGTGTCCGAATCGGACTCGGGCGCGACCTCCCACGTGCGCTGCGCATCGGAGCATTTGATCGTGCGGCCGCGTACGTACGCGCACAGGTCATAGCCTGCCGACCCTTCGGTGGCGCGGCGCGGCGGCTGCGCGTCGGCGTGGAGCAACTCGACGACGAATGGCATGGCGGGAATGTACGGGCAAACCCTTGCCTCGCGAAGCGCGTGCGCGATAGCGTGCGTCATGTACTCGGTCAATCGATTCACGGTCGCCGCTGTGATTGCCGCCGCCGCCGTGACGAGCGGCGGTTCCGCGCCGGCCGATCCGCTGATGGGTCCGGGGATCTCGCGGCAGCTCGCCGTCCTGCGCGCGTCGCAGTTGCGAGGCGTACGGTACGAACTGTCGCTCAGCGTCACCGAGCGTGACACGGCGCGCGGCTCGGTCGCGATCCGATTCGACGCCAGGCGGGCCGGCGACGTCGTGGTCGACTTTCGCGGCCCGAGCTTGAGCGGCGTCATGGTCAACGGGCGTCCGTCGGCGATCACCTTCAACGGCGCGCATTTCAGGATTCCCGCGCGCGACGTTCGGGTGGGTCCGAACTCGGTCGAAGCGAACTTCAAGGCGTTGATCGCGCCGGCTGGAGCGAGCATCATCCGCTTTCACGACGATCGTGACGGGCAGGATTATCTGTACACGCTGCTCGTGCCGTCCGATGCCAACGCGTTGTTCCCCTGCTTCGACCAGCCGGATCTCAAGGCACGGATGACGCTATCGCTCACGACGCCCGTCGGCTGGCGCGCGCTGGCGAACGGGATCACGGAGCGCGTCGATACCGTCCACGGCGCGGCGCGGTACCGGTTCCGCGAGACCGATCCGCTGCCGACGTACCTCTTTGCCTTTGCCGCGGGACCATGGCACGAGTTCAGCGGCGGGCCGCGCGGCACGAACCTGTGGGTGCGCGAGTCGCGCGCGCGCGAGGTCGAAGTCGACTCGCTGCAACGCCAGGTCGGCTCGGCACTCACGTCGCTCGAGCGCTACTTCGGGATTCCCTACCCGTTCCAGCAGTTCCAGTACATGCTGTCGCCGGCTTTCCCGTTCGGCGGGATGGAACACCCCGGCGTCACGATGTTCAATGAGGAATCTTTTATCTATCGTGAGCCGCCGACGCTCAATCAACGGCTGGGGCGGCGCGCGACGATCTACCACGAGGTGGCGCACCATTGGTTCGGCGACGACGTCACGATGCGCTGGTTCGACGACCTGTGGTTGAAAGAGGGCTTCGCGACGTACATGGCGGCCAAGATGCAGGACATCGAGGGCCTGCCGAACCCCTGGATGTCGTTCTATCTGCGCAACAAGCCCGCTGCCTACGACGTCGACCAGACCACCGGGACGACGCCCGTGTGGCAGCAGCTCGCCAATCTCGATCAGGCCAAGAGCAACTACGGCGCGATCGTCTACAACAAGGCGCCGGGGATCCTCAAGCAGCTCAACTACCTCGTCGGCGACGCGGCGTTTCGCGCGGGACTGCACACGTTTCTGGAGGCGCACCGGTACGGCAACGCCACGTGGCAGGATCTGCTCGCGTCGATCGGCCAGGCCGCGCATCGGTCGCTCGCCGATTGGGGACGACAGTACATCCTGCGGCCGGGCATGCCGGTTGTCGAACAGCAGCTCGACGTCGAGGATGGATTCGTCCGGCGACTCACGCTGATCCAACATCCCGCGCAGGCGTTGTCCGGCCGCGGCGTGTGGCCAATGCGCACGGAGCTCGTGCTGTGGTCGCGGGGCCGCAAGCCCATCTCGGTGCCGATCGAGATCAAGGCCGAGACGACCGTCGTGGCCACGGCCGCCGGCCGCCCGGCACCGGACTTCGTGTTCGCCAACGCGAACGACAACGCCTACGGCCTGGTGATGCTCGACCCCCGCAGCACGAAGTGGCTCCTGGCGCACATCGGCGAGGTGCACGAGCCGTTTCTGCGCGCCATGCTTTGGGGGGCGTTGTGGGATCTGGTGCGCGACGCCCGCCTGGCGCCGGCGGACTTCATTGCGACCGCCGCGCGCGAACTGCCGGCGGAATCAGACGAGCAGATCTCGGCTGGCATCGTGCAGCGATTGACGCGCGCCGTGTCGAGGTATCTCTCCGACGCGCAGCGGCAGGCGACGGTCGGCGCGGTGGCGCGGCTCCTCTTGGCCGGCGCCGCGGACCCGAATCGCGCCTACGGCATGCGCAAGAATCTGCTCGACGCCTATATCTCACTCGCCGAGACACCGGCGGATCTCCTACGTCTCTCGTCGTGGCTCGACAGCACGTCGACGGCGGGCATTCCGCTCCGCCAGCCGACGCGGTGGATGATCGTGATGCACCTGATCGAGCGCGGGGCGCCGAACGCCGACGCACTCATTGCGTCGGAGAAGCGGCGCGACACCACGACGAGCAGTGGCCGGAGCGCATTCGTCGCCGCCGCCGGTCGCCCGTTGCCGGCCGTGAAGAAAGAGTACTTCGCTCGCTACTTCGGCGACTCGACCCTGAACGAAGACTGGGTGACGGCCAGCCTGCGCGCCTTCAATGCGCCCGACCAGTCGGCGCTCACGCTGCCGTACCTCGTACCGGCGCTCGACACGCTTCCCTGGGTTCAGCGCAACCGGCGGATCTTCTTTTTGGGATCGTGGCTCGGATCGTTCATCGGCGGACAGCGGTCGCCCGACGCGCTGCGCGACATCGACAACTTCCTCTCGCGGCATCCGCAGCTTCCGGTCGATCTGCGCCAGAAGATCCTGCAGACGCGCGACGATCTCGAGCGAACGGTGCGCATTCGCGCCAGGTTCGCGCAGGCGAGGCC
>DATJIZ010000407.1:0-16837 GCA_035492735.1 Gemmatimonadaceae bacterium | reverse complement strand
ACGTCCGCTCCCGGTACCACTTCGAGTGGAATGGCGTCGTCGCCTGATTCATCGTCCCCCCCACGGCATCACGACGCCTTTCACCCAGTCAAGCGCGGCCTAGAGCTTGTAGCGCTGGATGGCGCCGGCCGGATCGACGTTCTTCGGGCAGACCTTGGTGCATTCGCCAACGAAGGTGCACCCCCACACGCCCTCATGCGTCGAGAGCTCCTCCATCCGCTCAGGGCCGCCCTGGTCGCGCGAGTCGAGATTGTAGCGCTGCGCCAGCGCGAGCGCCGCCGAGCCGACGAACTTCGGGTCGAGGCCGTAAATGGGGCAGGCCGAGTAGCAGAGCATGCAGTTGATGCACATGCTGAACTGCTTGTATGCGTCGAGCTCGGCCGGCGACTGACGGTACTCGCCCTCGCTGATCGGCTTCTCCTCCTTGCGCACCAGCCACGGCTTCACGCCTACCAGCTTGCGCATGAAGTCGCCGAGGTCCACGATCAGATCGCGGATGACGGGAAAGTTGCGGAGCGGCTCGACGCGCACCGGCCCTGGTGCGTAGTCGGTGAGGAACGTGGCGCAGGTCAGCTTCGGCACGCCGTTGACGGTCATGCCGCAGCTGCCGCAGACGCCCATCCGGCACGACCAGCGGAACGACAGCGAGCCGTCGATGCGGTCCTTGACGTGGTTCAGCGCGTCGAGGATGACCCAGTCCTTCTGGACCGGGACCTCGTACTCCTGGAACGTGGGGGCCGACTGCTCTTCCGGACGGTACCGTGCGACCTGCAGCGTGATCCGATCCGCCATGCGGTCCTACCTCCCGTAGACGCGCTCCCCGGGCGGCCACCGTGTGATTGTCACCGGCAGGTAACCGACCGTCGATGAACCATCCGCGTTTCTCGAGACCAGCGAGTGCGCCAGGTACTTCCCATCGTTCCTGCCCGGGAAGTCGGTGCGCTGGTGTGCGCCTCGCGACTCCTCGCGCGTGACGGCGGCGTTGGCGATCGCTTCGGCCACGTCGAGCATGAACCCGAGCTCGACGGCCGAGATGCGCTCGGTGTTGAACGTCTGGCTGTGGTCGTCGATGGAGACGTTGCGGAACCGCTCCTGCAGCGTCCGCAGCGTCGTCGCGGCCCCCGTGAGGGACGCGCCGGTGCGGTAGATGCCGACGCCTTCTTCCATGGCTTTCTGCATCTCGTCGCGGATTGGCGCCAGTTTCTCGCCTTTGCCAGACCCGCCGCGGAAAGCAGCCTGCAACTGGCGCTCTTCGTCTTTTGCCTGCGCGAAGACGGCGGAAGACGGTCCGTCGCTGCGGCTCGACGCGTACTCGGCCGCCACCTTGCCCGCGCGCGCGCCGAACACCAGCAGCTCGGGCAGCGAGTTGGACCCGAGTCGGTTCGCGCCGTTGATGCTGACGCAGGCCGCCTCGCCCGCCGCGTACAACCCCTTGATAGTCGTTGCGGCGTTTATGTCCGTGTGCACGCCGCCCATCATGTAATGCACCACCGGCCGCACCGGGATCATCTCGGTGATCGGATCGATGTTCTGATACTTCAGGCAGAGCTCGCGCACGAAGGGGATCTTCGAATTGATCTTCTTCGCGCCCAGGTGCCGCACGTCCAGGTGGACGACGGGGCCGTAAGGCGTGTCGATGGCGCGCCCTTTCTCGACTTCGTGCACGAAAGCCTGAGAGAGCCGATCGCGCGGCCCGAGCTCCATGCTGCGCAGCACCGGCGTCGGCGAGGGCTTGCCGAGGTCGTAGTCCTGCAGATACCGGTAGCCGTCCTTGTTGACCAGGTAGCCGCCCTCGGCGCGCGCAGCTTCCGTGATCAAGATGCCAGTGAAGGGGAGCCCCGTCGGGTGGTACTGGATGAACTCCATGTCCTTCAGCGGCGCGCCGGCGCGGTAGGCGAGGGCCATGCCGTCGCCGTTTTTGATGCTGGCGTTCGTCGTGAAGGGGAAGACGCGGCCGCAGCCGCCGGTGCAGAGGATCGTCGCGTGCGCGGTGATCGTGTCCACCCGGCCCGACTTCATGTCGATCGCGACGACGCCGTGGACGCGACCGTCGTCCACGAGCAGCCGCGTGACGAACCACTCGTCGTAACGGAACACGCTCGTGTACTTGAGGGAGGTCTGGAAGAGCGTGTGCAGCATGTGGAAGCCGGTCTTGTCGGCGGCGAACCACGTGCGCATCTTCTTCATGCCGCCGAAGGGCCGGACGGCCACGCGCCCGTCGGCCTCACGGCTCCACGGGCAGCCCCAGTGCTCGAGTTGCAGCAGCTCGCGCGGGGCCTCCTGCACGAACGCCTCCACGGCATCCTGATCGGCCAGCCAGTCGCCGCCGGAGACGGTGTCGTAGGCGTGCTCGTCGAGGCTGTCGTCCGCGCCGACCACGCCGGCGGCGCCGCCCTCGGCCGACACGGTATGGCTCCGCATCGGGTAGACCTTCGAGACAACGGCGATTCTGAGTTGGGGGTTGACCTCGGCCATCGCGATGGCCGCGCGCAGGCCTGCGCCGCCACCGCCGACGAGGATCACGTCGTGTGTCGGCGTCACGCGCCGCGATTATGCATGGGCACAACGCCCGGGTGCAACTGGCGGGCTTCCGGTTACGTGTAGCTGGCAGCTGCCAGCTGGTAGCTGGTGCTGATTTCCGCCTACTCGTACCGTAGTGCCGTCATGGGCTCCACTTTGGACGCGCGGCGCGAGGGCACCAGGCCTGCGGCGACGGCGACAACGGCCAGGGCCAGCACGACGAGGCCGAAGGTGGCCGCGTCGGTCGGCGTGACGCCGAACAGCTGGCTCTCGACGTAGCGGCTCAGCCACCACGCCAGCGGCGCGCCGAGCAGCGCGCCGAGGGCCGCAATCGCGAGCGCTTCGCGCATCACCATCCAGGCCACGTCCATCGACCGCGCGCCGAGCGCCATGCGCACGCCGATCTCGCGGGTCCGCCGCGCCACGGTGAACGACATCACGCCATACAGCCCCACCACCGCCAGTAGTGTGGCGAGCGTGCCGAACAGCGTGGACATCGTGGCCATCATCCGCTCGCCGCTCAGCGTGCTGTCCACGTCGCTGTCGATGCTGCGGAGGCCCGTGATCGGTACGTTGGAATCGATCTGCTGCACCGTGCGCCGCGCCGCAGCGTAGGCCGCATCGAGGCCCTGGCTCGTCCTCGTGTAGACGACGAAGCCGTCCACCTGCTCGAAGAACGGGAAGAACACCTGGCGTCCGGCCTCGGTGCGCACGTCGTAGTATTTGAAGTCGCCGACGACCCCCACGATTTCGATATCCAGCCTGGTCCCGGGGTCCATGCCGAAGCCGATGTGGCGGCCGACGGCGCCGCCCTTCGGGAAGAACTGCTTCGCGAAGGTCTCGTTGACGATCGCCGACCGGAACGAGGGGCCGTTCGTGCCGGCGGGTTCCACGGCGAACTCGTCCCTTTGATCGAAGTCGCGCCCCTCGAGCAGGCCCACCCCCATCGTCTTGAAGTAGGCCGGGCTGACGCTGTTGCAGCGCGCGCTGTTCCGCTCGTCGGACACGGTGGAGGTGCCTTCGACGCTGAACCCGCTCATCCACTGGTTGCTCTGCAGGATGCGCTCGCTGGCTATCCCAGCCGATGCGATCCCCGGCGTCGTCGTCAGCCGGTCCAGCAGCGAGTGCGCGAACTGCCGCGTGCGCTCGTTCGTATAGCCGGCGCGCGGCGGGTTCACCTCGAAGGCGAACAAACGATTCGTCTTGATCCCGAGGTTCACTCCGGTCAGGTTGTGCAGCGTCCGGATGAAGAGCCCTGAGGCGAGCAGCAGGAGCAGTGAGACGGCCACCTGCGAGGCAACGAGCGCCTTGCGCAGCCGCGCGCGGCCGCCGAGCACGGATCCCGATTCGGCCTTCAGCGCGGACGTGACCTCGAGGCTGGTGGACTGGAAGGCCGGCGCCAGCCCGAAGACGACACCCGTCAGCGTGGACACGACGAAGGCGAAGCCGAGGATTCGGAAGTCGGGAAGCGTGGACACCGGCATCGGCGCGTCGGGCGGGACGAGCATGCCGAGCACGAGCGGCGCGCCCGCCAGCGAGATCAGCAATCCGGCGAGGCCGCCGGCGCCCGCGAGCAGCAGGCTTTCGATCAGCAGCTGCCGGACGAGCTGCGCGCGGCTGGCGCCAATCGCCAGGCGCATCGCCATCTCGCGCTGCCGTCCGGCCGCGCGCGCCAGCAGCAGGTTCGCCACGTTGGCGCACGCGATGAGCAGCACGATGAGCGACACGCCGCCGACCCACGTTGCCACTTTGGCGACGCTCGACTCGTTGGGCCCGCGCTCGGCGAGAATCGACCCGGCGAGTCCGTGCGGCCGCGCGAGTGCGAGCGGTGGTACGCGCGGCTGCTCGGCGATCTGTGATTGATAGCTCTTGACGATCGCCTGCGTGAGATCGGCATTCGCCTGCGCGAGCGAGACGCCGGGCTTGCGCCGCGCGATCACCGACATCCATCCCCAGCTGTACGTCTTGTACCAGGCAGTTCCCTTCTTGAGCCAACTGAAGTCCCGGGCCTGGACCGCGCCGTAATGCGTGATCGGGATGTATGCCGCGGGCGGCTGATCGGGCCACAAGCCGACGAAGCCGCGCGGCGCGACGCCAATGACCGTGTAGACTGCCGGACCGATCTGGACCTTGGTGCCGATGATGTCTTTTCGACCACCAAAGTTCGTCTGCCACATCCCGTCGCTGAGCACCGTGACGGGTGAACCGTCGGGAATCGAATCCTCGGCGGCCGTGAAGTAGCGACCCACTTCGGGCGGCGCGTCGAAGAAGCCGAAGAAGCTCGCGCTCACCACGCCGATGCGCATCTCGCGCGCGGCGTCGCCCACGCCGACCGCCAGATCGCGCGCGGTGTAGCCGGCGAAGCTCGAGAATCGCGTGGTCCAGCGCTGCAAGTCCTTGTAGAACGCGAACTGTCCGCCGCCGCCCGCGCGCTCCTTGCCGCGGAATGTCTGGTACTTGTAAATGCGATGTGCCGTGGCCGGGTCCTTCATCATCGGCGGCGGCCGGAAGAGCAGACGGTCGACGATCCCGAACATCGCGGCGTTGGCGCCGATCCCGAGCGCGATCGTCGTGACGACGGCGATCGTGAAGCCTGGCTTCAAACGCAGCCCGCGGACGGCGTATCGGAGGTCCTGCCAGAGGCTCTCGAAGGGCATGTCTGTCAGACACCCTGGGTGGCGAATGGGTTGACCCGGCGCGTGGCAGCTTGCTCGTCGTCGTGCCAGGAGCGATACTCCGAATCCTTCCCTACAACGTAAGGAGCACGTTGATGTTTCGATTCTCCGCCGCGATCGCGGCGTGCGCCGTGCTCGGCCTTGGCGCCGCCGCGCGCGCCCAGGACCCCGGCATGACGGTTCCGTCGTTGGACCAGAAGCATGGTGGCAACGACAAGATGCACATGCTGTCGCACGTCGTCACGAGCGCCGCTCCATGGAAAGCCGCTGACGTCGAGATCGAGCAGGACCGGAACCGGCCGTACGTGTACGTCTCGGGATTTACGAACTTCGACGCGCAGATCTACGACATCAGCAACCCGTCGAGCGCCAGGAAGATCTTCGACTGGACGATCGAGAATCCCGAGCTTCACCGCGGCATTGGCGCGATGGATGGGAAGTACTTCAAGATCGGCAACAAATACTATTACGCGCAGTCCTACCAGTTCATGCAGGGCAGTCCCGACGCCGACCTCGGCGCGGTGATCTTCGACGTGACGGGCCTGCCCGACCCGAAAACGGTCAAGGTCGTAGCGCGCATCCGCTATCCGCAGTCGCCGGGCGGATTCCACAACACCTTCGCCTACAAGCATTCCGACGGCCGGGTGTTGTACTTCGCGACGATCAATCAGCCGAAGGCGCTCGTGTACGATCTCGACAAGGTCGTGAGCGGCGCGGATCCGAGCACGTGGATCGTGGGCGAGGTCCCCAATCCGACCCCGTTCAAGCAGATCGGCGCCGGTGGCTATCACGACTTCTACGTCGGCTACGATCCCGCCGCCCACGAAGACAAGTTCTACGGCGCTGGACTCGGCGGATACTCGGTGTGGGACGTGACGCACCCCAATGCGCCCAAGCAGCTGTTCACGATCACCAGCCTCGGCATGGACATCGCCCACACGTTCACGCCGTCGCCCGACGGCCGCTACGCCGTGACGGAAACCGAGTATCAGTACACGCCGCTCCGCATCTGGGATCTCCAGCCCGGTCAGACCGGCAAGACTCAGAACATCGATCAGCCGATCAGCGCCTGGGCGGCCGACTGGCACGACCTGTCGCACAACCATGAGGTACGCTGGCCGTATGTGTTCGTGTCGGCGTATGAAGACGGACTGCAGGTGTTCGATTTGAAAGATCCCAAAAACCCCAAGACGCTCGGGCACTGGTACACCTGCGAGTGCGAGCACGAACATGGCTTCGGCGGCACGCCTGACAACGGCTGGCAGAGTACGACGAGCGTCGAGCAGGGCGCGTTCGGCGTGGACGTGCGCAACTACGACGGGCTGATCGTGCTCTCCGACATGCGCTCGGGCCTCTGGGTGTTCAAGATGGACGGCTTCAACGGCTGGAACGGGCAGGACTTCGGGATGCCGAACATCTCGAGCGTGCAGGACTACGATCACGGTCCCGTGCAGGCCGGCAAGCCGATCGTTCCGTAGCGCGTGAGACTTTCTAGAACGCTCATGATGGTGACCGGTGCCGCCGCGATCGTCGCGGCGGTGCACGGTCCGTTCGACATCCCGCTGTTCGCCACGCCCACGGTGCCGGCGGCGCGGGGAAACGCGCGACTCGTCTTTGCCCCGTCGCCGTTCGGCGTCGCCGTGACGCAAGACGGCCGCGCGAGCTACGACGTGCAAATCGCCGCCTCCGGCCTGCCTGATCCGTCGGCGCTGGGCGACTACCGCGACTACGTGGCCTGGGTTGCGTCCACCGATCTCGCCACCTGGGTGCGTCTCGGCGTGGTGCGCAACGGCACGACGACCGTCGGGCGCGCCGAGATGAACAAGTTCCTGCTCGTGATCACGGCCGAAGCCGACAGCGCGCCGCCGGCGCACGCCGGCCCCACCGTGCTGCACGGCACTTCGCCGAGCGGGTGGCTGCAGTCGTTCCTCACGCACCCGCTGTTTCGGGGAGTTCCACCGTGATGCGTCTGGTTGGTGCGGCGGTTTTTGCCGCGATCGCATCGTCGAGCGCGCGTGCCCAGCAACAGAAACCGCGGAAACCGGACACGACCCGCATGGCGGACATGCCGGGCATGTCGGCGACGCGTGCCGACACGGGGAAGAAGAAGTCCGCGGCCAAACCGGGTGCGAAACCTTCCGCGGCGCCGGGCGCCGGCTCGATGTCGTCCATGCAGATGTCGGGCGACACGACGACGATGCACATGAGCATGCCGATCCCGATGCCCAAGGGCATGCCGATGATTCCGGGCCTCGTGGGTCTCACGCCCCCAGTCGCCGGGTTTCTCCCCGGAAAGGGCGTGAACCTGGCGCGCCTGCCGGCCGTGAAGCCGACCCAGGTGATGCGACTGGCCGACGGCGACACGCTCGATCTCACGGCGATGCTCGTCCGCCGAACGGTCAAAGGCCGCCAGTTCGCGATGTACGGCTTCAACGGTCAGGTGCCCGGCCCGCTGATTCGAGTGCCGCAGAACGCCACCATCACGGTGCGATATCACAATCGCATCGATCTGCCGAGCACGGTGCATTGGCACGGCGTGCGGCTCGACAATGCCTTCGACGGCGTGCCCGGTGTCACGCAGGAACCGGTCGCGCCGGGCGACAACTTCACGTACAAAGTTCACTTCCCGGACGCGGGCGTCTACTGGTACCACCCGCACGTGCGCGAGGACATCGAGCAGGCGATGGGCTTGTTCGGCAACATGCTCGTCGACTCGCCCGATGCCGGCTACTACTCGCCGGTGAATCGTGAGCAGACGCTCGTCCTGGACGACCTGCTGGTCAACGCCGACACGCTCATTCCGTTCGGCAAAGAGGGGCCGGACTTCGTGCTGATGGGCCGCGTCGGCAACGTGTTGCTCATCAATGGCGAGCCGCGGTACACGCAGCAGTCGAAGCTCGGCGACGTCGTGCGCTACTACATCACGAATGTCTCGAGCTCGCGCACGTACAACGTGTCCTTCGGTGGAGCACCGATCAAAGTCGTGGCGTCGGACGTGAGCAAGTTCGAGCGCGAGGAACGCGTGCCCAGCGTGGTGATCGCGCCGGCCGAACGATACGTCGTGGAAGTGCGCTTCGACCGGCCCGGCACCTACGCGATCGTGAACTCCATTCAGGCGATCAACCACTTCGTCGGCGAGTTCGAGCCGGAGGTCGACACGCTCGGCCTCGTTCATGTGTCGACGACGCCGGCCGCGCCGAGCTACGCCAGGCAGTTCGACGTTCTGCGCGCCAATACAGCCGTCTCGCGCGACATCGACCGCTTTCGACCGTACTTCGACAAGCCGCCGGACAAGACCCTCACGCTGACCGTCGAGACGAACGCGCTCCCGCTCGCGACGGTGCAGTTCATGAACGTCGACACGGCGTACTTCGCGCCCGTCGAATGGGTCGACGGCATGCCCGACATGAACTGGCTTTCGACGAGCAAGCAGGTGCGCTGGGTGCTGCGCGACGAGACGGGCAAGGAGAACATGGACATCGACTGGCGCGCGCGCGCCGGATCGGTGGTCAAGCTGCGAATCTTCAACGACCCCAAGTCCTTCCACCCGATGCAGCACCCGATTCACCTGCACGGGCAGCGCATGCTCGTCGTGTCGCGTGACGGGGTGCCGACGCGCAACCTGGTCTGGAAAGACACGGCAATCATCCCGGTCGGTTCCACAGTCGATCTGTTGATCGACGCCTCCAACCCCGGCGACTGGATGTTGCACTGCCACATCGCCGAGCATCTCGGTGCGGGGATGATGACCGTGCTGCACGTTCGTTAGACTGTAGCACCGCTGTCGCTGACGGACTTCTCTCACCGCGCGTCGCCATGCGTCCCGCCTCGAAACTCATCCTGTCACTCGCGCTGCTCACCATGCCCGCCCGCACCTCGCCGGCGCAGACCACCGATCCGAACATGGCCCGCGCGCTGCGCGTGCTCCGCACGGCACCCGTGTTCGATGGCCACAACGATCTCCCCTGGCGGATTCGCGAGGACAGCGCGCACCCCAAGGACGTGGAGGCCTACGACCTTCGCACCCGAACGCGGGGAATGACGGATCTTGCACGACTCACGCAAGGACACGTCGGCGCGCAGTTCTGGTCGATCTACATTCCCGGCGAGCCCGCAGACCCGGCGTACAAGTCGAACGGCGAGGTGAGCAGCGTGCCGGGCTATGCGCGCGTCCAGCTCGAACAGTTCGACATCGCGCGGCGCGTGATTGCCAAGTATCCGCAGCTCGAGTGGACGCCGACGTCGGCGGCCGTGCGGTCGGCAATGAAGCAGGGCAGGATCGCCTCGCTCCTCGGCCTCGAGGGCGGCCACGCGATCGAGAACTCGCTCGCCCTGCTCAGACAGTACTACGACCTGGGCGCGCGGTACATGACGCTCACGCACAACGTGACGCTCGACTGGGCCGATGCGGCGCTCGACAGCGCCAAGCATCACGGCCTCACGCCGTTCGGGCGCGAGGTGGTGCGCGAGATGAACCGCCTCGGGATGCTCGTCGATCTGTCGCACGTCTCGCCGGGCACGATGAGCGCCGCGCTCGACGTGACGCAGGCGCCGGTGATCTTTTCCCACTCCGGGGCCCGCGCACTGGTCGACCATCGGCGCAACGTACCCGATTCGATCCTCGCCCGAATGCCGAAGAACGGCGGCGTGGTGATGGTGCCGTTCGTCACCGAGTTCGTATCACGCGCCGTGAAGGCCGATCAGGACGCGTTCGATTCGGTCGCCGCGGCCGCCAGAAAGAAGCCGGGATCCGACGCCACCACCGTGAAGGCGGAGACGGACGCCTGGCGCGCGTCGCACCCGCGCCCCAAGGCGACGATCGCCGACGTCGCCGACATGATCGATCACGTCCGCCAGGTGGCCGGTGTCGACCACGTTGGGATCGGCAGCGACTTCGACGGCATTCCCGAGAACGTGGTCGGGCTCGAGGACGTGTCGAAGTATCCAGCGCTCTTCGCGGAGCTGGCGCGCCGCGGCTGGAGCGACGCCGACCTGGCCAAGCTGTCGAGCGGCAACATCCTCCGGGTGCTCGCGCAGGCGGAGCGGGTGTCGGCCAAGCTCAAGACGACGACGAAGCCATCGAACGCGACGATCGGGGAGTTGGATCGAGGAGCGAAGGCCGTCCCTTGATCAGCACCGCGGTGCCGCCGTCCTCGGCGGTGGCCCGGCTGGCGGCCCACTGCCGGCTCTGACGACGACGACTGCCGTTTGTACTGCGCGCCGCTCTTCGACGATTTGTCGAACCGGACGGCCGTCCTTGATCGCGGGCCGATATCGCCAGCTGCTAACGGCGTCGAGCACCGCTTGGCCGAACACCTGTTCGTTCGCGTGAACGATTCGGACCGTGTTCGGTTCGGGAATCCCGGCTTGGTCCACCACGAACTCGACGTCGGCCGAGTAGCAGTAGTTGCCAACCTGCGGCGCGCGGAAGTCTATTCTGGAACTGGGGTTGATCGGCTCGGCCTTTTTGTCGACCGCGCAGTCGCGATAGACCGGACTGCCCGCGGCAAACGTGGAATCAGCGGCGCGAAGTGCGCAGCTTTCGCGGTGCGCAGCCGCGCCGCCGGCGCTGGCGCATCCCGAGCCGACGAGCGCGACGAGCGTTACAATGCAGGCAAGGTTCGGGTTGGGGCGTCGCGGCCACTGGGAGTGCTTCCGCGCTTCAGGCAGGCTCATGTAGTTCCCGGTGGGTTGGACGCGTCTCATGCGTCGTGCTGCGCGGCAAGCCATACTGCAATAGTACTCTTTAGCACTTTAGCAATGACTCATCAAGAGGCTTGATCATACTCGATGCTCATCAAGCTGACGAACTTCCCGACCGCTCTCGAGGCCGACATGTTCGTGGAGCAGCTCAAGTCGGCCGGAATCGCCGCCGTTTCCCGGGGCGTCGACATCACCGGGATCTTCGGCCCGGGGTTTCAGGGCGCGACCGCACGCGGCGTGGATGTGCTCGTGCCGCAGGAGCAGGCGGACGAGGCGCGTGAGTTCCTGGCGGACTATCAGTCGGGATGACCCGCCAAACGTTGTCTCAGTCCGGCGGCGACGCCGCTTCGCTGGGATTCGCGTCGGCGAGGCGTGGCTCGCAACGCACCGGAAAGTTCACGCTGCTCGCGATGTAGCAGAGGTCGTGCGAGCGATGGTGCAGCCGGTTGAAGACCGCCTCGTCGACTGCCTGGCTGGTCGCCACGGTCGGGCGCAGCACGACTTCGGTGAACCGACCACCGCCATCGGCGGTCTCCTGCATGGTGCCCGCGGCATCATCGCGATAGCTCGTCACCACGACGCCGGCGTCGGCGGCCAGATGCAGGAACCACAACATGTGGCACGCCGAGAGTGCGGCGACGAGCAGCTCCTCGGGGTTGTGGCGCGCCGGATCGCCGCGGTAGATCGGCTCCGCCGAGCCAAGTATCGTCGGCTTGCTGGCGATCCGGATCTCGTGGGCACGGTCATAGGCGCGATAATCGCTCGTGCCGCTGCCGCGGTTCCCGGTCCAGACCACCTGCACGGCATATGAATGTGTTCCGCGCATTAACTCGATGTCGAAGGGGTGCTCCCGTCGGGTACGCAGGCAGTCGCCGAATTGCGCCGGCGGTATTTCATTCTAACGATCCGATGCACGGATGATGGACCCGGAACCGGTGCCGCGACGGCTTTTCTCCGTTCACCCTCGACCGACATTCCCGTGAGACTCAATCGCCCCATTCGCGCGCTCGCCCTCCTCGCCACATCGGGCGCGGTCGCCGCGTGTGCCGCTCGTCCCGACCGTTCGGCTGGTGCGAACCCCGCTGCCGCCGACACTGCCGCGCAAGCCATCACCGCCGACGGCTTACTCCAGCACATCAAGGATCTGTCGGCGGATTCGATGGAGGGCCGCGCACCGGCCTCGCCAGGAGAGCAGAAGGCGATCGCCTATATGCAGTCTCAGTTCAAAGCGATCGGGCTCCAGCCGGGGAATCCCGACGGCACCTACCTGCAGAACGTCGATTTGATCGGCTACTGGTCGCATCCCAAAGCGTCGTTCACCGCTGGCGGCAAGACGGTCGCGCTCAAGTATCCCGACGACTACATCGCCAACTCGCGGCACAATCGGCCGGAGACGAAGATCGACAACTCCGACATCGTCTTCGTCGGGTACGGCGTCGTCGCCCCGGAGTACGGCTGGGACGACTACAAGGGCGTCGACGTGAAGGGGAAGACGATCCTTATGCTCGTCAACGATCCGCCGGTGCGCGTGGCCAACGACACGGCGCTGGACACGACGATGTTCAAGGGCCGGGCGATGACCTACTACGGCCGCTGGACGTACAAGTACGAGATCGCCACCGACAAGGGTGCCGCGGCGGCAATCATCATCCACGAGACCGGGCCCGCGGGCTACCCGTACGCGGTCGTGAGCGGCAGTAATTCCGTGGAGCAGTTCGACGTGATCTCACCCGACGCGGAACGCCGGGTGCCGGTCGAAGGATGGATCACCCTCGACAAGGCGAAGGAGCTGCTGCGCGACGCCGGCCAGAATTTCGATTCGCTCAAGGCCGCCGCCGCGCGGAAGGATTTCAAGCCGGTGGCGCTCAACGCCAAGGCCAGCTTCGACGTCAAGATCGACGCGCGCAAGGTGCAGTCGCACAACGTCGTCGCCAAGCTGCAAGGTGGGGACCGGAAGGACGAGTACGTGGTTTACACCGCGCACTGGGACCACCTCGGCCGCGACACGACGCTCAAAGGCGACCAGATCTACAATGGCGCGATCGACAATGCGAGCGGAAGCTCGGCGCTGATCGAGATCGCGAAAGCCTTCAGCAAATTGCCGGCGCCGCCGCGACGTTCGGTGCTGTTCCTGTCCGTCACGGCCGAGGAGAAGGGGCTGCTCGGCGCGAAGTACTACGCGACGCATCCGTTGTACCCGCTCGATCGCACGGTCGCCAACATCAACATGGACGGGGTCAACCAGTGGGGCCGCACGAGCGACTTCACCGTGATCGGACTGGGGAATTCGACGCTCGACGACGTGCTGACGAACGAGCTCAAGGCAGAGGGCCGCACCGTCCGCCCCGACGCCGAGCCCGAGAAGGGCTTCTACTATCGCTCCGATCACTTCGAGTTCGCAAAGCAGGGCGTCCCGGCGCTCGACATCGATGCGGGAATCGACTTCATCGGCAAGCCGACGGACTACGGCATGAAGAAGCGGGACGAGTACACCAACAACGACTACCACAAGCCATCGGACGAGGTAAAGCCGGACTGGGACCTCTCTGGTGCGGTCGACGACGCGCGCGTGCTGTTCAAGGTCGGCTATGACGTCGCGCAGAGCGACTCGCTCCCCCAGTGGAAATCCGGAACCGAGTTCAAGGCCAAGCGCGATTCGATGATGGCCAAGAAGTGACCGGTCGCGCCGTCGGTGCAGTGCTGCTGTTCTCACTAGTGAGCTGCTCCAGCTCCGAGGCCGCGTCGCGTCCGGGCAGCGGGACCGCGACCCGGCAGCACCGGTCCGAGATCGTGGTCCGCGTCCTCGACGTCGGCCAGGGCGATGCGACGCTCATCGAGAATGGTGGCAGCCGAGTCCTCATCGACGGCGGGCCGGACGTACGGCGGTTCGAGCACCTGCTCGACTCGCTGCATCTCGACGACTCGACGTTCGACGTGGTGATCCTGTCGCACCAGCATGCGGATCATCTCATCGGCCTGCGCGCACTGTTCGAGTCGAAGCGGCACATCAAGGTTCGATACTTCTTCGAGAACAAGGATCCTTATACGGCGGCGAATCTCCGACACCTGCGCGATTCTGTCCTGGCGCGCGCCGATCGGGACGGCTTGATCTATCGTGACACCGACGACCCGTGCGCCAATGGAATGCCGATTTGCACGATCACGATGCGGGGCGGGGCAGTGCTCCACATCATGCGCCCCTTCCCAGGATCGGGCGACCCGAACGATCGCTCGACGCCCGTCAAGCTCGTCGGCCCCGACTCGGCATCATTCACCATGTGGTTCGCCGGGGACGCCCAGCAGCCGGCAATCGACTGGTTTCTCGGCGCGGCGCACTATGACAGAAATCCGGGCATGCGCGCGGACGTGCTCAAGGCCGATCACCACGGAAGCTGCAACGGGCTCACGAATGCATACCTCGACGCCATCCGCCCGCGACAGCTCGTCGTCTCGGTCGGCGCGATCAATCCGTACGGGCACATGCACGAGCAGGCCAAAGCCGTCTATCGCGGGCACCGCGTGAACTGGTATCGTACCGATCAGAACGGGACGATCGTAGTACGCAGCGCGGGAACTCCGGGAGGCGGCTACACGATCACGCCGCAGCGTCCGGGCGCGAACCTCTCAGGCCCATCGGACCGTCGATCCACCCAACCTCAATGCGCATCGTTGCCATGACGAACACGAGTGCACAGCATCGTTGGATCGTCGACTCGATCGAGGAGTCCGTCGCCTCGGTGGAAGTGGACGGCGACCGGATGATCACCGTGCCGCAGTCGCTGCTCCCGTCCGCTGCGAAGTCCGGGCACGTGCTGAGCGTTCGGCGCGATCTCTCGGCCGACGGCAGTCGTTCGACGCTCACGATCGAGATCGACGAAGCGGCCACTCAGCATGCTCTCGCCGCGTCAACCGCGCAGGTGAAGAAGGGCACGCGCCAGAAGAACGATGCGGGTGGAGATATCGTCCTGTAGGCCGTCGTTCACGCGCACTACTCGCCATTGCGGCTCATCCTGACGCTCGAGCGCGTTGCGCTGAGGCTAGCCGGAACGACTTGGAAACGGGCGCAAACGGAATGAACGGGCACGAACGGTCTGCTCGCGGCGGCGCGCAAGACTCCCTCCGCAACGAGCCGGGATTTCTTGTTGGCACCGCCGCTCGGGAGGTTTTCTGGTGTCCCGAGCGGCAGTCCCACAGAAAAGTTCGACCGGGTCCGTGGCGCGTTGACCCATCTCGCCATGCCGGCCGAACAGTCTGTGCCCGTTCCTCAACCGTTTGTGCCCGTTTTCAACTGTTATGACCAGACCCGGCGCTCGGCAGTTGCCACCAGCATCATCGCTGAGCTCGAGCCGGATGCTCGACTGCCGGCGAGAGCTTGGGCAGCACCGCTTCGATCTCTCGTCGCTGCGGCTCGAGCCACGGCGGCAGCACGAGCTGTTCGCCGAGGTGGGCCGGCTCCTCGTCGGTCGCGAAGCCCGGCCCGTCGGTCGCGATCTCGAACAGCACGCCGCCCGGCTCGAGGAAGTAGACCGACTTGAACCAGAAGCGGTCGATCACCTCGGTCGGCCGGCGATGCGCCTGGGCGATCCGCTCGCGGACGCGGAGCTCCACCGACTCGTCGGCAACGCGCCAGGCCACGTGGTGCATCGTCCCCACGCCCCATGCGCCACGCGTGCCCTGCGGCAGCTCGCGGATCTCGAGGTGCTTGCCCGAGCCGCCACCGGCCACGCCAAATCGGTGCCAGCCGTCGGACTCGCCATAGTCCTCGAATTCGAGAACGCTCGTCAGGAAGCTGGCCGTTAGCGCGAGATCGCGCTCCCAGAGTCGAACCGCGTGCAACCCGACGATCTGCGATTGAGCCGGCACGGGACTCTTGTCCCACGGCGTGAAGTCGCGCGCGTCGCGCGTCTCGACGAGCGCGAGGTGCTGTCCATGCGGATCCTCGAACGGGAGCGCGCGATCGCCGCGGCGTGATTCCACCGGACCGGTCTTGACGCCGACGTCCTGCAGTCGCCGGCTCCAGTCCTCCACGGTTCCCTCGGGAATCGCCAAAGCGATCTCCACTCCGAGGCCGACGCCGAGCCGCCCCGGTGGAGAATGCTGGAACGGGAAGAACGTCAGATCGGTGCCAGGATGGCCGTCGGCGTCCGCGTAGAACAGGTGGTACGTCCCGGGATCGTCCTGGTTGACACTCTTCTTGACCAATCGCATCCCGAGCACGCTGGTGTAGAACTCGAGATTCTCTTGCGCGTCGCCGGAGATCGCCGTGATGTGATGAATGCCCGTAATGTCGGCCATGCGTGGGTCCGGGTGAGTGGAAACGGCAGCGACAAAGCTACTGATCGAGCGGTTGCACGCGCACGGCGGCATGCCCGTCGTGCCCGTATTGCACGGTCACGCGCCACGGCTGACAGCAAACCGGGCAGTCCTCGACGTACTCCTGGTGATCACCGCTGCCGGGATCGAGCGACACCGGGTTCGCTTCGCCGCAGTACGGGCAGGTGACGACTCCGCTTGTGTCGGCGGTGCCGTCGCCGAGCGGAAAGTCGCGATCGAGATCGAGCTCGTCGGACTCGTCGGACTGATCGTCGAAAGCGAATCGCATCCCGTAACCTACTGCGCGTGTGCAGCCCCGGCGCCCTACAATTAGGGATGTCCGATCTGCTCGCGGCGCGCACGCAGATGGCGTTGTCGCTCGGCTTCCATATCGTCTTCGCCGAGATCGGCATCGCCATGCCGGTGATGATGATCCTCGCCGAATGGCGATGGGCGCGCTCGGGCGACGCCGTCCACCTTCAGCTCGCCAAGCGCTGGGCGAAGGGGACCGCCATCCTGTTCGCGGTCGGCGCGGTCTCGGGAACCGTGCTCTCGTTCGAGCTCGGACTTTTGTGGCCGCGATTCATGGAGCTCGCCGGGCCGATCATCGGCCTGCCGTTCTCGCT
>DATJIZ010000406.1:0-2742 GCA_035492735.1 Gemmatimonadaceae bacterium | reverse complement strand
CCGTCGTCTCCAGCCGCCCGCTCGCCGCGCCCTGACCCGCCCCGCGTCCAGCCGGTGCGGCCGACGCGTCCTTCACCGTCACGTAGAAGTTCGGATCCACCCGCAGTTGTGCCCCGCCCCCCACCGGGCGGGGCATCGCTTTCCACTCCGCCGTCGGGTTGATCCACGTGTAGCCCGCCCCATCACCCACCGCCACCCGCACCGGCATCGCGAACCCGGGCACCACATTCGTCCACCGGTACGAGAGCTTGGCATTCTCGATCTTGTACTCGAGCGCCGGCACCTTCGTCGTCCGCAGGTACTCCTCGAACACCGGCCCGAGTGCCAGGCCCGAATGCGTCGCGATGTAGTGCTCGATCTGCGCGCCCGTCACCGTCTGATGCCAGAAGGTCGACTGAATCCCGCGCAGGATGCCGCGCCACTTCTCGTCGTCGTTCACGAGTTGCCGGATCGTGTGCAGCATGCTGCCGCCCTTGTAGTACACGTCGCCCGAGCCCTCGCGATTCACCCCGTAGGTTCCGATGATCGGCTCGTCGTTCTTGATCAGCTTCCGGCTGCCGATGATGTACGCGTCGCCCGCCTCCTTTCCGTCCTGGCACTCCGCGTACAGGCCCTCGGCGTAGTTCGCGAAGCTTTCGTGAATCCACATGTCGGCCGCGTCCTTCGTCGTCACGTTGTTCCCCCACCATTCGTGCGCGCTCTCGTGGACGATGATGAAATCCCACTTCATGCCCCAGCCGGTTCCTGACAGGTCGCGACCCGCGTAGCCGTTCTTGAAGTGATTGCCGTACGCCACGCCGCTCTGATGTTCCATTCCCAGATGTGGTGCCTCGATCAGCTTGTAGCCGTCGGCATACCACGGGTACGGACCGAACCAGTGCTCGAAGCATTTGAGCATCGGCTTGACCTGCTGGAATTGCACACGCGCCGTGTCCACGTGGTAGGCGAGCGGCCAGAAATCGAGCGTGAGGTCGCCGCGCTCGCCGTTGAACACGTCGCCGAAGTGCGCGTACTGCCCCGCGTTGATCTCGACGTCGTAGTTGTTGATCGGCGACGTCACGAACCACTCGTACGTCGTCGTGCCGTCGGCATTCGGGGTGGTCGAGCGAAGCCGCCCATTCGACACGTCGGTCAACGGCCTGGGTACCGTGATCGCGATGCGCTGGCTGTCCGGCTCGTCGGCCAGGTAGTCCTTGTTCGGCCACCACACGCTGGCGCCAAGGCCTTCATCGGTCGTCGCGATCCAGTCGTTGCCGAGGCTGTCCCGCTGCCAGGTGAGGCCGCCGTCCCACGGCGGACGCTTGGCGACCTCGGGCTTGCCGTGGTAGTACACGCTGACCGTCTTGGCGGCGCCCCTTTGCTGCGGCGCGACGAGCGCCACGAAGAAGGCGTCGCTGTCGCGACGCGCCGAGAGTCGCCGGCCGTCCTGCACGATGCTGTCGATCGCGAGCGGGACCTGGAGATCGATCTGCATCTCGTTCGCCGGCCGGAGAACGCGATACGTGATGGCGTTCCACCCGCGGACACTGCTGTCGGCCGGGTTCACCGCCACGTGCAGGTCGTAGAACGTGGCGTCCCACCACGCCCGCGCCGGTCCGTTGCTGCCGCGCAGGGTGTCGGCGTGCGTGAACTGGCGTCGCGTCGTTTGGGCGCCGAGCAGGACGGGGGAGAAGAGCGAGAGCGTGAGCAGCCGGCGAATCGTCATCATCGGGGAACACTGGTCGAGTTGTCAGAAAGGTAAAGCACGGCGCGCCGCGCGTTGACCCTCGTCCGATTGCGTCATACGTTGACGCTTCCGCCTGCGCGAGCTATCAAATGGGCACGAGAGACAAACGTGTCGACACGTACGTCGCGAGGTCCGCGGACTTCGCCAGGCCGATCCTCGAGCACATTCGCGAGATCGTGCACGAAGGCTGCCCGGAAGTCGAAGAGACGATCAAGTGGGGCTTCCCCAATTACCAGTACAAGGGGATGCTCTGCAGCATGGCCGCGTTCAAGGAACACTGCACGTTCGGATTCTGGAAAGGCAGCCTGATCGTCGATGCGGCCGACCGGCGTTCCGATGAGGCGATGGGCCAGCTGGGTCGCATCACCCGGCTCTCGGATCTGCCGCCGCGCAAAAAGCTCGTCGGGTATGTGCGGAAGGCAAAGGAGCTGAACGACGCCGGCGTGAAGGTCGCCAAGCCGAGCAAGCCGAAGCCGGCGCTCGAGCCGCCGGCCGACCTGCTCGCGGCGCTCAAGAAGAACAAGAAGGCGCAGGCGGCATTCGACAAATTCCCGCCGAGTCACAGGCGCGAGTACGTCGAGTGGATCGTCGAAGCCAAGACCGACGCGACGCGTCAACGGCGTCTCGCGCAGGCCGTCGAGTGGATGGCCGAGGGCAAGCCGCGCAACTGGAAGTACATGTGACGCGGCTCGATCGCCGCGCATTCGTCCAGCTCGCGGCGACCGGGCTCGCGGCGTGCGCGCTGCCGCGGCGCGGCGGACGCACGACTGCCGATGCGCGACCGCGACCTTCGCCCGCGCAGTTGTCGTGGCAGCGCGACGAGCTCGCGATGTTTCTCCACTTCGGCGTGAACACATTCACGGATCGCGAATGGGGCGACGGCCGTGAGTCGCCGAGCATCTTCGCTCCCGCGGCGCTCGATGCGCGACAGTGGGCGCGTACGGCGCGCGCGTCGGGTTTCCGTGCGATGGTGCTCACCGCCAAGCACCACGACGGTTTCTGCCTGTGGCCCACCA
>DATJIZ010000405.1:0-10514 GCA_035492735.1 Gemmatimonadaceae bacterium | reverse complement strand
ACGTCCGACACAACACCTGGGTTCGCAACAACGAGGCGAACGTCGAGATCTACACCGATCAACCAGTGATCGTGCGCCAGGAGGCGCAGGCGCTCACGCTCACCGGCGTGGTGACGACCGAGCGCGGTGAGTATCGATTCATGAGCAAGCGGTTCCAGATCGCGCGTGGTTCCGCGATCTTCATCGGCAGCCCGGATCTCAATCCGACGCTGCAGGTCACCGGCGAGTACGAGGTCGCGGTGCCGGCACACCCGACGATGGACATCAAGGTGCTGATCGGCGGCACGCTGCGAAAACCGGCCCTCTCACTGGAGAGTGACGCGCAGCCGCCCAGAACGCAGTCGGAGCTGTTGAGTCTTCTCGCCTTCGGACAGTCGACGACGTCGTTGCTCGCGTTCACGTCGTCGAGCATCGCCGGCTCGGCGGCCACGATGGACCTGTTCGGCGTCGGCGCGCAGGTCGCCATGCGCCGCCTGGCCGGCGTGGCGCTCGGCGTGGCGGTGCAGCAGGTCGAGGTACAGGCCGGCCGCGCCTTCAACACCGACTACTTCGACATCACGCCGGGCGACGTACCGACGGAGATCGGGACGGCGCCTGGACGGACGATCGGGAATTTCTTCACGCAGACGAAGTTCGAGGCGGGCAAGTACGTCAATCCGCGAACCTTCGTCAGCGGCCAGGAACAGGCCGGTCAGCTCGGCGGCGCAATCGAGCACCGGACGGGCGACGGCTGGCGCTTCAACGCCAGCGCACTTCCGCGGATCCTGCTCGGCGAACCCCGGCTCGACTCGCAGCCCTATCGAACGGTCAGGGCGTACGGCGGATTCGTGATGAAGGAGTGGAGATTCTGATGCGAACGGCGGGCGGCGGGCGGCAAGTGCGAACGCCGGACGCTTAGCGCGTGAGCCTTGGGCGTCAGCTCCCTTTGCCCGCCGCCACCTCGTCCCACAGGGCCGCCATCGCCCTCATCCCATTGAAGAAGTTGTCGACGCTCATCCATTCGTTCGGCGCGTGTGCATTCTCGCCGGGGAGCCCAAAGCCCACCAGCAGCACGGGCGCCTTGAGGATTCTCTGAAAAACTCCCACCACCGGGATCGATCCGCCTTCGCCCGTGACCACGGGGTCGCGGTCGAACGCCGTCGCGAGGGCTCGGCGCGCCGCGTCGAAGATCCAGCCGCTCAGATCGGCCCGCCACGGGTGCCCGCCGTGGAGCGGCGTGACCGTGGCGGTCACGCCGGGGGGCATCACGCGCTCGACGTGCGCGCGCATCAGCCGCTCGATCTCACGCGGATCCTGGTCGGGCACCAGACGGCAGCTCACCTTGGCCATTGCCTTGGCGGGAAGCACGGTCTTGGCGCCTTCGCCCGTGTAGCCGCTCAGCAGGCCGTTGACCTCGCAGGTCGGCCGCATCCAGAGCCGCTCCAGCGTCGAATAGCCTTTCTCGCCGAACAGCGCCGGGGAACCAGTCTCCGCCCGAAAGGCGCTATCATCGAACGGCAGACCGGCGATCTGCTTCCGCGCCGCGTCGCCCCAGTCGCGCACCTTGTCGTAGAACCCGGCGATGGTGACATGGCCGTCGGCATCGTGCATCGTGGCGAGAATCCGCGCGAGCGCCATCGCCGGATTCATCACCGCGCCGCCGTAGCTTCCGGAGTGCAGGTCGACCGCGGGGCCCTGCACGTCGATCTGGAAGTACGCCAGCCCCCGCAGCGACGACAGGATCGACGGCAGACCCGGCGCGAACATCGACGAGTCGGAGATCACCACCGCGTCGCAGGCGAGCTTGGCCGCGTTGTGCTCGATGAACTCGGCGAGGTTGTCGCTCCCCACCTCTTCCTCACCCTCGGCGAGCACGATCACGTTCACGGGAAGCCTTTGCCGCGTGGCAAGGTGCGCCTGGAGCGCCTTGACGTGCAGAAAGAGCTGGCCCTTGTCGTCGACCGCGCCGCGGGCGAACAGCTTCCCCTGGCGAACCTCCGGCTCGAACGGCGGGCTCTCCCACAGCTCGAGCGGCTCGGCGGGCTGCACGTCGTAATGCCCGTAGACCAGAATCGTTGGCGCCCCGGCCGGCGCCTTGCGCCACTCGCCCAATACGATTGGATGGCCCTTGGTGGGATTCACGGTCGCCGTGCAGCCGATGCTGCCGAGCGACTCGGCCACCCACTGCGCCGCGCGGGCCGTGTCGGCGTTGTGCTCCGACCTGGCGCTCACGCTCGGGATGCGCAGAAGGTCGAACAGCTCGTGCAGCGCGCGGTCGCGATTCGCGGCAAGGTACGCGTCGAGGTCGTTGGCAAGGGGCATGACGAAAACCTGAGACGGAGGGCCCGAGGATGCAACTCAAGCCCGTCAAGACACCAGTCGCCCACGTCGGCGATGGCCACTCCTCGCGCCGCTCCGGTTCGGCGCCTATCATCAGGCATCGGTTGGAGACCGGCTTCGCGGAGGAGAGGCTTGAACCAGACGCGGTACTGGCGTACGAGGAGCTCGCGGTGATGCAGTCGGACCCTGAGGACGAGATGGGCGGCGAGGATGGCGGCATCCAGGCCGAGATCGTGCAGCGGCGCCCGTTTCACTCCGTGAAGGCAGAGGTCGCCGTGAGCATTCTCAGAACGGCGGCGCTCATCGAACGCCACTTCGCGCAGGTAGTGGCGCAGTCGGGCATCACCGTGCAGCAGTACAACGTGCTGCGCATCCTGCGCGGCGCGGGCGACGAGGGCATTCCGACGCTCGTCATTCGCGATCGGATGATCCACGCGGCGCCGGGAATCACGCGTCTGCTCGACAAGCTGGAGCACGCGGGACTGGCTCGTCGCGAGCGCTGCTCGCCGGATCGTCGCCAGGTGCTCTGCTACATCACCGATCGCGGTCTCGAGGTGCTCGATCAGCTGGACGAAGCGATGCGCCGCGCCGATGACGAGGTGGTCGGCGACCTCGACGACTCCGAGCAGCGGCAATTGCTCAAGCAGCTGCAGCGCGTGCGCGCCGGACAGCGGCGCGGCGAGACGCCGATCGACGCGGCGCTAACGGGCCGGGGGCCAGCGACCGCTCCAGCCAAATAGCAGCCAGAGGCGGCGCGCCGCGATCTCGCTCTGACCGCGGCGCAGCATCACGCGGTCGCCGCGCTGCACCGAGGCGAAGAACGGCGCGAGCTGCTCGATCGGACCGGGCGGCCGGTCCGACTCGTCGAGCACGAGCAGCAGATTGTCGCCGCGGTGCGCGCGGTCGGGATAGCGCGGCCACAGATCATACTGGTTCGCGCGCCCGGTGAGATTGATCGCGAACGTGATCGGGTGCGACTCGACGTGGAACGCGAGCTCCGCTGCCTCCTGGTAGCGGTCGCCGCCCAGCCAGGTCGTCGTTCGCGACGTGACGGTCGCGGCGCGTGCTGCGCTGTCGGCCGCGCGCGCCAGTTCGCTCCAGCCGAACGCGCGAGCGACCGGATCCCGCGGCGGCGCGATCGGCAGAATCGGCACGAGCGCGTGCGCGTAGACGATCAGGCTCATCAACCCCGCGAGCAGCACGCCGCCGCGGAACCACCGCTCGCCGGCAGCGCTCCATCGTGTCGACGCCAGCAGCGCGATCGCCGGGATGTACGCCGGCGACGGCCAGTTGGGCTCAACGCGCTGGCGCGTGGCGCTGTAGAGAAAGAAGGCGAATGTCACGACCGCCACGACGCCAAGCACGAACGCGCCGGTACTCGCGCGGCGCCCGAGACTCCGCGCCGTAGCGATGGCGAGCATCACGAACAGAATCGGCGACGCCAGGCCGGCCTGTCCGCCGATAAAGTCCCCCTCGTGCCGCCAGGCCGCCGCGAGCGCCGAACCGCGTGGCGCGGCGAGGCCGTGCTTCACCTGATGCACGATCGAAATCCAGCCGTGTTGGCTGTTCCACACGATCACCGGCAGCAACACGAGCAGCGCCACGATCGTCGCGACGTACGGTCCAGGCTCGCGCAAGCGCACATGCAGCTCGCGCCGCGTCAGCATCGCGATCACGACCCCGATCGGCACGAAGATCGACGTGTACTTCGACGCGAACGCGATGCCGAGGGCCAAGCCGGCGGCGATCCACCAGCGGAATGTCGCCGGCGAGCCCGGCGCGTGGCGCAGTGCGCGAGCGACGCAGTAGAGCGTGACCGCCGTCGCCGCCAGGAGCGGCGCGTCGGGAGTCGCCAGGACGAGCCCCGCCGCGGCGAGCGGGATGCACACGATCACGATCCCGGCACGCAGCGCCGCGGCATCGCCGCCCAGCCGCCGCGCGATGCCGATCGTCGCCAGCGCGGCGATCCATCCGCAGATCACCGCGCCGAGTCGCACGGCGAGCCCGCTCGCCGACGCGCCGATCGCCGCGAGCAGTGCGGTGCCGGCGCGAATCACCAGCGCGATGACCGGCGGATGATCGAAGTAGCCCGGTGCGAGCCGGCGCGACCACTCCCAGTAGTACGCTTCGTCCGGCAGCACGGGGATGATCGCCGCCAGCGCCACGCGAACGAGCGCTCCAAGCGTGACGACGACGAGCGCGATGCGCCAGCGGCGATCGGTGAGCGCGCCGGGCTGCGTCGTGGCGGACGCCGTCACTCGGCTACGCCGGCGCGGCGCGGCGCGCCCGCGCCGACCGCCACGCGCGGATCGCGATCACCACCGCCCAGCTCCACAGGATCCACGACACACGCTCGTCGGGCGACAGCATGGCGAACATGGTCCACGCGGCCACGGGCGCGGCGAACACGAGCTGGATGGCGTTGGTGCCCGGGGCGGCGCGACGCTCGACGACGCGCGTCGCGCCGCGCCGGCCGAGCCGAAGAATCTCCTCGATGCGCGGCGAGAGCGAGTCCGTGGTCATGCCGCGCCACCCGGGGATGCGCATCAGCGTCCATCCCGGCGCGGTCCGTCCCCATCCATGGTTGTCCGAGCCCGCGACCAAGGCGAGGTCGAGGCTGTCGGCGATGCGCACGATGCGCGCACGATCGCGCCGGCCCTGGGTGAGGCCGCGCGGCGATCCGTCGACGATCTCGATCGCGCGCACACCCGGCGCCGTGTCCGACGCCGCCGGCACGCGGTCGAGCTTCCCCGGAATGGTCTCGATCAATACGGGCGACGTCGCCTGGAGCAGGCTGGCCAGCGCGAGCGACTGTTCGTCGACGGTCTTGAGGTCCGCCGTGGTGAGCCCCTGATATCGCCGGCCGGCGCCCAGGACATTCACGTGCTCGCCCTTGTAGAAGGCCTCCAGCCCCTGGAGGATCATCGTGCCCTCGCCGGCGAGTCTTGGATTCGAGGCGATTCCCCGCTCCGCGCCCTCGAACGTGGCGTGATCGGTGATGTACGCGGCATCGTAGCCCGCGGCTTGATGCCAGGCGCGCACGTCATCCTCCGTCCAGCCGGGGCGCCCGTCGTGCGAGTACTTGGTGTGCGAGTGCATGTCGATCGCGAGCACGGTGTCGTCGGACAGCGCGAGGCTCGCCATCGGCCGCGGCAGCAGTGCGGCGAGCGCGTACACGAACACGATGCCGACCAGCATCAGCGCCGCGGCGCCAAGCTCGCGGAGCACGCTCGTGCCGCGCCGCGCGCGATTCACCCGCCAGATCGCGAACAGCGCGATCGCCCAGAGCACGATCGCGATGTGCTGCCCGATCGAGAGCAGCGTGATCGTGTCGAGCAGGTCCGAGAGCGGCGCGATCGCGATGTACGACGCGGACTGCGAGAGGCGCGCCTCACCGACGCTCGCCAGCGTCGCCGCGTCGCGAACCGGATCGATCGTCACCGCCGCGGTGATCATGACGAGCAGCGTGACCGCGACGGCCCACCATGGAATGCGCGCGGACAGCGGGCGGCGGGCGGCGGGCGGCGGAGACTTCGATTGGGATCGTGGCACGCGAGTAGGTTTGGAGAATCGGTATTTGCCGCCTTCGTCGCTCGTCGCCGTCTCATCGACAAACTGACGACCCTCGTCGCTTCTCACAATGCCCAACCGCCTGGCGCACGAGACCAGTCCGTATCTGCTGCAGCACGCCGAGAATCCGGTCGACTGGTACCCGTGGTCAGCCGAGGCGCTCGAGCGAGCGAAGCAGGAGAACAAACCGATCCTGCTGAGTATCGGCTACTCGGCCTGCCACTGGTGCCACGTGATGGCGCACGAGTCGTTCGAGGACGAGGCGACCGCTGCGCTCATGAACGAGCGCTTCGTCAACATCAAGGTCGATCGCGAGGAGCGACCCGACGTCGACGCCATTTACATGCAAGCCGTCCAGGCGATGACGGGACAGGGCGGGTGGCCGATGACCGTCTTTCTCACGCCGGACGGCGTTCCGTTCTACGGCGGCACGTACTATCCAAAGGAAGAGCGGCTCGGCATGCCATCGTTCACGCGGATCCTCACGGCGGTGAGCGACGCCTATCGCAACAGGCCGGCCGAAGTCGCGCGCAGCGCCGCTTCGGTCCGTGAGATGTACGACGCGACGCGCGACGCGGCGCGGAGCGGCGGCCCGTTGACGCGCGAGCTGCTCGACCGCGCGTTCCGTGCGCTCGCCGAGCAGTACGACGCGCGAAACGGCGGATTCGACGGGGCGCCCAAGTTCCCGCAGACCATGTCGCTCGATTTTCTGCTTCGCTACTGGGCGCGCGGCGGACCCGAGCACGCGCTCGAGATGGCGACGCACTCGTTCGAGCAGATGGCACGCGGCGGCATGTACGATCAGATCGGCGGCGGGTTCGCCCGCTACTCGACCGACGTGCGCTGGCTCGTGCCGCACTTCGAGAAGATGCTGTACGACAACGCGCTGCTCGTGCGATTGGGCACGCACTTGTGGCAGGAGACGAGGGACGACGCGATCGGGCATGTGGTGCGCGACACGATCGCGTGGGCCCAGCGTGAGATGCGATCGCCCGAAGGCGGCTTCTACTCGGCGCTCGATGCCGACAGCGAGGGCCACGAGGGAAAGTTCTATGTCTGGAGCGAACGGGAGTTCCTCGAAGCACTCGGCGACGACGGGCCGCTGCTGCGCGCCTATTGGGGCGTGACGCCCGATGGCAACTTCGAGGGCCTCAACATCCTGTTCGTCGCCGTGGGTGATCGGCGCGCGTTCGCCCGGCAGTTCGGCGTCTCGGAAGCGGAGCTCGACGAGATCGTGCGCCGCGGCCGACAGACGTTGTACGCCGCGCGGGCCGGGCGCGTGTGGCCGGGCCGCGACGACAAGATTCTCACGGCATGGAACGCACTCATGGTTCGCGCGATCGCCGAGGCAGCGCGCGCGTTCGACGACGCGGAATACCGCGCGATCGCGGTGGAAAGCGCGGCGTTCCTCTTCGAGTCGTTGACGAAGGACGATCGCGTGTACCGCTCGTTCAAAGGTGGCGCGGCGCGCATCGCGGGATATCTGGAGGACTACGCAGCACTCGGTCTCGCGGCGCTCGGCGTGTACGAGCTCACCTACGACCGCCGCTGGCTCGAGCGCGCGCGCGGCGTGAGCGAGGCGATGGTGCGCTGGTTCTGGGACGACGCGACGGGCGTGTTCTACGACACCGCATCCGACCAGGCGCAGCTCATCACGCGCCCGCGCGAGGTGACCGACAACGCCACGCCGTCGGGTACGTCGCTCGCCACCGAGCTACTCCTGCGGCTCGCCGAGCTGCTGCGGGACGTGGACGCGCGTCGTCGCGCGACGTGGATCGTCGAGACCGTCGCGCCAGCGGTCGCCCGCTATCCATCGGCGTTCGGTCACCTGCTCGGCGCGGCGGACATGCTCATCAACGGCGCGGTGGAGCTGGCGATCGTCGGCGATCCGGCGGCGGCGGATTTTCGTGCGCTCGATCGGGCGGCGGCCGAGCAGTACGTTCCGGCGCTGGTACTCGCGGGCGGCGCGGCAGACGATTCGATCGCGCTGCTCGAGGGCCGCACCGCGCGCGATGGTCGCGCCACGGCGTACGTGTGTCGCAACTACGCGTGCGATGAGCCGGCGACCACGCCCGAAGCGCTGGTGGAGCAGCTCGAGCGGATTAGTGCCTCGGACCACGGTTTAGTAAATGGTGAAAGCGGTCGACGGCGAACGGCAAACGGCGAGGGCAAGGAGCGGCGGCGAACGGCGGGGCCGAACGACGATAGCGAACGACGATAGCGAACGACGAAGGTCGGCGCGCCGCTCGCAGTTTGCCATCGCCGTTTGCCCTCGCCGTCAGCCCGCGCTTTTTGCTTTCGCCGTCAGCCCCCGCCGTCAGCCGTCAGTACCTTCACGACGCTCTCCAGCTGACCCGCAGGGAATGCCCTGCAAGCGCCCTTCAAATCGCTGGATGCTTCGTGTGCCACTCGGTGTGCATCTGGTACTGATGCGCCACCGAGAGAATCTTGTCGTCCTGATAGAGATTGCCGGCGATCACCGTGCAGATGGGCTGCGGGTTGTACTGCACTGGCGGAGTCGTGTCCGCGGCTGCGCCACGCCCGCCGCGTCCCGCCGGCGGCGGCTCGAACTTGTACGGCAGCACGACGCAGGGATGCCCCGTCTGCGCGTGCAGACCGATGTCGTTCCCCTGCCCCGGCACGTACATGTCGAAGTCCTTGAGCAGCGCGGCCATCTCCGTGATCAGTGCATATCGCCGCCGCTGCGCTTGAATGAAGTCGAATCCTCTCGCGAATCGCCCGTTGGTCCAGCGCGTGAGCGCGGCCATCCCCGTCGGATTGCCGGGATCTCCGGCGGCAGCCCGCCCACCACGTCCGCCACCGTTCGGCGCGCCGGCTGGGGCCACTCCGCCACGTCCAGTCGTGTCGCTACCTCCGCGTCCGACCCCACCGCCACCGCCACCGCCACCAAACCCGCCGCGCCCCGGCGGCGGCTCCGGAATCGACGCCACGTCAATCCCCAGTTCCTTCGCCTTCATCTGCACGTAGAAGTCGAATGCCGCCGCCGACTCCACGCCGAGTCCGCCGCCCGCCGTGCGCGGACGCGCACCGATGGGCGACAGCCGCGCCCCGAGTTGGCGCAGCACGTCGATTAACTCCTTGGGCGCGCCCTCGCCCACCCCGATGCGCACCGACGATAGCGCGAGGTTGCGATCAAAGTGGAACGGCATCGTCACCGTGGAGTTGTCCTTGGGATCGACGCCGTGAATCGTGTTGAATACCATCGCGCAATCCTCAGCGGTGCGACAGAGCGGCCCGACGCGATCCTGCGACCAGGCGAGCACCATCCCGCCGTAGCGGCTCACGCGCCCGTATGTCGGGCGGAGCGCGCTGAGTCCGCACGCGATGGCCGGCGAGACAATCGAGCCCGACGTCTCCGTACCGATGCCGAACGCCACACAGCCCGCCGCGGTGGCCGAGGCCGGTCCGGCCGATGAGCCGCTCGACCCGCGACGAATGTCCCACGGATCGTTCGTCCGGCCGCGGTACCACTGATCGCCCTGCGCGAACAATCCCGTGGCGAGCTTGGCGATGAGCACCGCGCCCGCGTCGCGCAGTCGAACGACGACTTCCGCGTCCTCGTCGATCACGCGCTGCTCGAAATCGCGCGAGCCCCACGTGGTGCGCACGCCTTTCGTCGCGAAGAGATCTTTTACGCCGTACGGAATGCCGTGCAGCGGCCCGCGATACTTCCCGGCCTTGAGCTCGGCGTCGGCGCGCGCGGCTTCGGCCATCGCCTGCTCCTCCATGATCGTCACGGCGCAGAGGAGCGTCGGGTCGAGCCGCTTGATGCGATCCAGGTAGATGCGCGTGATCTGCGTCGACGTGAGCTTGCGCGCCTTGATGAGCGCCGACAGGCGGTGCGCTGGCAGGAACGCGATCTCGTCGGGCGACGTGGGCACCGCTCCGCTCCACGGCGTCACGGTGAATGTGGCGCGGGTGAACGCCGCCGGTCCGTGCTCGCGAACTACGTTCTCCATGAGCGCACCCGTTCCGCCGGGATACGGCATGAAGCTCCACGAAAGTGGCTCGCCGTTGCCGAGCTCGGGGAGCGCCGGTTGCTGCGGCTGTTGGCCGGGGGTTGCTGTGGCCGGTGATTGCGCGAACCCCTTGGCGCCCAGCCCGAACGTCGTCGCCGCGGCGGTAACGAGCGTTCGGAACACGAACTCTCGACGCCCGAGCCCTGTGAGGCCCTGGGCATCGGCCATCCGCTCGACGTCGGCTTGCGTCAGATCGAGAAGATCGAGCTCGTCGTGCATGGGTGGCTCCTGAAGACTGTGCGAGTTGCGCGGAGCGACGAACATAGCGCGGAGTCGCGAGCCGCAGGAGGCCCTTGCCGTCCTTGCAGCGCCAACGGTGCCTGGGACGGGCTCGTTCCTAAGAACGTGGGGTCGATCCGGATAGTACGGATTTGGCCAGCCGATTTGGACCGATCGCTCCGTTTCGAAGCATCGCTCCGAACGCAACGAGCCGATGAATGCTCGTGGAAGGGCCTCGGGACGCTTTGAACCGCCAAAGTGGGCGTTCAACAATCATCATCCCGGCGCGTTGCGCGCGGGCGTCTTCTCGATCGACGAACGATCCGTTCGATCCGACAGTCGAATCAGCCTGATCGCAGTCCCCAC
>DATJIZ010000404.1:0-7796 GCA_035492735.1 Gemmatimonadaceae bacterium | reverse complement strand
CCACTCACCCGGCTCGATACGACCGCCGTCGCGCTTGCGCTCGATCAGACGATGCGCAAGCATCCCGGCATTCGCGATGTCGAATGGTGCATGCTGCGGCGCTCCGTCGAGACCACGGCAGGGCACGCGCGGATACGTACGGCCCGTCCGCGCTGCTCGTGAAGCGCAGAACACTATCGGGGCGACGGAGTCGCGGCAAATCCGCGGTCCGGACCGCACGGCGGCCGCTGGCCGCGAACGCTCGCCAAGGCTCCCCTACGTTCGCGGACGTTCGCGGACGTTCGCGATCAATCGTCGTCGCTGCGTTCGCGACGGCGCTGCCACGCGCGCCGGCGACGGCGCGCATACCGACGGAGCTCGTCGCCCATGTCTTGCCACGCGTCGCGCCCGCGAACACCCAGCCGGCGACCCCGCCGCGCGATGGCCCGGCGCGTATCGGCGCCGGACTGCGGAGCGAAGAGGAGTGCCCCGGCCGCGCCGACGGCGATGCCAAGCGCCACCCCCGCGGCAAAGATGACCGCGCCCGGCGCGGCTTCGGCGCTCGGGCGCCGCGGGCGAGCCGCCGCCCGCGCGCGCACGGCGATCGTGGGCGGTGTTTCGGATCGCGATGACTCGGCGTCTGTTACGCGAGTCCCTCGCGAGATGGGTCCGGCGTACGACATCGGTGGGAGTCTCCTCGGGAGTCGTGGTAAGGAAATTGCGGCTAGTACCCGTTCGTGGATTGCAAATGATGTGGATTGCGAGGTCGGCGCGGCCTCTGGACCGTCCGAAGCTCCCCCTCGTTGCAGACGTTCGACCGCAGGCCCCTAGTTGTTCAGCGCCACGGCTTGGATCGCCGGCCGGCGACCCCGCCGACGGTTGAGGATTCGCATGACCGCAAATGGCAAGCCCCGCAAGACCGTATTGCTCGTCGAAGACAACGAAGACAACCGCATCGTTTATTCCACGATCCTGCGGCACTTCGGCTACTCCGTCATGGAAGCCCTCAACGGTGAAGAGGGAATCGCCAAGGCGCGGGCCGAACGGCCGGATCTCATTCTGATGGACATCTCAATCCCGGTAATCGATGGCTGGGAAGCCACCCAAGTGCTGAAGCACGACCCGCAGACTCGATCGATTCCGATCATCGCGCTCACGGCGCACGCGCTCGCGTCGGACCGCGAAAAGGCGATGGAGGTCGGCTGCGACGGATACCTGGCCAAGCCGTGCGAGCCAAGGGCGGTCGTCGCCGAGGTTCAGCGGTTTCTCGGGAAGAGCGATGGAAGTCCCGCGTGAGACGGAGCCCGCCCGCATCCTGATCGTCGACGACCACGAGGACAACGTCGAGCTGTTGCGGGCCCGGTTGGAAGCCTGGGGCTATCAGGCGGAGAGCGCCGGTGACGGCGACGAAGCACTGTGCAAGGTCGACGAGCATCCACCCGACCTGATCCTCCTCGACGTCATGATGCCGAAGGTGGACGGCATCGAGGTCGCGCGGCGGGTCAAGAACAATCCCGGGCTGCCGTTCATCCCGATCATCATGCAGACCGCCCTCGACACCACCGAGAGCAAGGTGGAAGGCCTCGAGGCTGGCGCCGACGATTACATCACGAAGCCGATCGATTTCGCGGAGCTCAAGGCACGCGTGAATTCGATGCTCCGCATCAAGCGCCTGCAGGATGCGCTCGAGGAGCGCGAGCGCCAGCTCCTCGAGGCCAACGAACGTCTGCGACACATGTCGCAGACCGACGCCCTCACGGGACTCGACAACCGGCGCCATCTCGAGGAGCGCCTCGATGAGATGTTCGAGCACGCGCGCCGGCTCAAGGAGCCGTTCGCCTGCGTGATGTGCGATCTCGATCGCTTCAAGAGCGTGAACGATACCTACGGCCACCAGGCCGGCGATGCGGTGCTCAAACAGTTTGCGCGCATCCTCCGGCACGAGGTGCGTGAGATCGATCGGGCGGGGCGCTTTGGCGGCGAAGAGTTCATGCTCCTGCTTCCGGGCACGGTGCTCGACGCCGCGGTCACGTTCGCCGAAAGGGTGCGCAAACAGGTCGAGGCACATACATTCACCTTCGACGAAACGTCGATTCGCCGCACGGCGAGCTTCGGGGTTTCGGCATGGCCGCATCCACGCGTCGCGAACAGCGACGTGCTGGTGCGCGCCGCGGACGACGCGCTGTACGTCGCCAAGGAGACGGGCCGCAACAAGGTCGTCCGCTTCGACAGCGACGAATTCAACGAGCACCTCGCGGCGGAAGATGGAGAAGACGAACGGAACACCGACGCCAACCCCAGTCCAACCTCCGGAAGCTCAGTCGCCCCCTCCTCCCGAGGGGTCGCCGACGCCGGCGTCCGATGGCAGAGAGGATGAGATCAGCCGGCTGCGCGCCCGCGTAGCCGAGCTGCAGCGCGAGCGCGACCACCTCGTCGCGATCGTCGACATCCTGCAGGAGATCTCCTCCTCACTCCACTTCGTCGACATCCTGCAGACGATCGCTCGCAAGCTGGGCGAGGCGTTCGGTCTCGATCGCTGCGCGATCTTCCTCTCCGGCGAGCACCAGGAAGTGCGGCTCGTGGCGAGCTACGAGGATCCGGCGATCCGCAACCTGGTCGTCGACCTCGACCGCTACCCGGAGCTCAAGCGCGCGTTCGAGTCGGGCGAGACCGTGTTCATCCCCGATGCGGCGACCGACCCCGCGCTCCGCAGCATCAAGGCGACGCTGAGCACGCGCAACGTGCGCTCGATCATCGTCGTGCCGATTCAATGGCAGGGCGCGGTGATCGGCGCCATCTTCCTGCGCACCGACCGCGACGCCGAGCCGTTCTCCGATGCCGATGTGCGCTTCTGTCAGGTCGTGGCGTCGCTCACGGCCAAGGCATTACGGAACGCTCATCGATTCGAGGCCTTGCTGCGCGACCAGCAGGACGCCACGCAGGCCCGTCATCGGGCCGACCTGCAGCGCATCGCGCTCATCGCGTTCGCGCGCCGCTTGTTCGCTCGCTACGCCCGAAGCGACGAGCACGTTTGGGCCGAGACCCTGCTGCCCAAAGCGTCCGACGAGGAGCTCGAGCGCCTCGTGACGGTGGCCATGCAGGTCATCGATGAAGAATCGAAAGGCTAAGGGAAGAGCGAAGGGAGAAGAGGGAAGAGGAACTGCGAGCGGCGGCGCCGTTTCACCGCCTGCCTCTTCCCCCTCCCCTCTTCCCTCTAATTCGCCCGCCGCCCTTCCCGAAGCATCCGCCCGCGCCGACGAGCTCCGGCGTCAGCTCGAGCGCGCGTCGTACGAGTATTACGTGCTCGACCGCCCCACCATCGCCGACATCGAGTACGACAAGCTCTATCGCGAACTGGTCGAGCTCGAAGAGCGCTATCCGATCCTCCGCACACCCGACTCCCCAACCCAGCGAGTCGGCGCCGAGCCGGCCAGCCAGCTCGTCAAGCACACGCATCTCGTGCCGATGCTGTCGCTCGCCAACGCGTTCAACGACGAAGAGCTCGAGGCGTGGGAAGAGCGGATCGTGCGCATGGCCGGCGATGACGTACGGCGCTCCGGCTACAACTGCGAGCTCAAGATCGACGGCGCCGCGGTGAGCCTCACCTATCGCGAAGGCGTGCTCGTCGAAGGCGCCACGCGCGGCAACGGCACGATCGGCGAAGCCGTGACGGCCAACCTGAAGACCATCCGTGACATCCCGCTCCGCCTGCACGGCACCGGACACCCCTTCATGATGGAAATCAGGGGTGAGGTATACATGTCGTTCAGCGGTTTCGAGCGCATGAACGAACAACGCATCGCCAACGGCGAGCCGGTGTTCGCCAATCCGCGCAACGCCTCGGCCGGCGCGCTCCGCCAGCTGGATCCCAGGATCACCAAGTCGCGCCCACTCCACTTTTTCGGGTACGCCATCGCCGTCCCCGACGACGACGAGCTCCCCGTCACGACGCAGGACGCGCTGCTCGACCAGCTCCAGGAATGGGGCATTCCGGTCGCACCGCATCGGCTGTGCTGCGCGCGACTCGCCGAGGTGCACGCCTGGGCACACGACGTGGAACACCACGTGCGCGGTGCGCTCGACTTCGCGATCGACGGCGGCGTCGTGAAGGTCAACGCATTGTCGCTCTGGCCCGACCTCGGCGTCGTGGGCGGACGCGAGCCACGCTACGCCATCGCGCGCAAGTTCGCGCCCGACATCGCCGAGACCACGCTGCGCGCGATCGAGGTCAACGTGGGGCGCACCGGCACGGTCAACCCGTTCGCGGTGCTCGACCCGGTGGAGATCGGCGGCGCCCAGGTGAAGCTCGCGACGCTCCACAACTTCGACCTCATCACGCGAAAGGATCTGCGCGTCGGCGACGTGGTGCAGGTGAAGCGAGCCGGCGAGGTCATTCCGCAGGTGATCGGGCCGGTACCCGATCGCCGCGATCCGGCGAGTCCACCGGCGCCGTACGTGCCGCCCACACGGTGTCCGGCTTGCGCCACCGTGCTCATGACCGGCAGCGAACAGGGCATGCTGTACTGCCCCAACTTCGACTGCCCGGCGCGACAGCTCGAGGGACTCGTCCATTTCGCCTCGCGCTCGGCGATGGACATTCGCGGGCTGTCGTACGCGCGAATCAAGCAGCTCATCGACAGCGATCTGGTACACGACGCGGCGGATCTCTACGACCTGTCGGTTGCGCAGCTCGTCGGCCTCGAGCGTCTCGCCGAGAAGAGCGCGTGGTCATTGGTGCAGGCGATCGCGGCCTCCAAAGCGCAGCCACTTTCCCGGTTGCTGTTCGCGCTCGGCATCGAGCACGTGGGCGAGATCGCGGCCAGGGAGATCGCCAGGCATTTTGGAGCAATGGACACGATCGCCAGCGCGTCGCGCGACGACATCCTCGCGGTGCACGGCATCGGCGAGACGATCGCCGATTCGATCGTGAGCTGGTTCGCGAATCCCAGAGCCCGGAGGCTCGTGGCTCGACTGCGCGAGCGCGGTGTGAACCTCGAGGAGCCGCGCGCCCAAACCGGCGAGGCGCTCAAGGGCCTGACGATCGTCGTGACGGGCGCGCTTCCCACGCTGTCGCGCGACCAGGCAAATTCCTTGATCGAAGCAAACGGCGGGCGGGTCGCCAGCAGTGTCTCCAAGAAGACCAGCTTCGTCGTAGTAGGCGAGGACGCCGGGAGCAAACTCGACAAGGCACGGCAGCTCGGGATCGAAACCATCGACGAAGCGGAGCTGCTTCGCCGCGTTGGCCGCTAACACCGGGAGAACTGAATGCCGCAACAGATCGAAGCGACGGATGGCGGGCTGGTCGCCATGCCGCGAGAGTCTCTGCTGGCGCTGCGCACAGCGCTCTTCCGGGACCTCGGCATCAACGCCGCCGCGCTCCTGCAGGAGGCGGGCTATGCGGGTGGGCAGGCTTTCTTCGACGCGCTCACCAACTGGCTGGCCTCGCGCGGTCTCCCCTCGCCCGAGTCGCTTCCCTCGAGCGAGTTCACCGACCGCGCATCCGAGTTTCTGCGCAGTGTCGGCTGGGGCGCGATCGAGGTTGGCACGCTCGAGGCCGCTGCAACGATCGACTCGGCTGACTGGGCCGAGGCAGATCCGGCTCATCCGATGGAATTTCCGGGGTGCTATTACAGCGCCGGGCTGCTCACCGACCTGTTCGGTCGCATCGTCGGCGAATCGGTCGCGGTGATGGAGGTCGAATGCCGCTCGATGGGCAACGACCGGTGCCGTTTCCTGGTCGGCGCCGTCGACACGATGCAGCGCGTTTACGACGCGATGGGCGAGGGCGTCACGTACGAACAGGCACTGTCCAACGCCGCGTCAGCGATTGGCTCGTAACGCTTCGGCGTAGAGCGGGTTCGGCAACAGCTCGCCGTCGATCAGCACTTCGCGGTCCCACGGGAGCACGATGGTGCTTTCGGTGGCGAGCGCGTGGAAATCGGGCGTGTACGGGCCTGTCTGAAACGCAACGGCTGTGCGCACTTCGCTGGCGCCCGTGTTCACCATTGCGGCCACGGCGAGCCTGATCGTATCGCCGGTATCGCAGGTCTCGTCGACGACGAGCACCCGTTTGTCTCGCACTGCCGTGGGGACCGCGCTGAGCACAGCGGGGGTTTCGCGTACGCTTTCGGCGCCGAAGCGTCGGCTCACGACCATCGAGTGGAACTCGCGCCCGAGGATCGCCGCGATGACCGCACCCGGCACGACTCCCGCGGTAGCAATCCCGACCACGACCTCCGGGTCGAAGTTGCGAGCGACTTTGAGCGCCAGCGCGCGGGAAAGCTCCCCGAACAACGGCCACTCGACCTCGAAAACGCCCTTCGCTTGCTCGACGGTCGTTCGGCGCGGAGACATGGAGGTAACCTAGTCGGTCGGCGGACCGGCGTGGAAGCACGCGCGCGTGCGCGGAGATCGAGATTGCAATTCGAACCTGGCGGTTGTCGCGACGAGCAATGGAGTCACACCCGATCGACGCGTGACGTGCGCCGTTGCTCCGAAGGCAGGGACCGCGTAGTTTTGCGGCGAGCTACGCGGCTCCCCCGCCGGGCCTTGGACAGGCCGCGGACCAGTCGTTTCCCTCCCCGTTTCAGTTCCCGTTACTTTCGAGCCGTATGTCCTGGTGGAGCCGCCTGCTTGGCGGAAAGTCCGGCGGCGACCTGAAGCCGAAGCGCCTCGACTACTTGAGTGAGGCGATGGCCTTGGAGCGCCAGGGTGACTACGATGCCGCGTTGACATCGTATCGGCTCGCGCTGCGCGATCGTCCAAACGACACGAAGATCTTGCAGAACATGGCGATCGCGTTCACCAAGACGAATCGGCCGGACGAGGCGATCCGGTGCTACCGCACGGCGCTCGAGCTGGCGCCGCAGCTCTCCGGGGCCCATTACGGGCTCGCGTTCCTGCTGCTCAAGCGCGGCGACCGCGACGGGGCCGAGAAGCATCTGGACGCGTTTCTCGCCAAGCCGCCCTCCGGCGCCGAAGCCGAGCGCTGGATCCGTCACGCGCAAGACACGCTGGAAACGCTTCGCGCAGGCGAACCCACGACGGACGAAGCGACGACCGGCGACGCTGAGCCATAACGTGGGCCAGGTCCTCTCGGTCGTCAGCCAAAAAGGTGGGGTCGGCAAAACGACGACGGCGATCAATCTCGCCGCGGCACTCGCCCGCCGCGGCGTCAAGACGCTGCTCGTCGACGCGGACCCACAGGGCTCCGTTCGACACGGGCTCGGGCTACCAGCCGCGACGACCAAATTCGGTCTCTCCGATTTTCTCGCCGGCACCCACGACCTTCACCAGGTCGTGCGCACGACGAATCTGCCCTGGCTCCGCGTCGTGTCGGTGGGATCGGTGAGCGAACAACCGTCGCACGACAAGTATCAGCATCAGCTCGCGGAATCACCGCGGACCCCGGAGCTGTTTTCACGCGCGCGAGAACGCGGCTACACGGTGATCGTCGATACGCCGCCCGGCCTCGGTCCGGTCGTGCACCGTGTGCTCGCGTGCAGCCAGCACGTACTCGTTCCACTCCAGTGCGAACCGTTGGCGCTCCAGACGACGACGCAGATTTTGCGCGGCATACGGGCATCGCTGGGCGAGAATCCCGGCCTGACACTCGACGGGATACTGCTCACGATGGTCGAACCCGGGAACCCCTCGTCCGAGCGCGTGGCGAAGTACGTCCGGGAACAGCTCCCGTCGGGATTGGTACTGGATATCGTCGTGCCGCGCACGAGCGCCTCGGTCGAAGCGTTCGCGGCTGGCCAGCCGGTGGTTCTGCGCACGCCCGAGGATCCGGCGGCGCAGGCCTACCGTGCGTT
>DATJIZ010000403.1:0-26061 GCA_035492735.1 Gemmatimonadaceae bacterium | reverse complement strand
CGTCGTCCTGCTCTCCAACATGATGGCGGTGCTGCTGCAAGGACTCGCGTCCAAGCTCGGCATCGTCACCGGCCGCGACCTCGCGCAGGCCTGTCGCGACCACTACTCGCGTCCGGTCTCGATCGGCCTCTGGCTGCTCTGTGAGGTCGCCATCGCCGCGTGCGACCTCGCCGAAGTGATCGGCTCGGCGATCGCGCTCAACCTGCTGTTCCACATCCCGGTCGGCGTCGGCGTGTTGATCACGGGCTTCGACGTGCTCCTCCTGCTCGCGTTGCAGCATCGCGGCGTTCGTGTGCTCGAGGCGCTCGTCATCACGTTGATCGCCACGGTGGGGATGTGCTTTCTGTTCGAGATCGTGCTCGCGCGGCCTGACGTCGGCGCCCTGGCGGCGGGTTTCGTGCCGACCGGCGATCTGGTCCGTAATCGAGAGATGCTGTACATCGCGATCGGCATCCTCGGCGCGACGGTGATGCCGCACAACCTGTATCTGCATTCGTCGATCGTGCAAACGCGCCGGTATGAGGAGACCGCGGACGGCAAACGCGAGGCGGTGCGGTTCGCCTTCTTCGATTCCACGATCGCGCTGAGCTTCGCGTTCTTCATCAACGCGGCGATCCTCGTCATCGCCGCCTCGACGTTTCACACGAACGGCCACGCCGACGTCGCCGAGATCCAGGACGCGCACAAGCTGCTGACGCCGCTCCTCGGCGCCGGTGCCAGCACCGCGTTCGCGCTGGCGCTGCTTGCGTCGGGACAGAACTCGACGTTGACCGGGACGCTCGCCGGCCAGATCGTCATGGAAGGCTTTCTCGAGATTCGCATCCGGCCCTGGCTCCGGCGTCTCATCACGCGACTGATCGCGATCGTTCCGGCGGCCATCGTCGCTTTCATGTACGGGGAGAGCGGAACGGCGTCGCTCTTGATTCTCAGTCAGGTCATCCTGAGCTTGCAGCTCTCGTTCGCCGTGTTCCCGCTCGTTGCCTTCACCTCGAACCGCGAGAAGATGGGCGAGTTCGCCAATCCGCTGTGGCTCAAGGCCTGCGCATGGGCGGTGGCTGGGCTCATCGCGGCGCTCAACGCGTGGCTGCTCGTGCAGACCACGCGGGCCTGGCTGGGCTGATGTATCAGCGCATCCTCGTTGCACTCGAGCACTCCGAGTACGACGCGGCGATTCTCACGCACGTCCGCGCGCTGGCCACGTTCTGTCACGCTTCGCTGGTGCTGATCCACGTCGCCGACGGTTTCGCCGCCCGGAACGTGAAGCAGCTCAACCTGCGCGAGTCGGAGGAGATGCGGGCCGATCGTCAGTACCTGGAATCGACGTGCAGCTCGCTGGCCGCGGCCGGCCTCAAGGTCGAATCGGTGCTCGCCGCGGGCGATCCGGCCAAGGAGATCGCCGACGCGGCGGCGCGCGAGCAATGCGATCTCATCGCCATGTCCACGCACGGGCACCGGTTCATCAAGGACGTGCTGTACGGCAGCGTAGCCAACGAAGTGCGGCACCTGTCGCGCGTGCCGGTACTCCTCGTCCGCGGCGAGCGGCGGCCGACGCCGAAAGGGAGCGAGTCGTGACGTCCATCAGAGCCGCCGCCGCGCTCAGCGGGCCGGTCGAGGATTACCTCAAGGTGATCTTCGAGCTGGAGACCAGGCTCGGCGTCGCCGAAACGAATCTCATCGCCGAAGAGCTCAGGATCGCGCCGGCGTCGGTGAGCGGAATGATTCGGCGGCTGGTGGAGCACGGGCTCGTCTCGCACGAGCGCTACCGCGGCGTTCGGCTCACGAGCGACGGACGGCGAGCGGCGCTGCGAACGATTCGCCGGCACCGGGTCATCGAGGCGTATCTGACGACGGCGCTCGAGTACCCGTGGGATCTCGTGCACGATGAAGCCGAGCGTCTCGAGCACGCCGCGTCGGATGAGCTGATCGATCGTATGGCGGCGGCCATCGGCGAGCCGGCCACCGATCCGCACGGCGCGCCGATCCCGACCCGCGAGGGGGCGCTCGACGAGCGCATCCTCGCGCCACTCGACTCGGTCGAGCCGGGCACGCGCGTGCTCGTGGAACGGGTCGGCGACCGGGATGCGACGCAGCTCCGGTACCTCGCCGAACTGGGTATCGTACCCGGACGCACGGTCGAGGTGTTGTCGCGTGCGCCGTTCGACGGTCCGATCGCGCTTCGCGTCGGTCGGGCCACACGCAGCATCGGACCGGGTCTGGCACGGCGGATTCTCGTGGCGCGACTCGCCGCGCACTGACGTCGCGCGTCACCGGTCCGAAGCGGAACGCTCCTTGCCCGAGCGCATCAGCGCGCGATTTTCTGTGAGGAGGCAATGGGCGTACAGCGAATGCCGGTGGATCCCAATGCGGGCATCCCCGACTTGGTCTCGCGGCTCGGCGAGGACTCCAAGCGCCTGATGCGCGACGAGGTGCAGCTCGCCAAGCTCGAGTTGCGCGACTCCATGCACCGGAGTACACGCGGCGGCATGTGGCTGGGCGTCGCCTTCGGGATCGGCGTCGTCGCGCTCGTCGCGTTGACGCTGCTCGCGACGACTCTGATCGGCCGACTCGCCGCCGGACACATGTGGATCGGCGCGCTCGTCACCGGCGTGGTCGAGCTGGTCGTCGCCTGGTGGCTCTTCAAGCGGGGTGTCTCGACGCTGGGCCAACCATCGTACTCGCTGGAGCAGACGCGCAAGTCGATCACGAACTCGTTCTGAGTCTCGACCGACTCGCGGCGCCGCGGCCTTAGCTTTCGCGCATGGTCGCGGCGCTGCTCGCGTTGACACTCCTTCAATCCATCGATTCCGCGCCTCCGCATCACGCGCCGCGGACGATCGCCATCGACGAACGACTCGCGGCCGATGCCGGCATTCGACTCGGCGACCGGATCGTGCTGTCGAGCACGCCGGATGGCTTGGGCGACACCGTGATCGTGTCGGCGCTCGTGCGGCGGCGGGCCGATCCGTCCGAAGTCGCACGGGCCGACTACCGCGTACGCATGCACCTGGACGAGCTGCAGTCGCTGATCGGCTACGGCGATCGCGTCGATCGGTTCGCAGTCGCGACGCGCGACTCGGCGTCCACGCCGTCGGCGATCCGCGCCATCAACGCCGCCGCGTTCGGGTTCCAGGCCTTCGCCTCGCGCGAGATCGCCGTGGAGACCTCGCGAACCTTTCTCGTCGTGAGCCGCTTTCATCGCGCCATCGGCGTGATCACGATCGTGGCGAGCGCCATCTTCCTGCTCTGCATCATGCTGCTCAAGGTCGACGAGCGCCGGCGCGACGTCGCCGCGCTGCGGCTCATCGGCATCTCGGCGCGATCGATCGTGCGTTCGGTGATGGTCGAGGCGGCGCTGGTGGCCGGCGTCGGGAGCCTGGCCGGTGTCGGCATCGGATGGCTCGCGTCGCTCCTCATCAACTGGCACTACCGCGCCGTGTACCGCACGCCGCTCGCGTTCGCGGTCGTGACGCCCGGCATCGTCGCGTTGGCGGTCGCGCTGTCGCTCGCGCTGGGACTGGCCGCCGGCTTTCTCGCGGCGCAGCGGCTCGTTCACGTGCCCGCGCTGGAGCTGTTGACCGGCCGCCGCGAGCGGCGCGTCGACGCGGCCGCGGTCCCGAACGCCTGATGCTCTTTCGGCTCGCCTGGGCGACCCTGACGCGCCACCGGGCGCGCACGCTGCTCGCGATGCTGGGCGTCGCGGTGTCGGCGGCGATGCTGCTCGACATGGTGATGCTGTCGAGCGGCATGCGTGTGTCGTTCCGCAGCCTGCTCTTGTCGCGCGGATTCCAGCTGCGCATTGCGCCCAAGGGCACGCTGCCGTTCGATACCGATGCGACCATTCCCGACGCCAGCGGCGTCACGCGTACACTCCGCGCCGTGCCCGGGGTCGCGACGATCAGTCCTGTACTCGGCGGACAGTTGCACGTCGAGGTGAACGGGCGGGCGATCACCTCGGTCGCGCTCGGTGTGGACCCGCGCGTCCAGGGCGACTACGAAGTCCTTGCCGGGCGATCGCCGGCGGCACCGAACGAGTTCGTGGCGAGCGACGACTTTTTGCGCGCAAGCGGCGTTCGGCTCGGCGACACGGTGTCGGCCGCCGCCGGCTTCGATCCGCAGCTCCGCTCGTATGCGGGGCAGCGGCGGCTCGTCCTCGTGGGCCGGGCGCGCTTTCTGTACATGCCCGCCGAGCAGAAGTCCGTCGCCCTTCCCATCCCGACGCTGCAGGCGATGCGTGGCTCCGACGCGGAAGACCGCGCATCGCTGTTCATGGTTCGCGTTTCGCCCGGCGCCAACGTCGACACAATTCTACATCGAGTCGAGACGGCATTGCCGCGGGTCTCGGTGGTGTCGACGGAAACCGCGATGCGTCAGGTCGACGAGCGCCTGAGCTACTTCCGGCAGCTCGCGGTAATCCTCGGAGCGGTGAGCCTTGGCGTTGGCTTCCTGCTCGTGACGACGCTCGTCACCGTGTCGGTGAACGAGCGGCTGGGCGAGATCGTGGTGATGCGCGCGCTCGGCGTGGTCCGCGGGCGTATCGTGCAGCAGATCGTGCTCGAGGGCGTCGCGATCATGGTCATCGGTGCTCTCGTCGGACTCGGACTCGGGCTGGGAACGGCGCGCTACCTCAATTCGATTCTCGCCGCGTTCCCCGGCCTGCCGGCGGCGATCGACTTTTTTGTCTTCGAGCCGCGCGATGCGTGGGCGGCGCTCGGCATGCTCACCGTCGCGGGGATCGTCGCCGGCATTTATCCGTCATGGCGCGGCGCGTCCCTGCCGATCGCCGTGACGCTGCGCGAGGAGGCCGTGGGGTGAGCGATGCCGAGCCGCTGCTCGTCGCGCGCGACCTGCACCGCGACTACCACATGGGGGACGAGCGGGTCCACGCGGTACGCGGTGTTTCGCTCGAGATCGCGCGCGGCGATTCGGTGGCGATCGTCGGACCATCGGGGTGCGGCAAATCGACACTCCTCAACCTGCTCGGCGGGATCGACCATCCCACGTCGGGTGCAGTGACGATCGACGGTGAGCGAATCGATCTGATGCGCGATCGAGACGCCACGCGGTTCCGACTGCGGCACATCGGGTTCGTGTTTCAGCGGTTCTACCTGATGCCGGCGCTCACCGCGATCGAAAACGTGGAGCTCCCGATGGCGGAAGCCCGCGCGCCGCGCGGCGCGCGTGTGGAGCGCGCACGGGAGCTGCTCACTTACGTCGGACTCGCGGGCCGCCACGATCACCGTCCGGCCCAGCTGTCGGGCGGCGAGCAGCAGCGAGTGGCGATCGCACGTGCGCTGGCCAATCGGCCGCAGTTGGTGCTGGCCGACGAACCGACTGGCGAGCTGGATGCCAGGACCGGCGCCGAGATGATCGGTCTCCTGGGCAGGGTGAACGCGGACGGAACGACGGTGGTCGTGGTGACGCACGACGAGGACCTGGCGCGGGCCGCCAAGCGTGTCGTGCACATGCGCGACGGCGTGGTCGTGGACGATCGGCGGCAGGACGGCCGATGATCGAACGCCTGGCGCTGCGCAATCTCGTGCTTCGTCCGTGGCGCTCGGCGCTGCTGCTTCTGGGCTACAGCCTCGGCGTAGCGGTCATGATCGTGCTGCTGTCGATCGGCGAAGCACTGCTCAGCCAGGCGCGGAACGAGAAGCTGGTAGGCGGCGGGCAGATCACCGTCCTGCCCGAAGGCATCGATGTCGAAGTGATGAAGACGGGTGGATTGGGCGGGCTGTTCTTCTCGATCGATCACGCGCGGTTCATCTACCGCCAACTGCTCGCCGCGCCGCGATTGGCGTCCGACATCGCCGTGGTCGCGCCGCAGATCGAGGGCAAGCTGTTGTATGCGCGACGTGGCGACGGCCGAGAGGTGCCGGTGATGGCCTCGGCCGAGATTCCGTCGCGCACGCGGGGCGTAGGCGCGATGCCGCCGATCTCGGCAGGCGACTGGCGCGACGACTCGCTCGACCGCGTCTGGCGCGATCCGACGGACGCGCAGTTGCGCGATGCGATCGACCACTTCCACCTGCCGCCGACGCAAGTGCGCGGCGATCCGACGTGGGCCGAGTGGCACTACTTCAACGTGTTGTCGGCGGATCGGCGGCGCTGGGCGTTCATCTCGTTCATTGTTGGCGGCGCGGTGCCCAGCGGCCAGTGGGGAGGCCAGGTGTTGGTGACGATGCACGAACAGGGCGGTGCATCGCGGCGGTATGTGGCGACCACCACGCCGTCGGCGGTTCGATTCTCGACGAGTACGGCCAACGTGGCGATCGGCGGCTCGAGCGTCGTCGTGCTGCCGGACGGTCGCTATGCGGTGAAGGCCCATGCGCTGGAAGACGGCGGCCGCGGGAGCATCGATGTCGATCTCGTCGTCGCGCCCGCGGCGGGCGCGTATTTTCCGGGCGCGGCGCTCACGAGCGGTGAGACGGTGTCGGGCTACGCGGTGCCTGCACTGCGTGCCCAGGCGACGGGCACAATTTGCGAGCGCGGCGAGTGCGAGCGATTCGACGGCGCGCAAGCGTACCACGACCACAACTGGGGCGTTTGGCGCGGCGTGACGTGGGAGTGGGGAGCGGCGCGCGCCGGACAGTACACGCTGCTGTACGGCCGGGTGCAGCCGGCCGACAGCAGCGCGGCCTCGGTGCCACTCTTCGCCTATCTCGTCGACTCGCTCGGATTCCTTGCCGTGTTTCGCCCGGCGGTGATCCGGTACGAGGACGGTCGCGTCGCGAGAGTGACGGGCCAGGGGACGACGATCCGCATTCCATCGCGCGCCACGATGATCGACGTGCGGGGTGACGACACGCTGCGGGTCGAGCTCTCGATCGAGGATGCGACGGCGACCGATACGCGCCGCCCGGACGTCGAGCGGGGAGAAGGGCTGAGCAACCGCGGGCTCGCGCGCCCGTACTTCGTGCAAATGAAAGGCGTGATGCGGATCAGCGGACGGGTGCGCGGCGCGCCGCTCGCGGGAGAGGGAGCGGGGTTCTTCGAGACGTATCGCTGACCCGGCCTACGCCCGTTGGTCCTCGCGCTCGCCCGGGGTTCGCGCCTCCTTCTCGGCCCTCGCCCGCCTCGCTTCGTCGTCGAGCCGCGATCGACCGCGCGAGAATCCCGCGGCGGCGTACTCGCGGACCTGGGTCCAGGATCCGTACTTGTCCGCGTGCTGCGCCCAGCCGCGCTCGAGCTCCGGTTCGACCTCGGTGAACTCGCGCTCGACGAAGTTCGGGTTGTGGCTGGCGATCTGGCCCAGATAGTAGGCGCCGCGCACGTCGTCGTACGCGCGATCGACCGGGCGCTGCTCCAGCGAATCGTAATGTGCGCGGAAGTAGGCTTCGTCTTCGTGACTGAGCGAGCTCGCGGCCTCGGCGACCGCTCGTCCGGCCCACCAGCCGCCGATCGCTCCGGCGATGCCGCCGATCAACGTGCCCACCGGTCCGGCCGCCGAGCCGATCCCGGCGCCGAGCAGCGCGCCGGACACGCCGCCCGCCGCTTCGCCGATCTCGTCACCGACAGTGGGGTGGGCATGGTGGGGGCCGAGGGCGCGATCTTTCGCGCGCTCGATGCGGCCATCGGTCGAGTCTCGGTCTGGATCACCGTCGGCGCTGCGGGCCATGTGCGTTCCCTCCCTGAGGGGCTTTCAGAACGCGAATCGCGCAAGAAGGAGACCGCGTTGGGCGCGCTGAACTCTTGACGTTGCTCGGCATTACGTGCCGATTCCATTCATGCTGGGGCGAATCCGCATCGGAACGCAAGGGTGGGCCTACGACGTCTGGGTCGGACCCTTCTACCCGCCCGGCACGCGCGCCGTGGACTATCTGACGGTATACGCCCGCGGCTTCGAGTCGGTCGAGGTCGACTCGACGTTCTACGCGATCCCGGCGGCCAAGACGCTGCGCGCCTGGGCCCAGCGGACGCCGGACGAGTTCGTCTTTGCGCTCAAGCTGCCCCAGGAGATCACCCACGAACGCCGCCTGCGCAACGCCGATGACGTGGCCGCGGAGTTCTTCGACCGCGCTCGCGAGCTCGGCGGTAAGCTCGGGCCGGTGCTGATCCAGCTCGGTCCCGACTTTGGAATCACCGAGCTGCCCGCCGTCGCGCAATTTCTCCCCAAGCTGCCGCGCGACATTCGATTCGCGATCGAGTTCCGGCAGCGCGCGTGGATCCACGATGGCGTGCTCGCGCTGCTCGCTGAACACAACGTGGCACTGACGCTGAGCGACGGGCGCTGGCTGCCGCGGAAGCAGATGATGCAGCTCGCCACCCGGCCGACCGCCGACTTTCTATACGTCCGATGGATGGGCGCGGACCAGGCGTTGGTCGACTACTCGCGGGTCCAGCTGGACCGCACGCGCGAGCTCGAGACGTGGACGGGCGTGCTGTGGCCGCACGTCGACCAGGGCCGCGACGTGTACGGGTACGTGAACAACCAGTTCGCGGGGCATGCGCCGGAGTCTGCGCGCGAGCTTCAGCGGATGCTCGGACAGCACGTGGTGCAGCCGGAGGATCTCGGCGAGCAGATGAGTTTGTTCTGAGGCCTGGGCGCGGTGGAAGGGAGACCGAAACCATCGAATGCCGTCGGGCGATAGCTTTGCATCTATGGCGACCGCGATTGAGCCGCGAGAGTCGATTGTCAGGGCGGCCGTGGAGCCGACGCAGGCGCCGGCGTCGTGGCACGCCTACACGGTGGTGGTCGGCGCACTCTGCGTAATGGTCGGCGTGTACTGGGACATTTCCTGGCACATGTCGATTGGCCGCGACACGTTCTGGACGCCGGCGCATCTGCTGATTCAGGCCGGCGGGCTGCTCGCGGGAATCAGCTCCGGGTACGTGGCGCTCGAGACGACGTTCCGCGGTTCCGACGCCGAACGCAACGCGTCGGTGAGCTTCTGGGGTTTTCGGGCGCCGCTGGGCGCGTGGATCTGCATCTGGGGCTGCGGCGCCATGATCACGTCGGCGCCGTTCGACAACTGGTGGCACAACGCGTACGGGCTCGACGTGAAGATCGTCAGTCCGCCGCACACCGTGTTGGCCATCGGGATCTTCGCGATCGTGCTCGGCGCGCTGCTGCTCACCCTCGCGCAGCAGAATCGCGCGGCGCCCGAGCTTCGCCGCCGGCTGGCGTGGGTGCTCGCCGGAACGGGCGGGCTGTTCATCATGAACTTCGCTCTCTTCCTCACGGAATACAGCGAGCGCCGCATGATGCACAGCGCATTCTTCTATGAGCTCACGGCGGCGGTGTTTCCCTTCGCGCTCGCGACGATGGGGCGGGCGATCAAGCTGCGTTGGGCGGCGACGGCCGCGGCGTTGTTCTACACGGCGATCATGCTCGTGTTGATGTGGATCATCCAGCTGTTCCCGGCAACGCCCAAGCTCGGCCCGATCTATCAGCACGTGACTCACATGATCACGCTCTCGTTCCCGCTGTTGATCATCGCGCCCGCAGTGTGCTTCGACATCGTGCTGCAGCGGCTCGACGACCGCCTGAGCACCATGCCGCTGGCGGCGATCCTCGGCGTCGTGTTCGTCCTCGTGTTCATGGCCGTGCAATGGCCATTCGCCACGTTCCTCGTGTACAGCCCGATCGCGCACGGCCGCTTGTTCAACGCCGACAACTTCGTGTACTGGATGCCGCCGCGATACGAAGCGTTGACGCGGCGCTTCGATCCGCCGGCACCGGGCGCGTGGCCCTTCGCCGTGCACGTGCTCATCACGATGGCGATTGCCAGCGTGTCCGCCGGATTCGGTCTGTTGCGCGGCCGCTGGATGACCAAGGTTCGTCGATGAGGCGGCTCCGCACCGTCGCAACGCTGCTCGGTGTTGCCATCATCGCGAGCGCCGACGTCGGTAGCCCGAACGTGATCTTCGACGGCAATGCCGGCCCTTACCCGGTGCGAGTCGTCGTTCGACCGCCAACCGTCGTGCCCGGGCTCGCCGACGTGATCGTCCGCGTTGGTGCGCCGGACGTCAGGCGCGTCGTGCTGCGACCGGTGTACGCGCGCGTCGGCGCGAACGGGGCGCCGCAGGGTGACGACGCGAAGCCCGTGTCGGGGCAGCGCAGCGTCTACACCGGTCAGGTCTGGCTCATGGTCCGAGGCGCGTACAGCGTGTACGTCTCGATATCCGGCGCGCGGGGCACGGGCACCGCGATCGTTCCCGTGAACGCCTTCGCCGCCGGACGACTCGGCCTGTCTCGCGGGCTCGGTGCGTTGCTGGCGCTGCTCGGCGTCGTACTGCTCGCCGGCCTCGTGACGATCGTGCGAGCGGCGTCGGGTGAGAGTCTTCTGCCACCCGGACAGACGCTCGATTCGCGGAGCAGGCGGCACGCCAACGTCACCGCGGCGATCGCGACGCCCGTACTCGGTCTGCTCGTGCTGGGCGGCGCAAAGTGGTGGAGCTCAGTCGACGCCCAGTACCAGCGCTCGATGTACCGGCCACCTGCCGTGGATGCGGCTGTCACGACGGCCGCCGGCGACCGGGCGGCGGGACCCGGTCGAATGCTCACGCTCTCGCTGCGCGACACGGCGTCGTACCGCGCGCTGCTCTCGGCGGTGATCCCGGATCACGGCAAGATGATGCATCTCTTTCTCGTGAAGGATCCCGACCTCTCGGCGTTCGCCCATCTGCATCCGATACAAACCGACTCACTGACCTTCAGCACGCCGGTTCCCGGCCTCCCCGCGGGCCGTTACCGCGTGTTCGGCGATCTGGCGCTCGAGAACGGAACGACCATGACCGTGACGACCTCGGTCGAGCTGCCGGAGCTCGGCGTATCGACTCCGCCGCGCGATCCCGACGACGCGTGGGCGGTCACGCCCGTCGTGACGCAGTTGTGGCCCGCGGCGAGCGTGCCGATCGCGAACGATCGTCTCGTGATGTCCTGGGCCGGTACGGCGACGCCGTTTCACGCCGGTGAAATCACCGAGCTGCGATTCGCCGTGCGCACACGCGACGGCGCACCGGCGAACCTGGAGCCGTACATGGGCATGACCGCCCATGCCGTGGTGATGCACCACGATGGCAGCGTGTTCGTCCACCTGCACCCGATGGGCACTGTATCGTCGGCGGCGCAGCAGGTGTTCGTGCTGCGCGACCGCGGCGACACCACCCGAGCGGGCCGGGTGCGCATCGACTCGACGCCTGCCGCCATGACGATGCCGGCGGCCTCCGAGTTCATGCTGCCATACGAGTTTCCTAAACCCGGCCGCTATCGGATCTGGGTGCAGGTCAAGGCCGGCGGCGTGCCCTGGACCGCCGCGTTCGACGCGGACGTGGTGAAGTGAACGGCAAGCGACTCTGGCTGTTCGTCACGATCGCCATCGTCTGCGCGGCGATCTTCGTCCGGCTCGGAATCTGGCAGCTCCATCGCCGCACGGAGCGTCGGGCCAGAAACGCGCTCGTGCTGGCGCGCCTCGACGAGCCGGCGTCGGACGTGGAAGCGCTGCCGCGAGACACGTCGGCGATCCGCTTCCGGCGCGTCCGCGTGACAGGCACGGCCGATTATGATCACGAGCTCGTGTACGCGGCGCGATCGTACCGCGGCTCGCCAGGCGTGAATCTGCTCACGCCGGTCCGGGTGCCCGGGCACGATACGGCGGTGCTCGTGAATCGCGGCTGGGTGTATTCCCCTGACGGCGCGACGGTCGATCTCGCGAAATGGCGCGAGCGCGACTCGACGTTCACCGGGTACGTGGAGGAGCTTCCTTCGGCGGGCGGGTCGACGTACTCGGAGCGACCGCGCGTGATCGCGCGTCTCGGCTACGACGCGGTCGCCAGATCGCTTCCGTATCCGGTGGCGCCGTATTACGTCGTCGTGCTCGGCGACTCAGTGATCGCGCCGGATCGCCTCGCGCGGCTCACCATCCCGCCGCTCGACGAAGGACCGCACCTGAACTACGCGATCCAATGGTTCGGCTTTGCGCTCGTCGCGCTCGCCGGTGCCGGCTTCGTCCTCAAGCAGGCGCGCGAGGCGCGAGATGCTTCGGGTCGGCCGGTCGGCGTGCCCGACGCACCCGTCGAACGAGGCTGAGGCTCACGTCGCCGATCACGGCGACGATGACGAGAACCATCGGCTGCGTGATCTGCAGTGCCGATCCGAGCACGACGAGCGTCAGCAGGGCGAGGGTCGAGAACGGGCAGTGGCGCAGCAGCCAGTCGGCGAGTTGATCGCCGAGCGCCGCTGATTCGGCGAGCCAGTTTGGGCGCGGTCGATGCATACTAGAGGGACGATTCAAACGGGCGATCGCAGCGGCTACACCGCCGCGGCTCCAACTGGTGGACTCGCCCGGCCACAGTGAGTAACCCATGTCACAGAAATCCCCTGGCCTCGCGTCGGAGCAGGAAGCTCGCGACGTCGCAGAAGCTGCCCGCGAAAGCGATTGGGCGGGCCCGAGCTTCGTGCGCGAGATGTTCCTCGGCCGGTTTCGCCTCGATCTGATCCATCCCCATCCCGCCGAGGATCCGGAAGAAGCGCAGCGCGCCAAGCCGTTCCTCGACAAGCTGGAAGCATTCCTCAAGCGGGCCGACTCGGACATGATCGACCGCACGGGAGAGATCCCGGAGGAATACGTCCAGGAGCTGCGCGACATGGGCGCGTTCGGGATCAAGATCCCGAAAGAATACGGCGGGCTCGGACTGTCATATACGAGTTATGTGAAGGCGATGGCGATGGTCACGTCGAAGGACGGCTCGCTCACCGCCCTGCTCTCGGCCCACCAGTCGATTGGTCTGCCGCAGCCGCTCAAGCTCTTTGGAAACGAGGAGCAGAAGCGAAAATATTTTCCACGGCTCGCCCGGGGGGCAATCAGCGCGTTCGCCCTCACGGAAGTCGACGCCGGCTCGGATCCGGCCAACATGCGCACGCGCGCCAATCTGTCGGACGACGGCACGCACTACGTGCTGACCGGTGAAAAGCTCTGGACCACCAACGGCACGCGCGCCGAGCTGTTCGTGGTCATGGCGCGGACGCCCGACGCGGTGATCAACGGCAAGCAACGCAAGCAGATCACGGCGTTCATCGTCGAAGCCAACTGGCCCGGGGTCGAGGTGGTGCATCGCTGCCGATTCATGGGCCTCAAGGCGATCGAGAACGGCGTCATTCGCTTCAACGACGTGAGAGTGCCCCGGGAGAATATTTTGTGGGAGGAGGGGAAGGGGCTGAAGATCGCGCTGACCACGCTGAACACCGGCCGCCTCACGCTGCCGGCGAGCGTGATGGGCGGGAGCAAGGCGCTGCTCCAGGCGTCACGCGTGTGGGCGCAGCAGCGGATTCAGTGGGGCGCGCCGATCGGCAAGCACGAAGCCGTGGCGCAAAAGGTCGCGATGATGGCGGCGAACACCTTCGCGATGGAGGCGATTTCGGGGCTCACGGTGGCCCTCGCCGAGGGAGGCCAGTACGACATCCGTCTCGAGGCGGCCATCGCCAAGATGTACAACACCGAGCACGGATGGCGCATCACGGACGACGCACTGCAGATCCGCGGCGGACGCGGCTACGAGACCGCCGATTCACTCCGTGCGCGAGGCGAGCGGCCGATCCCGATCGAACGCGCGATGCGGGACAACAGGATCAATCTGATCTTCGAGGGATCGTCGGAGATCATGCGCTTGTTCATCGCCCGCGAAGCCGTGGACTACCACTTCAAGACGGCGTTCGCGCTCGTCGACAAGCAATCCACGAAGAGCGAGAAAGCGGCGGCGCTCGGCCGCGTCATGCGCTTCTATCCCGGCTGGTATCCCGCGCGGTGGATCGGACGCGGGCAGATCCCGGGATCGTTCGGCGACTTCGGGCGGCTCGCGCGCCACATGCGATTCGCCGAACGGCACACGCGCAGGCTGGGCCGCGCGATCTTCCACGCGATGGTGCGCTTCGGTCCCAAGCTCGAGCGGCGGCAGCTCGTGCTGTTCCGAGCCGTCGACATCGGCGCCGAGCTGTTCGCGATGGCAGCCGTGTGCGTGCGCGCGAACATGCTGGTGAAGCAGGGGAATGATCGAGGGTTGATCATGGCGGACCTGTTCTGCCGTGCGGCGCGCGAACGAGTCGCGCGGCTGTTCGACTCGTTCTACGGCGCGTACGACGGTGCGATGTACCGCGTGGCGCAACAGGTCATGCGGGGCGAGCACGCCTGGATGGAAACGGGAATCATCAGCATGCTGGACGAGCAGCCGGAGGGGGCCGAAGCGGAACGCGGGGGCGAGACACCGCTCGCGTTCACCGGCTCCGGCTGAGAAACTCGGCGCGCCAGAGGCCGTAGGTTCCGCTGGACTCCTTCCCCCCCCGGAACATGCGATCAGCTCTCTCTCTGTCGCGGATTGTCATCCCCATCGCGTTCGTCGTGGCCGCGACGTCCGCATCCGCCCAGGTGATCGATCTCACGATCAACAACACCGGCCTGGCGATCGGCGACAAGCCTCGAGTGAACGGCATCCGGATCAACTTCCGCGATCGCCGGCTCGAGCGAGTGAACGGCGTCAACATCACGATCTGGAATCCGTACGAGCCGGCGACCGGAATGGTGAACGGCGTGGCGCTCGGCCTGCCGGTCACCGGCGCGAAGGACATCAATGGCATCGCGACCGGCTTGTTCGGCGCCGGCGCCGAGCATTCGATCAGAGGCATCGGCATCGCGCCGATCGGGATCGGCGCCGGTGGCGAGGTTCACGGAATCATGATCGGCGGCATCGGGGTTGGAGGCGGCGGGAGCATGACCGGGATCTCGATCGGCGGCATCGGCGTGGGCAGCGGCGGCGACGTACGCGGCATTCAGATCGGCGGGATTGGAGTTGGTTCGGGCGCCAGCCTCACCGGGATCAGCGTCGGCGGCATCGGTGTCGGCAGTGCCGGCGCCGTGAACGGGCTCGCGATCGGCGGAATTGGCGTGGGCGGCGGCGGGAAATTCACCGGCATCGGCATCGGCGGCATCGGCGTCGGGGCGGGCGGTGGCGCCACCGGTCTCTTGATCGGCGGGATCGGTGTAGGATCGGGTGGAACCCTCGAGGGACTTTCCATCGCCGGCATCGGCGTCGGCGCGCCCGACCTGCGCGGGGTGGCCCTGAGCCCGATCGCTGTCGGCGGCCAGCACGTTCACGGAATCGTCCTGGCGGGCGCCTACTTCAAGGTCGAGACCGACGGCCGGTTCGACGGCGGCTCACTGAGCAGCTTCAATCACATCAAAGGCGAGCAGCACGGGCTGACGATCGGACTACTCAACTACGCTCGCGAGCTGCACGGGGCACAGATCGGGCTGATCAACATTTCCGAGAATGGCGGGAAAAGGCGCGTGCTGCCGGTGATCGGCATTCGGTGAGAAGGCGAACGACAGACGGCGCGAGGCGAACGGCGCGAGGCCGTTCGCGGTTTTTCCCCGCTCGTCGCCTCCGCTCCAAGTCCGCGCATTTCGCCTCGCGCCGTCTGCCGTTCGCCGTCAGCCGACGAATGCCGTATACCCCTCATCGGCGATCGCGCCCTCGATCTCGTCCACGTTCGTCTTGCCCGGATCGTACTCCAGCACCGCGGACCCGATCTTCACGTCGTCGACCTTCACGCCCTCGGTACGCTCGAGCCGCCCGCGTACAGCGCGGACACAGTGTTCGCACGACATGCCTTCAATGGTCAGGTTGAGCCGTTCCATCGTCGCCTCTCGGTTGATACCAGAAAACTACTGACGGCAAAAAGAAGAACGGGACGGCGCCCGCCGTCCCGTTCCAGTGCCAACCTGCCCGTCGATCAGGCGGTCGCGGCGGCCGCGGTCTCTTCCTTGGCAGTGAAGCCGACCCACACCAGGAACACACCGAACACCGCGTGCAGGAAGACGTCGTTGCCGCCAATCGGAATCAACCCGAAGAACGCCGGCACGATCATGCCAAGTCCGGCGAGACAGAGATACGCGAACCCAGCGAGTTTGCAGTACGCGACCGCGCCGTTGTACGAGCGCGCAGCGAGCACGCCCCAAACGCCGAACGCCAGATGAACGACGTTGTGCAGAACGTTCACCGGAAACATGCCGAGCAGCATTGCGGGGTTTCCGGAATCGCCCATTTGCATTCCGCCCGACACCGCCAGGCCGAGTGCCCCAACCACGAGAAACAGCACGCCGAAAAACATCGCGACACGCTTGACCATTTGGACCTCCATGAGGACATGGGTGACCATCTGCATCTGCGGCTTCACGGATGTTCGGGACTTCAGGACTCAGCCGCGCAGGCCGGTCCGATTGCACCATACATCAGTCTGCCTCACGAGTCCAGCAGGGATCGCGGGCATGACTCGATCGACGGCGAGCGACGCCGGTCAGCGCAGCAGGATGTGGAGCGCGACGTTGAAGTAGATGATCAGTCCCGTGACGTCGACGAACGTCGCGATGAACGGCGCCGATGCGCTCGCCGGGTCGAAGCCGAGACTTCTGAAGACGAACGGCAACATCGAGCCGACGAGCGTCCCAAAGAGCACGACGCCGACGAGCGAAAGTGCGACGGTGACGGCGAGCGGATTGTGCAGACCGGCGCGCACCGTTTCGACGCCATTCACCGTCACCACGTCGTAGTTGTGCCCGAGGTGCAGGCTGAAAATGGTGAGGTGGTGATCGGCCATCGCCTGCCACAGCTCGATGCGCGCGAAGCCGATCACCGCGAGAATGATCCCGAGGGTCAAGCCCGTCGCGATCTCCTTGCTCGCCACGCGCCACCAGTCGCCTACGTTGACCTCACGCAGCGCGAGGGCACGGATCAGCAACGACGTGCCCTGCGACCCGGAGTTTCCGCCGGAGCTGATGATCAGCGGCAGGAACAGCGCGAGCACGGTCTCCTTGTCGATCTCCTTCTGGTACGCGCCAAGCGCCGTCGCGGTGAGCATCTCGCCAAGAAAGAGAGCGCTCAGCCAGCCCGCGCGTTTCTTGATCATGCGCCAGAACGAGATGGTGGAGTATGGCTCGTCGAGCGCTTCCATGCCGCCGAGCTTCTGAACGTCCTCCGTCTGCTCTTCTTGGATCGCGTCGATCACGTCGTCGACGGTGATCACGCCCATGATGTGCCCGGACTCGCTCACCACCGGGACGGCGACGAGGTCGTAGTTCGCGATCACGCGGGCCACCTCTTCGCGGTCCGCCGACGGGCTCACGCTCACGACCTCGGTCCACGCGATCTCGCTGATCTTTGCGCCGGACGGCGCGGCGAGCAGCTCGCGCAGCGACATCACTCCGACGACGCGTCCCGTGCTGTCCGTCGTATAGATGGCGTGCATCGCCTCCTTCTTCCCGGAGCGCGCCACTGCACGAACGTTCTCCAGCGCAGCCTCCACCGTCATGTCCGCCGAGACCGAGACGAACTCGGTCGTCATCAAGCCGCCGGCGGTGTCCGGCTCGTATGCCAGCAGCTTTTCGGTTTCGCGGCGTGCTTCGCTCGGGAACTCGGAGAGAATGTCCTCCGCGTGCTCCTCGTCGATCTCCTCGAGCGTGTCGGCGCGGTCGTCCGGCGTCATCTCCGTGACGAGCTGCGCGGCCTGGCGCGGCGTGATCGCCTCGAGGAACTCGGTCCTCAACTCCTCGTCGAGGTACTCGAGCACGTCCGCGGCGCGCGCGGGGCCGAGGGCATTGAGGAATGCATGAAGCTGGTCGCGCTCGAGCACCTCGGCCACGTCGGCGAGGTCAGCCGGGTGGATCTCTTCGGTCTCGACGGCGATGTCGGCCGGCGACTCGTCGAGGAGCGCGACGATGTCGGGGGCGAGGAGCGCGGCGACCGGACGATCCTCTGGATTGTGCTGAGGTGGCGCCATTGCTGCCCCCGCCGAATGTACGTTGCCCGTCGGTGTCCTTGGGATGCGCGGCGACAACATACGCAAGTGACTATCTCGCGGACAACCCTGCACTTGCGAGTCTTTGCGCGGTCGGCGAGCCCGGCCCGAAAAAATTCGCGCTTGACTTTTTCGGGCTCTATGCTGAATTTCTAGCACAGTGCTGGTTTTCTAGCATACGGCCGACGGCGCGACACCGCATCATGCAGCCGCACGCCGGCGCACCAACAGCCCTCGAGCCTACGCAATTCGACTCATGGAAGTCATTCAGAAGCTCACCAAACGAGAACGGCAGATCATGGACGCCGTCTACCAGCTCGGTCAGGCCACGGTCGCCGAGGTACTGGATCGCATTTCGGAGCCGCCGAGCTATTCGGCCGTCCGCGCCACGATGCGCGTGCTGGTCGACAAGGGACACCTGAAGCACAAGCAGGACGGGCCCCGATACGTCTACGTGCCCACGGTGCCCCAGGACAAAGCGAAGACGGCCGCCGTATCGCACCTCGTCGGCACGTTCTTCAATGGTTCCATGGAAGCCGCGGTCATGACGCTGCTCCAGATGAGCGACGCCAAGCTCTCGAAGACCGACATCGAACGGCTCCGCGCCAAGATCCGCGATGCGGAGAAGGAGGAGAGATGACGATCGATCTCGCCCACGTCATGCCGTTCGTCGTCGAGACCGGACTCAAGGCATCGGCGATCCTCGGCCTGGCCATGGTCGCCTCGGTGATCCTGCGACGGGCGTCGGCGGCGTCGCGCCACCTCGTATGGCAATACGCCGTGATCGCCGTGCTCGCGTTGACGGTCGTCTCCCCCGCGATCACTCCGCGGTGGGCAGTGATGCCGCGCCTCTGGCCCGCGCCGGCAGCGGCGCAGCGGACGATGCAATCCCGCGCCGAGCCGGTGCCCTCGCTCGCGGATCGTCCCGCCGATGCGGCTCGAACCAATGCCGTCGCGCCCGTATCGATGGCGCCGGTGAGTCCGTCCCCGGCCGCGCCAAGCGCTCGGCGCGTGTCGATCGGCTTGGGTACGGCACTGCTCATCATCTGGCTCGCGGGCGCCGCGCTCATTCTGATCCGATTCGCGATCGGCACCGCAGTAGCGCGGTGGTACACCTGGCGTGCCACGCCGCTCGATGCGGCCCGCTGGGCGAGCCTCAACGAGACCATGTCGTTCGCGGTTGGTCTCGGTCACCCGGTGACACTGCTCAAGAGCGAGCGAGCCACCACGCCGATGACCTTCGGCGTGCTCAATCCCGTCGTGCTTCTGCCGTCGGACGCCGACGATTGGTCCGATGACCGCCGTCGCGCCGTGCTCCTCCACGAGCTCGCGCACGTGCAGCGGCTGGATTACCTGACCGGCACGTTCGCGACGCTGGCCATGGCGCTGTACTGGTTCAATCCCTTGATGTGGGTCGCCGCCAAGCGGCTCCGCGCCGAGGGCGAGCGCGCCTGCGACGACTGGGTGCTGCGCGCCGGAATGCGCGCGTCGACGTACGCCGAACATCTGCTCGACATGGTGAAGACGCTCGGCCGCGAACCGCTGCCGGCTGCCGCGTTACCCATGGCGCAGCGATCGACCTTCGAAGGACGACTACTCGCAATCCTGGAGCCTGGCATGAATCGAAATGGGTTGCGCCGCGGTTACGTGGCGCTGATGACGGGTGCGATCGCGCTGGTGGTGCTGCCACTGGCGGCCATGACCACGCCACCGGCTGATGCGGCGTCGGTCGCCGGCGCGGCCACGCACCGCCAGACGGCTGATTTGCACGAGACCATCAACACGTCGACGGCCACGTCGACGGCACGCACGACTGGCACGTCGAAGTCCATCCAAACGGCTCAGTCGGGGCTGGCGCAGTCGACAACGCAGGCCGGATCCGCCGCGCTGCCCGCGCTCGTCACCGCGCTCGGCGACAGCGTCGTCGACGTCCGTCTGGCGGCGATCCGATCGCTCGGTCAGTCCGGCGACCCGCGGGCAATCGAAGCGCTCTCCAAGGCGCTGCGCACCGACCGTGACGCCGAGGTGAGGCGCGCCGCAGCCTGGGGGCTCGGGAACCTCGACGATGCCCGCGGCATCCCCGCGCTCGCCGAAGCCGCGCGCGGCGACGCCGACGTCGACGTGCGTCGCACCGCGGTCTGGGCGCTGGGCGAGATCGGGGATCATGCCGGAACGCCGGCGCTGCTCGAGGCGTTGAAGGATCGCGACGTGAGCGTGCGTCGGGACGCCGTGTGGGCGCTGGGCGAGATCGGAGATCGCAGCTCGGCGGCGCCGATCGCTGCGCTGCTGCGCGATTCCGACGCGGCCGTGCGGCAGGACGCCGTGTGGGCGCTCGGCGAGATCGGCGCGCACGAGAGCGTGCAGCCCCTGCTCGGTGTGCTTGGCGACGCCGTGCCCGGCGTGCGGGACGACGCGGTCTGGGCCCTCGGCGAGATCGGCGACCGCGCCGCCGTGGAGCGACTGTCGGCCGTGTTGCGCTCGGACAAGGATGAGCGCGTGCGAAACGACGCCGCGTGGGCGCTGGGAGAGATCGGCGATCAGGCGGCGATCGACGGACTCGCCGCGGGGGCGAAGGATCCCTCGGAGGGCGTGCGGTCGACGAGTGCCTGGGCACTGGGCCAGATCGGCCACCGGCCCGCACCGGAGGCGCTGATCGGCGCGCTGCGCGATCAGAGCGTCGACGTGCGACGCAACGCGGTTTGGGCGCTTGGGCAAATCGAGGACGCGAATAGCGTGACGGGCCTTCGCGCCGCGTTGCACGACACCGATGCCCAGGTCAAGCGCGGCGCGCTGCGCGCGCTGTCGCGGCTCGGCGACTCGACGGCCTACGATGCGCTCGCCGAGATGTTGAAGGACACTGATCCAAGTATTCGAAAGGAAGCGGCCGCGGCGCTTGGCGGCCGCGGCGGTTGGGATGTGGATCCGCGTCCAAGACCCAGACCGCGTCCGAGACCTCGTCCGCGCCCGAACGGCTGGTAAAGCCGGGAGAGATTAGCCATGACAATCGAGAGTAGGACGGTGCGATCCGGAATGCGTCCGATCGCACCGCGGGCGGCGCTCGCCCTCGGCATCGCGATCGTGTCGCTCGCCGCGACGACGGCCTGCACGCGTGACGCCAGCGCCAGCGAGTCGGCTCGCCGCGCCGAGGTCGACGACAGTGCCAACGCGATCGCGGTCCTCGCGGCGGTTCGGGGCGAGTCACCGCTCGCCTGCAGTTTCACTTCGCGTGCGCTCGAGAACCGATGGGGCGCGCCGCATCGTCTCGGCGGCCCTGACGCGGCCGCGCTCGACGCGGCGCAAGCGACGGCATTCGACTGGGCGATGTCCGACCGCATGACGACGAAGGCGCTTCCGGTGCTGCGCCGCGCGATGAGCGACGCGGACGCGTGCGTCCGCCGCGTGGCGGCACAACTCGTCGGCCGGATGGGCGGCAGGGACCTGGCGGAGCAACTCCGATCGGAGCTCGGCTCGTCCGATGCAACGAGCCGCGAGACGGCAGTGCTCGCGCTGGGGTACGCGGCGGACACGTCGGCGGTGTCGGCGTTGGCGCGCGCGAGCAGCGACGCCGAGCCGAGCGTCCGGCGCACCGCGGCGTGGGCGCTCGGGCGCTCGAGGACGGAGGCCGCGACGGCACCGCTTCTTCGTATGATCCGGGACGGCGATCCAATGGTGCGCGTGAACGCCGCGCTGTCACTGGGGGCGCTCTCGGCCGCGTCCGCTGTCGTGCCATTGAGCGACCTGTTGTCGTCGGATGCCGACGCGCGCGTGCGTCGCGCCGCGGCGGGCGCGTTGGGGCAGATCGACAATTCCCGGAGCAAACCCTGACAATCTGCTCACCACTTGCGCGAGCCGATTCCCAACTATTTGCGGAGGGGCGTTGTCTCACAGTTCGACAACGCCGCTGACACGGCGACGCCACTCCGTACGCCACGGTACTCAGTCGATGCACTCATACCTTCTTCGATCGGCCATCGGTCTCGGGCTGCTCGTTCCGGCAGGTCTCGCCGCGCAGCGCGAAGTTGCCTCCGCCGCGCACGCCTCGGGTCGCGGCGGTGCGGCTCCATCGAGCGCGACGGTCGCCGTTGCCGCGCGGGCGCTCAAGCCGCCGGTGATCGACGGCAAGGCGGACGATGCCGTGTGGGCCACCGCGCAGCCGATCGAAGGCTTCCGCACGTTCGATCCGGTCGCGAACGGCGATCCGCGCTTTCGTACCGAGGCGCGTGTCTCGTACGACGCGCACAACCTCTACGTGCTGGTTCGCGCGTACGACCCGCATCCGGACAGCATCGTTGCGCTGCTGAGCCGGCGCGACGTCCGCACCCAATCGGAATGGCTCAAGCTCATCATCGACGGCTATCACGATCGCCGTACGGGCATCGAGCTCTCCGTCAATCCGGTCGGCGTGAAGCGCGATTACACCATCCTCAACGACATCGAAGAAGACGGCTCGTGGGACGGTGTGTGGGACGTCGGCACGCGCATCGACTCGCTCGGCTGGGTCGCGGAGTTCCGCGTGCCATTCAGCCAGCTTCGCTATCCCAACGAGGAGACGCACACGTTCGGCTTCGGCATTTGGCGCGACGTCGCGCGATACAACGAGCGCTACTCGTGGCCGGTGTACGATCGCTCGAAGAACAGCCTCTCCTCGCAGCTCGGGGAGCTCGACGGCATCACGAACATCGCGTCGCCGCGACGCTTGGAGGTAGCACCGTACACCGTCGCCAAATCGTACAACGTCGCGCGGACGAACGGCTACGTGCAACGTGGTGACGCGACCGTGGGCGCCGACGTGAAGTACGGCATCACCTCGAATCTCACTGTCGACGCCACCGTCAATCCCGACTTCGGCCAGGTCGAGGCCGATCCGTCGGTGCTCAACCTGTCGGCGTTCGAGACGTTCTTTCCGGAGAAGCGGCCGTTCTTCCTCGAGGGGCAGGGGCTCTTCCGGTTCGACACGCAGTGCAACGACGGCGTGTGCTCCGGCCTGTTCTATTCGCGGCGCATCGGCCGGAGCCCGGAGCTCGGTGACACGTACAGCGACGTGTCCAACCCCACGGCGTCGACGATCCTTGGAGCGGCGAAGCTCACGGGCCGGCTGGCGAACGGCGTCTCGGTGGGCGTACTCGATGCCGTGACACAGCGCGAAGTCACGCCGGCAGATCAGACCATCGAGCCGCAGACCAACTATTTCGTCGGCCGGCTGCAACGCGAGTTTCGTGAAGGCGGCAGTGAGATCGGCGGGATGTTGACGAACGTGCATCGCAACGTCGATCAGTGGTCAAACCCTTATCTGCGGTCGGACGCGACGGTGGGCGGGATCGATTTCCGGCATCAGTTCTGGGGTCGGAATTATCAGCTCTCCGGGTACTACTCGCAGAGCATGGTCCGCGGTTCGGCCGCCGCAATCGCGCTCACGCAGCAGAGCTCCGTCCACAACTATCAGCGGCCGGACGACGACATCGCGTACGACTCGACGCGCACGAATCTGGGCGGCTACTCGGCGGAGCTGATGCTCGGCAAGCGCGGCGGTGGCTCGACGCTGTTCAGCGCCGGCGTTCAGCTCATCTCGCCGGGATTCGAGCCGAACGACGTGGGCTATCTCTCGCGAGCCAACACGAAGAATCAGTTTCTGTGGTGGCAGTACCACGAGAACACGCCACGCGGCTTCTACCGATACTGGAACGTCAATGTCAACGAGTGGATGAACTACGCCTGGGACGGCACGCGCACGGATCTCGGTGGGAACGTCAATACGCACTGGCAGCTCAAGAACAGCTGGTGGATCCACGCCGGCGAAGGTGTGAACGCGGCGGGCACGTCGTACTGCGACAACTGCACGCGCGGCGGTCCGGCGATTCGCAGCGAGCGCTCCACGTGGGGTTGGCTCAGTTTCCAGGGCGATCCGCGCTGGGCCGTCGTGCCGTACATGAACGTGAACTGGAACGGCGGCGACGGCGGCCGCTCCAAATCGTGGAACGGCGGACCGGCGGCCGACTTCCGGTTCACGAGCCGCGTCACGGGCAGCGTGTCGTACAACTACGGCCACAACATCAACGCGGTGCAGTACAACGGGAACTTCGGCGCGATCGGATCGGACACGACGCACTACACGCTGGCCCGCCTCGATCAGACGACGCGTGCCGCGACGTTCCGCCTGAGCGTGACGGCCACGCCCACGTTGTCGCTCGAGGTCTACGCGGCGCCGTTCGCGACGCGCGGCGGATTCTCGGACTGGGTCGAGGTCGCCAACGCCCGCGCCGCGCAGTGGACGAATCGATTCCGGCCGTACGACGGCGGCGATCCAGGCGCCTTCGACTTCAAGCAGTACCGGTCGAACACCGTACTACGGTGGGAGTACCGGCCCGGGTCGACGCTCTTTCTGGTGTGGGCGCAGGAGCGGACGCAGAGCTTCGACGGGAACGACGCGCGGGTAGCGCCGGGCGGCTTGGGACAGCTCGAGCGTGCGCATCCGGCGAACGTGTTCCTGGTGAAGGGATCATACTGGATCTCTTATTGAGGGCGAACGGCAGACGGCGAAGGCGAAGGGCGAAGGCGAACGGCGCGGGCTTACGGCGGGGGCGAACTGCGGGGGCGAAGAGCGCAAGGCGATACGCCTCACGCTCTTTGCCCCCGCGTTTTGCCTTCGCCGTTTGTCCGCGCCCCTAGCGCCCGCCGTTTGCCTTCGCCGTCCGCCGTCAGAGGACGTTGAGCATCCTCCGATTCGTCCCCCCGTCGGCGACTCGATAGCCCGCCACCGCGATCGCGTCGCGTAGCTGGTCCACGCTGACGCCGCCATCGTGCTCGACCTCGACCGCGCCGATCGTTACGTCTGCGCGCGTGATCCCCGGAACGGCCGTGAGCGCCGTGAACACGGCCCGGACGCAGTGCTGACAGCTCATTCCCTCGACACGGACTCGCGTGACCATGCACGAAACCTAGTCCCGTGATAGGTTTTGCCGCATGAACATCGCCTTCCTTGGCCTCGGCGCGATCGGACAGCCGATGGCCGCCCGGATTGCCGCGGCGGGGCTTCCTCTCACGGTGTGGAATCGTACCGCCTCACGCGCTGCCGAGTTCGCGCGCGAGCACGGTGCGCGGCAGGGCACGACACCGGCCGATACGGCGCGCGAGGCCGACATCGTCGTGACCTGCCTGCCGACCTCGCGCGACGTTGCCGGCCTGCTCGACGGTGCCGACGGCCTCCTGGCCGGCATGCGCGACGGAAACGTGCTGGTGGATTGCACGTCGGGCGATCCGGCGACGTCGCGGTTCATCCACAACAAGCTCGCCGAACGGGGCATCGACTTCATCGACGCGCCGGTGAGCGGCGGGGTCTCCGGTGCGCAGAAAGGAACACTTACCATCATGGTCGGCGGCGATCCGAAAATCCTCGAGCGCGTTCGTTCCGTGCTCGAGACCTTCGGGCAGAAGATCGTCCACTGCGGCGACGTCGGTGCCGGCGACGCCGTCAAGGCGATCAATAACGCCCTCCTCGCCACGCACATTCTCGCCGCCGCCGAAGGGCTCGCGGCCCTCGTCAAGCTCGGCGTCAATCCGGGCGTCGCGCTCGACGTGATCAACGCATCGAGCGGCCGCTCCAATACGTCGATGAACCTGTTCCCCGAGCGGGTCCTTACGCGGTCGTTTCCGCGGACATTTCGCCTCGCGCTGCTCGAGAAGGACGTCGGCATCGCCGCCGAGGTGGCGCGCGAGACGCGCGTTCCGGCGCCGGTGCTGCAGCTCACGGCTGATCTCTTTCGCATCGCCCGCGGCTCGCTGGGAGAGAGTGCCGACCATGTGGAGGCCGTGAAGATGATCGAGCAGTGGGCGGGAGTGGAGATCGCATGACGACCACAGTCGAACCCACGATGCAGCGGGCCGAGTCGCTTGACGCCATTCGCGCACAGTTCCCGGCGCTCGCCCGCGTCCACGGCGGGCATCCCGTCGCGTACTTCGATGGTCCGGGCGGCACGCAGGTCCCGCGGCCTGTCGTCGACGCCATGGCAGACTATCTCCAGCATCACAACGCCAATACGCACTGGCGGTATCCCACGAGCGAGGAGACCGACGCGCTGATCGCCTATTCGCGCGAGACGCTGGCGACGTTCCTCAATGGCCGCGCCGACGAAATCGTCTTCGGCCAGAACATGACGACGCTCACGTTCCATCTGGCGCGCGCGATTGGACGCGAGCTGGCGCGTGGCGACGAGATCGTCCTCACGGAGCTGGATCATCACGGCAACGTGGCGCCCTGGCGCGCACTGGAGACCGAGCGC
>DATJIZ010000402.1:0-14600 GCA_035492735.1 Gemmatimonadaceae bacterium | reverse complement strand
TCGCGCAGCACCGGAACCCCGTAGAGCTCGGCCGCCAGCCGGCTTCCGATCGCGGCGCCCGAGGCATCGGCCAGCGCCTCGCGCGCCGCGGCGGCGGTGGACGGCGTCTGTACGAGCTGCGCACCGGCCAGGTGCTTGGCGAGCCAGACGCGACATTGCGCGAGCGCCTGTGGATGCGAGTACACCCGTTCGACCTGCGTGAGGCCGGTCGCGGTCGACATGAGGCACTGACCGATCTGGAGCACCAGCTCGCGCCGGATCAGCACGCCGCCCTCGATGAGCGCATCGATCGCCGGGGTCACCGAGCCTTCGGTCGAGTTCTCGAGTGGTGCAACGCCGTAGGTGGCGTCGCCGCGGCGCACCGCATCGAAGACGCTTTCGATCGTCGTTGCTTCCGTGTACCGAGCCGCCAAGCCGAACAGCTCACGCGCCGCGGCGTGCGTGAAGGTCCCGGCCGGACCGAGGAAAGCGACCCTCACCGGCTCCTGAACGGCCAGGCACGCGCTCATCACTTCTCGAAACACGGCGCGGATCGCCTCGCGCGGAAAGCGGTCGCCGCCGCGCGCTTCCAGACGCGCGAGGACGGCCCGCTCGCGCTCCGGATCGTAGGTCGCCGCGCCCGCCGTGCGCTTTTCCCGCGCAACGTCGCGCGCGACGTCGGCTCGCGACTCGAGGAGCGCGAGAATCTCGTCGTCGATCCGGTCGATGCGCCGCCGCAGGTCGTCCAAGCTCATGATCGCACGTTGGCCCGGCTTGGCGGCGCGGCGCTAAACGACCGCCTCGCCCACGATCCGCAGCGCGGCACGCACCGCGCCACGCGCCGGAATCACCGGCTCGGCGCTCACGGTCGCGCCAGGAACGGCCGACTTGATGCGGTGCTCGAGGCGCTTGCGCAGCGCGTTCCCGCGCGCGAGCATCCCGCCGGTCAAGGCGACGGGGACGGACGCGCGTTCGTCGCCGAAGAGCTGGCGCGCGAGCGCGCGCACATGCAGCACGAGCTCTTCCACCGTCAGGCTCACGAGTGCGTTGGCGCGCAGGTCTCCGCTGTCGGCCACGCTCAACACGGTTGGCGCGAGCGTCGCGAGTTGCGCCGGCGTGGCATTGGCGGCCCAGCCGATCAGATCCGACGTTTCATTCACCTGCGCCGCGGTGAGTATGGCGCCGGTGAGCGCCGTCTCCGGCTCACGGCCGTCGGCCGCGGCCGTAACCACCGACAACGCGCGCCGACCGATCCACGCACCGCTGCCCTCGTCGCCGCACACGGGCCCCCAGCCGCCGCAGCGCGCCGTCGCGCCGGTCGGACCGCGACCGAACGCGACCGATCCCGTGCCGCTGATCAGCAGCACGCCGGGACCGTCGCCGAATGCGTCGTCGAGCGCGATGCTGAAGTCGGAGTGGATCACGAGCTCCGATGCGAGGTCGCGACCGATGAGCGCCTGCCACAGCTGATTTCGCTCCGTCTCGCGGCCCGCCCCCGCGACGCCGACGCAGAGAACGCGTGGCGTCACGTGCGTCATGTCACACGACGCCAGCGCGTCGCGCACGACGTCGCTGATGACGTTCGCCGATTCCTCGGCACGACCGGGGCGTACGGCGCTGCCGGGACCGACGGTCTCGGCGATCGTGCGTCCGTGTTCGTCGGCGACCATGGCGTGGGTCTTCGACCCGCCGCCGTCGATTCCAATGACGATGAAGTTCATCCGGTTTCAGCCACCACCGGCTGAGCGGCCGCGTGGGTCAGCGATGAGAGAATTCCAACGACGAGAGTGATCGCCGTTCCGATCAGCACGTACCACGGATAGGCGATTGTCGAGACCGGCGCCAGCAAGTCGGCGAGCGCGGGCACGGCGGCGGCGATCTGCTTGGCGAACACGATCACGCTCATCACGGCGATCCCGACCGACATGCCGATGATGGCGTCGGCCTGCCGGGCGCGCCGCCAGAAGATAGCCAGAAAGAAGCCGCCCAGCAGCCCGCCGTAAGTGAACGACGCGATCGAGAGAGCGACGACGACCACCGGAGTCTTCTGGTTCTCGGGGAAGAGCAGGGCGCCGCTGGTCAGCACGATCCCCCAGACCAGGGCGAACCACCGCCCGACGCGCAGCGTGCGCGCGTCGTCGGGCGCGCGGCCCGTGAGCGGCAGGTAGATGTCGTGCGTCGAGGCCGCGGCGAGCGAGTTGATCGCGCCGGAATGCGTGCTCATCGTGGCGGCGAGGACCGCGGCGAGGAGCAGGCCGACGAGGCCGTGCGGCATGCGGTCGACGATGAACGTCGGGAAGATGGCGTCCGGCGTCGGGAACGTTCGTCCGCCGTACAGCGCCCACAGGCCGATGCCGAGGATCAAGAACAGCGCGAACTGCACGATCACCGCCACGCCGCTCCCGATCACGGCCGCTTGCGCCGAGCGGAGCGAGCGCGCCGACAAGAGGCGCTGCACGATGAGCTGGTCGGCACCGTGAGACGCCATGGACAGAAACGCGCCGCCGATGATGCCGGCGAACATCGTGTGCGGCCGGTCGAAGCCGGTGTACCAGCTCACGATCTTGAGCTTGTTCGCGGCCGACGCGCTGGCCAGAACGGTGCTCCAGCCGCCGCCTACGAGATGCCCGATCAGCACGATCGCCGACAGGCCGCCGATGATGTACACGGACGCCTGCACGATCTCTGTCCATACGACCGCGCGCATACCACCGCGGATGGTGTAGAGAACGGTGAGCGTTCCCAGCACCACGACGGCCACCGGCATGACCGCGGCGCGCGGCAGCAGCGGTCCGATGATCAGCGCGATCGGCACGGCGGTGGCGAAGACGCGCACCGAATCGGCCATGCCGCGCGTCACCATGAATACGATCGACGTGAAGCGCCGCGTCGCGAGACCGAACCGCGTCTCGAGCAGCGCGTAGGCCGTGACGAGATTGCCCTCGTAGTAGCGCGGCAGCAGCGTGTACGCGAGCACGATCCGGCCAACCAGATAGCCGGTGGCGATCTCGAGGAAGCCCAGGTCGGTCGTGTAGGCGAGGCCCGGAATGCTGATGAACGTCAGCGCGCTGGTCTCGCTGGCGACGATCGAGAACATCACCGCCCACCACGGGATCTCGCGATCGGCGACGAAGTAATCTTTCGAATCACGCTGCCGCCGGCCCACCCAGATGCCGAGCAGCGTGATGCCGACCAGATACGCGATGATGACGACGAAGTCGAGCCCGTTCAGGCCGCGCATTGGCTAGGCGGTGTGGCCGACGGCGTCACTCCACCACATACGCTTCCATCGCGAAGTACTCGGCCAGTCCGAGCCGGTCGAGCTCCGCGGAGGTGCCTTTGTTGCGCGCCTCGACGCGCTGCCAGAACTCGCGCTCATCGTAGCCGCCGGGGAACGGCGCGGAATCCTTCTGCGACTGGTGCTTGAAGATCGCCTGGATCTTGAGCCGCAGCTCTTCCTGCGAAAGCGGCACGAGCCAGGTGGCTTCGTGGATCGGCCACTCCTGCCACGCGCCGCGGTATAGCCAGACTTCGGGCAGGCCTCGCTTGCCCGACGTCTCGGCCCTGTCCGAGGCTGCTTCACCGGCGGCAGCCTTTGCGCGCCCTGCCGCGCCGAGCGCGCGTAACGCGAGATCGATCGCTTCCTTGCACATGCGGTGCGTGCCGTGCGGATCGGAGAGATCGCCGGCGACGAAGATCATCTCCGGCTGAATGTCCTCGAGCAGGTGGCGCACGATGGCCACGTCATCGGGCCCGATCGGATCCTTGCGGACCTTGCCTGTTTGATAAAACGGCAGATTCAGAAACCGCGCGGCCGAGCGAGGCAGACCGACCGTTTCGATGCCGCTCACCGCCTCCGCCTCGCGGATGATGCGCTTGATGTCCTGGACCTCGGGAATGTCGACTTCGCCGGGCCGCTTGCGATCGAGCTGCTCGTGCACGCGCGTCGCGAGCGCGTCGACCTTTGGCTGGTCGATCCGTCCTTCGGCCGCCAGGCGTTCGAGGAAATCGACGTAGCGCCGCACGTCGTGGTCGAACACGGCGATGTTCCCGCTCGTCATGTACGCGACGGTGATCTCGTTGTCGTTCTCGACGAGCTTGCGCAGGATGCCGCCCATCGAGATCACATCATCGTCCGGGTGCGGCGAGAAGCAGATGATCTTGCGCCCCATCGGCAGCTTGGACTTTCCGCGGATCTTGGCGCCCAGGAAGTTGAAGACCATCCCGTTCACCTCGCCGGGGGACCCGAACTTGGCGACGAGCGACGACATCCCGGCGTCGGCGTAGTCGCGCTGCGTCAGCTTGAGAATGGCCTTGTCGGTGCGCTGCGACAGCCAGATCACCGCGCGCACGATCAGATCCTGCGTCCAGTGAACTTCGTCGATCAGCCACGGCGTCTTCACGCGGGTGAGCTCGGCGGCCGCGGCTCGATCGAGGTAGAAGGTGGTGTTCGGGTGCCGCTGCAGGAACGTCGCCGCCACTTCGACGTCGACATCGCCCTCGACGGCGCGCCGCACGATGCTCGACTTGTGCTCGCCCGTTGCGATGATGGCGATCTCGCGCGCATCGAGAATCGTCGCGATGCCCATCGTGACGGCCTCACGCGGCACGTATTCCTCGCCGAAGAAATCCCCGGCCGCGTCCTTGCGCGTGACCGCGTCCAGCGTGACCAGACGCGTGCGGCTCTCGGCCCCCGACCCCGGCTCGTTGAACCCGATGTGGCCCGTCTTGCCGATGCCGAGGATCTGGAAATCGATGCCGCCCGCCCGCTCGATCTCTGCGTCGTAGCGTCGCGCCGCGTCCTGCACGTCCTGCCGCGGCAGATCGCCCGGCGGGATGTGCGCGTTCTCGGGCTTGATGTCGATCGACGAGAAGAGATTCTCCCACATGTAGCGGTGGTAGGAGTGGATGCTCTCCTTCGGCATCGGGTAGTATTCATCGAGGTTGAACGTCACCACGTTGGCGAAGCTCAAGCCGTCGTCGTGGTGCATGCGGATCAACTCGCGATAGATGCCGATCGGCGTCGATCCCGTGGCGAGACCGAGCACGGTTCGCTCGCCGGCCGCGTTGCGCTCGCGGATGAGCGTCGCGATGCGGTTCGCGACGAGTCGCGCGATGTCTTCGTGGTCGTCGACGACCACCGTCCGAATGTGCTCGCCGGAGGACGCCGCGTGCGACGAACGCGAAAGGGGGGCCGCGCGATCGATCGTGTCGCGGGCCCCCCTCTTGTCGTTCACGACCGCGTCCCGGCGTGCGCCAGCGACCGACCGTTCCATGTCAGCTCAGCGTGCGGGGTGATGATCGCGTTACGCGGAAAACGAGCTGCCGCAGCCGCAGCCGCCCGTCGAGTTCGGATTCTTGAAAGTGAAGCCGGAACCCTGCATCGACGAGACATAGTCGATCGTCACGCCGTTCAGGTACTGTGCCGAGAACGGATCCACGAACACGTGCCACTCGCCTTGCGAAATGACGAGATCGTCTTCGGCAGCCTCGTCCTCGATCAGCAGACCATACTTGAAACCACTGCAGCCGCCCGGTTGGACGCTCACGCGGAGACCGCCCTTGGCCGGGTCGACGCCCTCTTGCTCCATGAACTTTCTCACTTCGGCGGAGGCAACCGGCGTTACGGTCACCATCACCTCAGGCTGATTCATCGTGCTCATTCGCGCCCTCCAGTGGGAGCGGCCAAGTTGCCATGGCCGCATTACATACGAAGTATAATCGAGTCCGCAACCGGGTTCAAATCGACCGCGTCTAGTCGGCAGCGAGCGCCGCGTCCGCTCGGACGGCGACCGCGGGCGGCGGAAGCTCGTTCCGGAACGACCGCGCGATCCAGGCGAATGCGACCGCCGCGATCGCGAGCAGGATGATTCCGGTGCCCAGCTCGCCGAAGACGATCTTCCCGATGCCGAACAGGGAGCCGTACACGGCGACGATGCCGGCGATCCAATTCGTCCATGCGAGTGCGCCGCCCGGGATTGATTCCCGTCCGTAGCCCAGGCGCTCCGAGACCTGGGCCCAGCCCGGTCCACCGGGCCTCACGCGCTCGTAGAACGACGCGAGCACCGAATCGGCCTCGGGCGCCGTCAGGTACGTCACGCTGAGCCAGATCACGGTGCTCACGGCGACCGTGATGAGCATGATTACGGAATCCGTCCGTGGATCATCGGCGGGGTACCAGCGCCCGGGTATGGTCAGGAAGCAGATGGCGGATACCCCAAACGAGGCCAGCATCGCGCTGATCTCGGACCACGCATTGATGCGCCACCAATACCAGCGCAGGATGAGCACGAGCCCGGTTCCGGCGCCGATCGCCAGCAGGAATTTCCACGCTCCTTCCACGGACGAGAGTTGCCAGGTCACGAGCGTCGAGGCGAGGAACAGGAACACCGTCGCCCAGCGCGACACGGCGACGTAGTGTCGCTCATTGGCAGTCTTGTTCAGGAACCGACGATAGAAATCGTTCACGAGATACGAGGCGCCCCAGTTGAGCTGCGTCGCCACGGTCGACATGTAGGCGGCGGCGAAGCCGGCCATCATCACGCCGCGCCAGGGAGTCGGCAGCAGGTCGACGAACGATTGCACGTACGCCGCCTCGTGGTCGTGCGTGGGGCCGATGCCGTTGGGATACAGGATGATCGTCGCGAGGCCGGTCACGATCCACGGCCACGGCCGGAGCGCGTAATGCGCAACCTGGAACGACAGCGTCGCGAGCACGCCGTCCTTCTCGGACCGCGCCGAGAAGATTCGCTGCGCGATGTAGCCGCCGCCGCCAGGCTCGGCGCCTGGGTACCATGCGGCCCACCATTGCACGCCAAGAAACACCGCCAGCGTGAGAATCGGCATCCACGCATACGCCACGAGCCCATGGGCCGTGAACGAGATGGGAAGCACCGAGAGCGCCGCGGTCTCGCTACCGAAGTGCGCGGTGAGCTTCGCCTTCATGACGTCCATGCCGCCGACGGCACGAACGGCGAACACCGCGAGCACGATCACCGCCGTCATCTTGATCACGAACTGGATCAGATCCGTCCAGAGCACGGCCCACATGCCGGCCGCGACAGAGTACGCCATCGTGATCACGAAGCAGATGCCGACGGCGATCACTTCGCCCGAGATGGTCACCCCGCCGAGTTGCACGGCGTGCAATCCGAGCGAGATCGTGAGAATCTTGATCATCGCCCGCGTGACCCAGCCGAGGATGATGAGGTTGATCGGGATCGCGAGGTAGAGCGCGCGGAAGATTCGAAGCGTCGCCGCGGGCTTGCCGCTGTAGCGCACTTCCGCGAACTCGACGTCGGTCATGACGTTGGCGCGTCGCCAAAGTCGGGCGAAGAAGAAGACGGTGAGCATCCCGCTCATCAGCATGTTCCACCACAGCCAGTTGCCCGCCACGCCGTGCGCCGACACGAGACCGGTAACGACGAGCGGCGTGTCGGCGGCGAACGTGGTGGCGACCATCGACGCGCCGGCGAGCCACCACGGCACGGCGCGGCCCGAGATGAAGTACTCGCTCAAGCTCTCGCCGCCGCGTTTGGTGAACGCGAAGCCGATGCCCGCCGACAGCAGGAAGTAGGCGGCGACTATCGCCCAGTCGATCATGCTGATGTTCATGGGGTCCTGGGTTGTGCGTTCGCGCGCAACCGGTCGAAATCCGCCACCACGGCGTCAGTCAGCTGCCGGCGGACTTCGCTGATCTTGTTGTTGTTGCGCGTGGGATCGACCCGATTGCTCAACAGGATGACGAACAAGTCTCGCGTCGGATCTATACCGATCGAAGTGCCGGTAAAGCCGGTGTGACCGAACGACTGCGACGACATGCTGTGCCCGGCCCACGGCGCCGACGTTGTGTAGCGCATGCCCGGATACTCCGGCTTCTGCCAGCCGAGCGCGCGGTTCGAGAACGCCGAGTCGGCGTATGCCGTGAAGCGAGCGATGGTGGACGGTTCGACGATGCGGGCACCATCGAGCGTCCCACCGTTGAGGTACATCCGGGCGAAGCGGGCCAGATCGTGACCGCTGCTGAACAGCCCTGCGTGCGCGGAGACGCCGCCCAGATAGTACGCCCGCTCGTCGTGCACCATGCCGCGTACCAGGCGTCGCCGCTGCACGGTGTCGAGCTCCGTTGGCGCGATGCGCGACCAGAGGGCAATGGGAGGACGATAGGTCGTCTCGTGCATGCCGAGCGGCTCGAAGACATGGTCGTGCAGGTACATGTCGAGCGATTGGCCGGTGAGCTGCTCGACGAGTCGCCCGAGCATGTATGCACCGATGTCGCTGTACACCATCTTTGTGCCGGGCGTGGTCTCGAGCGGCGTGGCGAACATCAACTTGGCGAGGCTGTCGGGGTCGTGCGTGATCTCGTCGTAGGCCTTGAATGCCGGAAGCCCGGAGGTGTGGGTGATCAGGTGACGGACGGTCACCTTTTCCTTGTTCGGTCCGATCCACGCTGGGAGATAGCGTTGCAGCGGGGCGTCGAGATCGAGCCGATGCTGTTCGACCAGTTGCATTACGGCAGTCGTGAGGCCGATGACCTTCGTGAGCGAAGCCAGATCCCACATCGTGTGTTCGTCGGGTACCGGGCTGGGTGCCCAATCCAGCGTGCCCGCACCATATTCGGCAAGCACGCCGGCGCGGTTGCCAACGACGGCGAAGGCACCGGGGTATGCGCTGTCGGCGCGCCCTTTGTCGAGCACGCGTCGTACATCCGCTTGGAGGGCAGCACCGAGCGATGTCTGCGCCGAGCCGCCGGCAGAGGTCACGGGACTGGAGACGGCGACCGGACGGTGGCAGGCGGCGAGTGTCAGCGCGGCAATCGGCGCCGAGAAGATTGATCGAAACCAACTGGAGCGGAAATGATGCATTCGCGAAACTGGCTGGGTGTGATCGTTCTGACAATACTCGCGGCCGGGTGCACGCATCCGCCGGCGGCGAATACCGGCATTGCCCGAGCCACGGTGAAACCCGGAATCTCGGTGCTGCTTGAGGATAGTATCGGCCTGATTCGGAACAAGCGGATCGGCCTCCTCACGAACCAGACCGGCATCGACGAGCACGGCGTCTCGGACATCGAGCGGCTGCGTGACGGGCAAGCCCGCGCGGCCGGCGTGGTGCTGGTTCGACTGTTCTCGCCGGAGCACGGCATCCGTGGGACGGAGGACCGCGCGCACATCGAGAGCGGGGTCGACGAGCGAAGCGGCCTGCCGGTGTTCTCGCTGTACACCGAGACGACGGTCGCCCCGCCGGACAGCCTTCTGCGCGACCTCGATGCGTTGGTGATCGACCTGCAGGACATCGGCACGCGGACGTGGACGTACGTGGGCGCGGTGGACTACGCGATGCGGGCGGCGGCGCGCCGGCACCTCCCGATCCTCGTGCTCGACCGGCCCAACCCACTTACCGGCGTGCACGTTGATGGGCCCATGCTCGACACGGCGTTGTCGAACCCCGAGGAGCATGCTCGGCAGCGGCCGGGCAAGGCCTACGCGCTGTATCCGTTTCCACTGCGGCATGGCATGACGATGGGAGAGCTCGCGCTGTTTTACAACGCGGTGCTCGGCATCGATGCGCCGCTCCACGTGGTGCCGATGGCCGGCTGGCATCGCGCGATGTGGTTCGACGACACCGGTCTGCCGTGGGTCAAGCCGTCGCCCAATCTGCCGACGCTGCAGAGTGCATTGCTCTATCCATCGCTCGTCGCGTTCGAAGGCTCGAACGTCTCGGTGGGCAGGGGAACCGACATCGCGTTTCAGCAGTTTGGCGCGCCGTGGATGAACGCCGTTCGGGTGGCGGAACTGCTCAACGCCCGGAAACTGCCAGGCGTCGAATTTGTCGTCGACTCGTTCACGCCGCAGAATCCCGGCGACGGCAAGTACGGCGGCCGGCGCATTCCCGGCGTGCGCATCGCCGTTCGGGATCGCAACGCGGTGCAATCGGGACACGTCGCCGCCGCCGTGTTGTGGGCGATCGACCGAGCCGATCACGATTCCCTCAGGCTCCGCCAGCCGACGTTCGACGAACGGTTCGGAAGCAGCGCGGTTCGGCAGGCAATACTGAGCGGCACCGACCCGATGCGGGCAATGGATCTGCAGCGTGCTCCCGTGGCGCGGTTTCTCGACGGCGCTCGCCGGTTCTTGCTCTATCGTTGACGGGTGAAATAGGCGAGCACGGCCGGAAAGCATGGGTCTTGCACGGTGGGGACAGCACACTCAAGGGGACAACAGACATGAGATTCACTCGAGTTGCGTCATTGCTCGGCGCAGCGGTTGCGGTCGGGTCGACAGCTTGCGCGGCCCGGCAGGTCGAAGTGCGCACCGCGCCAACGCAGGCGACGCAGGTCTCGGTGCAGGTCCAGAACTCGCTCAGTCAGGCCGTGAACGTTTACGTCAATTCCGGCGGCACGGACACATTTCTTCGTCAGGTTGCCGCGAACAGCTCGGTGAGTGTTCCGGTGCAGGGATATGCGACGGGATCGACGGTGACCCTCAAAGCGGTCACGATCGACGGCGTTCACACGTACACGCGCAACAACGTGGTGCTCACGGGAACGTACACGTTCCCACTTCCCTGAGGCGCGGGATCTGCTGAGTCGGTTGCTACAACTCCGTGGAGCGGCTACTTTTACGGCCGGAGCGACGTCCTGCTGGTTCGGGTGCGCCGTGTCCGTGTCCCGCCGCTATCGCCGGTCAGCGTAGCCCTGTGCACGCCCCAATTCGAGCCGCATGAAGATTCTCCCGGACTGGCTCAAAAACGGATACCTGAGAGTCATCGATCCGGTCGCGAATTGGCTGGTCCGCCGCGGGATCCATCCCAACACCATCACCGCGATTGGTACCGCCTGCACGGTCGCCGGCGGGATCATCTACGGATTCGGCCACATTCGCACGGGCGGCTGGTTTCTGTCGATGACCGCGCTGTTCGACGTGCTCGACGGTACGGTAGCTCGACGCTCGAACAAGAGCTCGACCTTTGGCGCATTCCTCGATTCGACGCTCGACCGGCTGGCCGACGGCGCGCTGCTCGGCGGGCTGGCGGTATTCTACGCCGTGAACCCGGTTCACCACTCCGTCCCGATGGTGGTGGTCTGCCTGGCTGGACTGATCGGCTCCTTCCTGACGTCGTACATCCGCGCCCGTGCCGAAGCGCTTGGCCTCGATGCCAAGGTCGGCATGGTGCAACGGCCCGAGCGCTTCGTGCTGCTGTCCGCTCCGCAGGCGTTGTTCGGGCTGGCCCTCGATGGTTGGGTGCTGGGAACCATCATCGTGTTTCTCACCATCACGGCGTGGATCACCGTCGTGCAGCGGATCCAGTTCGTGCATCAGCAGACGGACGCCCGCGCCGACGCGCCACCTCTTCCGCTCACCACCGAAAAGACGTTTTGGCTGCGTCGCCGGACGCCCCGTTCGACCGGCACGCGCCCTTAGTGTCGACAGGAGATTCCTTCGTGGCTTCGCCCACCATTCGCCCGGCTGCCGGCCGGCTTGGCATTCTCACGCCCGGCCTTGGCGCCGTGGCGACCACGTTCATGGCTGGCGTCGAAAGCATCCGTCGCGGCCACTCGAAGCCGATCGGCTCGCTCACGCAGATGGCGACCATCCGCCTCGGCAAACGCACCGAGAATCGCTCGCCGCTCATCAAGGACTTCGTGCCGCTCGCGTCGCTCGACGATATCGTGTTCGGCGCGTGGGACCCGATTCCCGACGACGCGTACACGGCCGCCAAGAAGGCTGGCGTGCTCGAGGAGCGCGACCTCGAGCCGGTGCGTGATTTTCTGCGCGACATCCAGCCGATGCCCGCCGTCTTCGACAACAAGTACGTCACACGCATCCACGGCGACAACGTCAAGAAGGGCAAGAGCAAGCGTGATCTCGCCGAGCAGCTGCGGCAGGATATGCGCGACTTCAAGGCGAAGCACAAATGCGACCGCTTGGCGATCGTGTGGTGCGCGTCCACCGAAGTGTTCATCAAACCGGGGCCGCAGCACGCGACCATCGAGCAGTTCGAGCGCGCGATGGAGCGGAACGACGAGGCGATTTCGCCGGCGATGCTCTACGCCTGGGCGGCGATCATGGAGGGCATCCCGTACTGCAACGGGGCGCCCAACCTCGCCGTCGACACGCTCGCGCTGCAGCAGCTGGCCAACGATCGCGGCGTCCCGATCTCGGGGAAGGACTTCAAGACGGGCCAGACCTGGATGAAGACGGTGATCGCGCCGGGCATGAAGGCGCGCATGCTCGGCCTCGCCGGCTGGTACTCGACCAACATCCTCGGCAACCGCGACGGCGAAGTGCTCGACGATCCGGCCTCGTTCAAGACCAAGGAAGAGTCGAAGCTGAGCGTGCTGCACACGATCCTGCAGCCCGAAGTCTACCCCGATCTGTACAAGGGTTTCTCGCACGTGGTGCGCATCAACTACTACCCGCCGCGCGGCGACAACAAGGAAGGCTGGGACAACATCGACATCGTCGGGTGGATGGGCTATCCGATGCAGATCAAGGTGAACTTTCTCTGTCGCGACTCCATTCTCGCGGCGCCGATCGTGCTCGATCTGGCCCTCTTCTCCGACTTCGCTCACCGCGCGGGGATGAAGGGCATTCAGGAATGGTTAAGCTTCTATTACAAATCGCCGATGGCCGCTCCCGGACTCCAACCGGAACACGATCTTTTCATCCAACAGACGAAGCTCAAGAACACGCTTCGCCACTTGATGGGTGAGGAACAGATCACGCATCTCGGCCTGGAGTACTACCAGTCCTAGGACCTGGGGGAGGCGAACATGCGAGCCTGGGCGAGAGGGGCCTCCGCGGTCACGCTGCTCGCGGCGGCGATGCTCGGTGCCTGTGACAATGGACCGAACCGTCCGCCGCCGCTGCATCAGTACACGCTGAGCTACGACTTCACGATCAGCCCGGACGAGGCGCCGCCGCACGCGCGCGACGACATCCACTACAGCGTCCGGATCTTCGACCGCAAGACGCGGCAACCGATCGAGAACGGCGAAGGCCAGCTATTTTCCAGCAACGCCGAGGGCGCCAAGACGTGGGATGGCATGGTCTACGGCCCCGAGGTGGGGACGTACCACGCCAAGCTGAATTTCGTCGTGCCGGGCCTCTGGGCCGTGGCGATCCGGTTCCGACGGGATTCGATTCATCCCCTGGAGCGCACCGACTGGATGCAGGACGTCATCAACGAACGGCCATCGAACATTCCCTGATGCGACATTTCTATCGAAGCCAGCTGCCGGTTGCCGACGTGCTCGCGGCAGCAGACCAGTTCTTCCCCAGCATCGGCCTCGCGCAGCAGACGACCTCGCCCAAGACGCGCACGTACACCGGTGCGCTCGGCACGCTTCTACTCTCCGTGCGCGCCGAAGGCGGACACTACACGTTCGTGCAGGTCGACACCGACCAGATGGGCGAGAGCCGCCTCGATCGAAATGTGAAACGGTTCTTCGTCAGCGTGCACCGCAGCGAAGATCCATCGCACGTGCTCAGCGCGAACTACTGATGGCGCGACGAAGCAGAGGATTGGGAAGCGGGGGAACGGACATCGCCAAGGCGGTACGATCGCGCCAGTCCCCGGCCTCCGCGCCTCATCCCGGATTGTCGAGCGCCCAGCTGCTGGAGCTCTACTACTGGATGCGGCTCACGAGAACGCTCGAGGAGCGTCTCGTCGCGCTGTACCGGCAAACCAAAGTCGTGGGCGGACTGTTTCGCTCGCTCGGCCAGGAAGCCGATTCGGTCGGGAGCGCCTACGCGCTCGAGCGCGGCGACGTGCTGTCGCCGCTCATTCGAAATCTCGGATCGATGCTGGTGAAGGGCGCCACGCCGGTCGAGATCCTGCGACAGTACATGGCGAAGGGCGACTCGCCGACGCGCGGGCGCGAGCTCAACATCCATTTCGGCGACACGGAACGCGGCTTCATCGGCCAGATCTCGCCGCTCGGCGACATGGTCCCCGTCATGGCTGGCGTGACGCTCAGCTTCAAGATGCGCCGCGAACGCCGCGTCGGTCTCGTGTACGTCGGCGACGGCGCGACCTCGACCGGTGCCTTTCACGAAGGCATCAACTTCGCCGCCGTGCAGCGCTGCCCGCTCGTCGTCATCGTCGAGAACAACGGGTACGCCTACTCGACGCCGACGGCCAGGCAGACGGCGGCGGCGCGGTTCGTCGACAAGGCGATCGGCTACGGCATTCCGGGCGAGCAGGCGGACGGCAATGACGTGCTCGCGGTCTACGACGTTACCAGGCGCGCCGTGGATGGCGCGCGGAACGGCGAAGGCGTCACGCTCATCGAGTTGATGACGTACCGGCGAAAAGGCCACGCCGAACACGACAATCAGTCATACGTGCCGGAGGGCGAGATCGAGCGGTGGGAACGTGAGAACGATCCCATCGGCCGGTACGTTGCCAGGCTGACGGGCGACTTTGGCTTCTCACCGGGTGATGTCACGGCGATCGACGAACGGGTGCGCGATGAAGTCGACGTCGCCACCGACCTCGCTGAACGTTCGGCGCCGCCCCAGCCACTCGACGCGCTCGTCGGCGTGTATGCGGATCCGCCGGCGGACAAGCCGCTCTGGTATCGTCCGACCGGCGAGGCCGCCGTCGTGTCTCACGAA
>DATJIZ010000401.1:0-3281 GCA_035492735.1 Gemmatimonadaceae bacterium | reverse complement strand
AGCCGCATCCGCACTTCATGGGGTACATCCCGAGCTCGCCAACGTTCCCTGCGATCCTCGGCGACTGGCTGGCAACGGGCTACAACTTCTTCGCCGGCGTCTGGTCGGTCGCGTCCGGACCGAACGAGATCGAGCTCGTCGTGCTCGACTGGTTCAGACAATGGGTCGGGATGCCGAGCGGCACCAGTGGACTTTTGACATCCGGCGGATCGACGGCGACGCTCACGGCGCTCGTCGCAGCGCGCCACGCGGCCGATCCGACAGGCGAGCTCGTCTCCCGACTGACACTGTACACGTCGGACCAGGCACATTCGTCGGTGCAGCGGGCGGCCTGGATCGCCGGCATCCCTCGCGCGAACGTGCGAGAGATCGCGACCGACGATGCATACAAAATCCGAGTCGACGTGCTCGCGAACGCGATCGCTCGAGATCGCGCCTCAGGATTCACGCCGTTCGTCGTCGTCGCCAGCGCCGGCACGACCAACACGGGCGCTGTCGATCCACTGCACCAGATCGCCGACCTGTGTGCCCGCGAATCGGTCTGGATGCACGTGGACGCGGCGTACGCCGGTTTCGCCGCGCTCACCGAGCGGGGCGCCAGGACGCTCGACGGGCTCGGCCGCGCCGATTCCGTGACGCTCGACCCGCACAAATGGCTCTTCGTTCCGTTCGAGTGCGGCTGTCTCCTGGCAAGAGATCCGGTCGCGCTCGAGCGAGCCTTCAGCGTCCACCCGGAGTACCTCACCGATGTGCGCGCGCGCGAGCGCGAGGTGAACTTCGCCGACCGCGGCGAGCAGCTCACCCGGTCGTCGCACGCGCTCAAGGTGTGGCTGTCCGTTCGCTACTTCGGGCTCGCCAACATCCGCCAGGCGATCGAGCGTGGCATCCAGCGCGCCGAGTACGCCGAGGAGCTGTTACGGGCGCGTGGCTTCGAGATCCTGTCACCCGCGCAGTTTGGAATCGTTTGTTTTCGCGCTCGGCCGGCCAGCGTGGACGCTCCCGAGGCCCTCGACGCGCTCAACGAGCGGATCAACGCGCGCGTGAATGCGACCGGACAGTTCCTGATGTCATCGACGAAGCTGCGCGGCCGGTTCTCACTGCGGTTGTGCACGCAGGTGCATCGGATGACGGAAGCGGATGTGGAGGCGGTGGTGGCGGCGATCGAGCGTGAGGCGGCGTTGGGGTGAGGCGCGCGATTTCTACGCGATGCCGGAGCGAATCGCTTTCAGCACCCGATCGGCGAACAGGTCCACCTCGTCTACCGTCGTGTAGACGTTGGGCGTCACGCGCATGCCCGCGAACTCGTCGTTCACCATGGGCGTCGTCACGATGTTGTGCTGCGAGAAGAGCCAGCCGCCCAACTTGCCCATGTCCATCCCATCGATGCCATAGACGCCGATCGCGCCGCTCTTCGTGGGACCGATCTCGGTGATCATGTGGACGCGGTCGCTGCCCGCGAGGAGCTGTTTGGCCCAGCGATCACGCAGGTAGCGAAGGCGGGCGATCTTCCGATCCATCCCGATCCCGCGCGTGAACGCGATCGCAACGGCGATGGCGTTGTGATTGGCGGCTGGATGCGTCCCGATTTCCTCGTACTTGCGAATGTTGGCGTCCTGCTCGACCGACGCCGCCATGAGCGGCCACAGCGATTTGATCTTGTCGCGTCGCACGTACAAGAAGCCGGTGCCGATCGGCGCGTGCAGCCACTTGTGGAGGCTCGTGCCGTAGTAGTCGCAGCCCAGCTCGTCGCGCGTGAACGGGAAGTGGGCGAAGGCGTGCGCTCCGTCGACGAACACCTGGATGCCTTTGGGCTTGGCCAGATCGACAATCTCGCGGACGGGCGCGATGTAGCCGGTCATGAAGCTGATGTGCATGACCTCGATCACGCGCGTTTGTGGCGTGATCGCGCTGGCGATGTGCTCGACGAACGACGCGGTGCTCTTGACCGGCGTCTCGATCTTGACCGGCTTGAGCACGATCCCTTCGCGGCGCGCACGCTGACGCCAGGCGGTCTGCATGCGCGGGTAGTTCTGGGTCGTAAAGATTACTTCATCACCCTTCTTTAAATCGAGGCCGAAGATCATCGTTTCGTTGGCCTCGGACGCATTGCGCGTGATCGCCATCTCCTCGGGATCGCACCCGAAGTCCTGCGCCAGATCGCGCCGCACCGATTCGATCCGCGGCTCCAACACCCTCCACATGTGATCCACCGGCAGCTCGTTCGAGAACCGGAGATCGCGAATCATTTGCTCGAGCACATGCGTCGGAGCCGGACTACACCCGCCGTTGTTCAGGTTGATCATGGTGCGATCGAGATCGAACGCGCGCTGGATCTCTCGCCAGTAGGTCTCGTCTTCGGCGACGCTCGTCGGGGACCGGTCGGCCGCGATCGGCTCGGCCTCGAGCAGGTTTCGAAAGGCAGAGCCGCGCATCACCGGGAGAGAAACACCGGCGCCGGCCAGGGCGTGGATGAATCGTCGGCGGGTCGTCATGCCAAGACATTCGGCCAATTGTGGGCGTTGGTCAAGCGGCGCGGCCGGCGCGGCCCAGGTCGTCAGGGTTTCACCGGCGGGCGGTGTCGGTTGGGCATGCGATCCATCATCCTCGCCTTCGCCGCTTCATTCGGCATCGTCGCCGCGGCGTGCTCCAGCGACGCAACTTCCGCGTCCAGTCCGGACACCACGGGCAGCAGCGGCAACACGTTCAACGTGGCCGTGGACTCGGCGAACGCCGATCGCACGGTGATCGCCGGCAGCTCGGCCAGGGTGAGCGTGCTCGTGACGCTCGCCGGGAAACCCGTGTTCGGCGTGCCCGTGAGCTGGAAGCCGACCGCTGGCAGTGGGATCGTGTCGGATACGCTGAGCGGAAGTGACTCGTCCGGGGTGGCCACGACCGTGTGGACGATCAACGATAGCGCCAAGGTGAACACGCTCCAGGCGATCGTCGGCACGAGCACGGCGACGCTGCTGGCGACGGGGGTCGCCGGACCGGCATCGGCGCTGGTGAAGGTTACGGCGGATTCGATCGCCGTCGTGGCCGGCGCGAACGCGTTGCTCACGGTTCGGGTCACGGACCGGCATGGCAATCCGGTGGCCGGGATCCCGGTCAGCTGGAGCACGACGAGCGGTTCGCTCAGTGTCGCGAGCTCGACGAGCGGGTCGAGCGGAGCAGTCGACGTGACGTTCACGACTCCGCCTGCCCCGGGCACGTCGCTGGTGACCGCTTCAGCGGCGGGCATTGGCTCCGTCGTGTTCCACGTGACCGGACTGTAGGCGGGCGGC
>DATJIZ010000400.1:0-5467 GCA_035492735.1 Gemmatimonadaceae bacterium | reverse complement strand
GCGAACATCAGCGTGGTTGTCGCAAGCCACATCATCCGCTTGTGGATCGCGGCGGTGCGACGCCAGTACAACGCGACGCCGACGCAGATTGCGAACACGACGAGATCACCGAGCGGCACAACCAGGAAGCTCAGTCGATTTCCGCCCGGGACCGGTGCGTAGCCGGTGCGCGCCGCGTGGATCGCGACGGCATAGCCGATACTGAGCATCGCGAGCGCCAACGCCGCACCTGCATAGCCGAGCCGTCGGTGAACGGCGGTCCGGTCGCTCGCCACCAGCGCGACCTGTACGCTGTACAGCACGACCCAGCCGGCGAAGACCGCGGCATGGAGCAACACCAGCGGCGTGACGGGCCTGGCTCCCGGCGCCCGCGCCCCGGCGAGACCGGCTCCGGACCCGACGCCAACGACGACTACGGCCACGACCGCCGTGACGACGAAGAGCCGGTGTTCGCTCGCCGTGATTGGCGCGACCGCGCGGTCGCGGCGAGCCGTGGAAGGAAGGGCGGCAAGACTTACGGGTTCCATGGCCGCAACATGGGATCTACGCCCCGTTCGAGAAGCACCGAACGGCACGCGTGCGGCACGGCTATCTAAAATCGGGGCGGCCGCTACCTTCTCGCCGATGAGCACTCCCCCGATGGCGCGCGACGCCATTCTCGCTCACCTGGCGCGGGTGCTCTCGAGCAACACGTTCAGCGGCGCTGAACGGTCGATGGCGATGCTTCGGTTTCTCGTCGAGCGCACGGTCGACGGCGATGGCGAGCGCCTGAAGGAGTACACGGTCGGCGCCGAGGCACTCGGGCGCGGCACGTCATTCGATCCGAGAACGGACCCGATCGTTCGCGCCGAGGCATCGCGGCTGCGCGTCCGACTCGAGCGCTACTACGTTGACGAAGGCCGCGACGACGATCTGATCATCGAGCTTCCCAAGGGCTCGTACGTACCGCGGTTCGTGGCGCGCGCGGCAGCGCCGACCGCGCCTGTCCCGGCGGCATCGCCAGCAGAAGCGAACCGGTGGCGCGCGCGAGCCCGACCGGCGGTGTGGCTCGTCGCCGGCTCGGCGGCGGCGTTGAGCGCGTTCTCCCTCGGGGCGTGGGTCGCGAAACCATCGGCGCCGCCATCGGCGGCAACCCTGATGCGGCTCGACGTCCAGCTTCAGTCCACTGAATCGATCGGGTCCGAGGTCGGTACCGACGTCGTGGTGGCGCCCGATGGCTCACGCGTGGTGTTCGTCTCGACCGACTCGGCGGGCGTCTCTCGGATACGAATGCGGCGATTCGATGGATCGTCGAGCGTCGATCTCAATGGAACGGAGGGCGCGCGCGGCCCCTTCTGGTCGCCCGATGGGCGGTGGGTTGGTTTCTGGGCGGGCGGGCAGCTGAAAAAGACATCGATCGACGGCGGATCGCCCGTCGTGCTGTGCGACGCGCCGGATCTGCTGGGAGCGAGCTGGAGCGACGACGGGGCCATCGTCGCGGCGATCGACGCGAGCGACAGGCTGGTGCGAGTCCCTGCCGCCGGAGGAACACCATCGACGATGGTGAATCTCCATACCATAGGTTCCGCGCCTCGCTGGCCGCAGATGCTGCCCGGAGGCGACGTGGTCCTGTACACCGCGATCAGCGGCATCGGTGCCGATCGCGGATCGATCGAGGCGACGTCGCTTTCGAGCGGTCGCCGCACCGTGCTCGTCAAGGGCGGCACGTTCGGCCGCTTCGTTCCGCCGCATTATCTGACCTATGTCAACCAGGGGACGCTCTACGCCGTACGGTTCGATCCGCGCCGATTGGAGACGCGTGGCACACCCGTGCCGGTCATCGACGACGTCGCGTATTCGGCGACGTTTGGCTTTGCGCAGTTGGCGTTCTCCGACAGCGGGGTTCTGGTCTACCGACGGGCGCCATCGAACGGGCAATCGGTCGTCGTGATGATCGACAGCGCGGGGCACGTGAAACCGCTGATCACGACGCCAGGGCGGTACACGTGGCCGGCGCTGTCGCCCGATGGCCGGCGTCTGGCGTTGTCCGTCGTCGAGAGCGGCGTGTCCAGTATTTCGATATTCGACGACTTGAACGGCGATCCTCGGCGAACGACCTCGATCGCGTCGGCGAACCCGACCACGGCTTGGACGGCCGACGGGCGTTTCCTGATCGTCGGCAGCCCCGCGGGCTTGAGCTGGGTTCCTGGCAGCGGCGGCGCGCTTACACAATTGCTCGCGACAGAGCACGTGTCGGCACCGTGGAGCGTGTCGCCCGATGGACGCCAGCTCGCGTTCGGCTCGGTGAGTCCAACGACGGCATTCGATGTTTGGACCGTGTCAGTGGCGGAGACCGACGGCGGCGTCCGCGCGGCGACGCCGCGGGTCTTCCTTCAGACACCCTTCTTCGAGACCTATCCCACGTTCTCGCCCGATGGCCGCTGGCTCGCCTACGCATCGAATCAGAGCGGCTCGTGGGAGGTCTATGTCCGCGCCTTTCCGAATGGCGGCGACGCGATCCAGGTGTCCCGAGACGGTGGCCGAGTGCCGCGCTGGCCCAAGGGCGGACACGAATTGTTTTACGGAACCGACGACCAACGTATCATGGTTGCGCCGTACACCATCCACGCCGGTACGTTCGTGCCTGGCCGGCCACGGCAGTGGACGCAAGTGAGGCTGGCCGATACCGGCGTGTTCCCCGACTATGATTTATCGCGCGACGGCCGGCACATCGTCGCCCTGGTTCCGGCCGGGCAGAGCGGCGACATGGAGACGTCGAATCACGCCACGATGGTTCTCCATTTCGTGGACGAGTTGCGGCGACGGGTGCCGTGACCGATCATCGCACTGCATCAGGCATCGCGCCCGTGCCGGGCGTGCCTTGAAGGTCCTTATCGCTGCACCGCGAGCTTCTCGCGCAGCAGCCGGCCCCAGTTGTGAACGAGGATCGGCCTGCCGTCGCCGCCGACGGGCTTCACCATCAAGAATCCATCCCCGTCGGGCCACGCGTCATAGCTCGCGTGCGTGACGTCGTTCAGATAATCGGACGTGCCGAATACGCCGTGACGTTCCCCGACCGTGAACGTCGCACCCGCGGTGACTGTCGCAGCCTCGACGCCGCCGTTGGGTATTCTATAGTAGATGGCATTCCCCGATCGGGACCAGATCGGCTCGGCACCTCCCTGGTTGCTCACCTGCCGGCGCGCGCCATTCTCGGGGAATGGCCGCACGTAAATCTCGAATCGTCCGCTCTCGTTCGATTCGTAGGCGAGCCACTTGCCGTTCGGCGACAGTCTAGGGTGCGATTCCTGCGCCGGCCCACCGACGAGCAGGACCGGCTTGCGATCGCCGTCGAGCGGTACGGCGTAGATGTCGCGATTGTGAACGCCGGGCGCCGTGCGATAGAGCAGCCATTTGCCGTCCGGCGACATCACCGCCTCGTTGAAGAGGTCGGCGGGCTCATAGAGCAGTTCGGCGCTTCCACTGCCGTCCGCCGGAGCCCACCACACTCCCATCTTGCCGTTATGAGTACTCCTGAATAGGACGCGCCTCCCGTCCGCGGACCACTCGGCGAAGCTCGCCTCGTTCGCCAGCAGCGTGAACGTGGCGCTCGCGACATCGTAGATCCAAATATTGCTGCCCTTCGGTTCGAGCACTTCGACGGCGATCCGCTTGCCATCGGGAGAGAACCGAGGGTCCCGGAATGCGCGTGTCTCATCGAGCAACGGGACGTCCGGCCGCCCCGGGGCGGCATGCACGAGATGGCCCGTCGCCTGGCCACTCACGTACCAGAGCGAGCCGTTCGCCGACAGCGATGCAAGCGACGCGTTCGCGCCGCTGGCGCGAATGCCGCTCTCGAGCTGGATCGCGTCTCCGGACAGGCGCTGCCTCGCGACGTCGAGCGGCGCTCCCATCAGCTCACCCGTCGCCGTCACATACAGCAGATGGCCTTCGCGCATTCCCAGCACCATCCCTGCGACAGTCTCGAAGACCGTGGTGCGATGGGAGGCGAGCGACGTGATCGCGAGGTGCCGCGTGGCCGCGGAACCTCCTACCGTGTACGCTACACTCTTTCCGTCGGGCAGAATCACGGGATAGCCCGAGGTAACGGTCGAATCCACGCCGGGAATGCGATGCGGAGTTCCGCCTCGACTTGGCAACGCAAGCAATCCAACGTCAGAGCCGAGGATGAGCGTGTCACGACCGCTCCACGCCATCCCGCGAACGTTCGCATTCGCCATCGTCGCGAGCGTCACGATCGGCCCGCCGTCGGTGGGTACTTTCTTGATCTGATTGCCGTCGACGAGGGCCAACCATCGCCCGTCGGGCGAGAACGTGGGCGAGTGCGTGACCGCCGCCGTGAGCTCGACCGCCGTGAACTCACCCGTACGTCTGATCATCATGTGGCCGCCGTCCGCCCGCTGCGCGACGTACACCAGGCGGTCGCCCTGTGGCGAGATCGCGATCGTCGATCCGCCGGCGGCGGGATAGAGTCGCTCGTTCGGCTGCAGATCGACGGCGACGCGGATGACCGGCTCGTCCGGAATCCTTCGTGGTCGAAGTAGCGCCCATGTAAGGCCCATCAACGCGAGCGCCGCGGCACCGGCCGCCGCCGCGAACGCGATCCACGACACACCGGACGTACGAGCGACAGTGCCGACTCGAACACTGGCCTCGCCCGTGGCAAACGACGGATTGGCCAACGCGTCGCTGAACGCCCGCGCGCCCTCGAAGCGATCCGCCGGCAGCTTCTCGAGTGCCTTTGCGAGCGCCGCTGCGACGTTGGGCGGCGTCGCCTTTCGATATTGCGTGACCGGCGCAGCCGGCTCGGCGATGATCTTCATGATGATCTGCTGCGCTGAGCCACCGACGTGCGGCGGCTGGCCGGCGAGCATCTCGTACAGAACGATCGCGAGCGAGTACACGTCGGAGCGGCCAGTGATCTCCTTCTCCGCCGTCGCCTGCTCCGGGGACATGTAGTGGGGCGTGCCGAGCGAGAGACCGGTCTCGGTCATGCGACCGCCGGCCGCCGCGCTCACCGCCAGCGCGATGCCGAAGTCCATGACCATCGCGCGGCCGTCGTGCAGAAGGATGTTCTCGGGCTTGATGTCGCGGTGGATCACACCGTGCCGATGCGCGTAGTCGAGCGCGTCGGCCACTTCGCGCGCGATGCGCACCGCTTCGTCGACGCCGAACTGCGTCTCGCGATTGAGCTTCTCGCGGACCGTCTCGCCTTCGATATAGGGCATGACGTAAAACGGGAGCCCGTCCACCATGCCGGAATCGAACAGCGGGAGAATGTGCGGGTGCTGCAGCGACGCGGTCGTCTTGATCTCCACGACAAACCGCTCGGCGCCGAGGACCGCGGCGAGCTCCGGCCTGAGGACCTTGATGGCGACTTTGCGATCGTGCTTTATGTCCGCGGCGAGGTAAACCGTGGCCATGCCGCCGGCGCCGAGCTCGCGCTCAATGCGGTAGCGATCGGCGA
>DATJIZ010000399.1:0-13270 GCA_035492735.1 Gemmatimonadaceae bacterium | reverse complement strand
GGCGCAATGGTCTACTACATTCTGGCGATCTCGGCCCTGCTCGTCTTGTTCGCCCTGCTGATGTATCCGGTCGCCTCGATGGTGGGCCGGATTCCGCTCGGCTGGCTCACGCGCGCGGTGCTCCCGGCGCAGGTCGTGGCGCTGGGCTCCAGCTCGTCGCTGGCGTCGCTGCCGGCGCTCATCGAAGGATCGCGAGCGCTCGGCCTTCCGATTCCGATCGGCGGGTTCGTGCTGCCATTCTCGGTGTCGACGTTCAAGGTGGCGACGCCGATCTACTGGCTGATTGGAATCCTGTTCCTCGCGAAGCTCTACGGCGTCGCGCTTGGAACCGGCGTGCTCCTATCGGTGGCGTTCATGGCGGTGGTGCTGAGTCTCACGATTCCCGGAGTTCCACAGGGCGCGGTGCTGCTGCTCGCACCGGTGGCGGTGCAGTATGGCATTCCAGCGGAGGGCGTGGCGCTGCTGCTGGCGGCCGATACGATTCCGGATCTTTTCGCGACGATGACGAACGTGACGGGCGACTTCGTGGCGGCGACCGTGGTGGCGCGCCGCGTGGTTGCGGAGGTGGCGTCTCCGGCGGCATCATCTGCCGATGCGTGAAGGCGATTTTCGAATTCGGGGAAAAGAGATCTCGCGTGTCGAGGGATTGAGCGACGCCGTGTTCGGCTTCGCGATCACGCTGCTGGCGATCTCGCTCGAGGTGCCGAAGACGTCGGGCGAGGTGCTGCACGCGCTTCGCGGCGTCGGCGCGTTCGCCATCACTTTTCTCCTCCTGTTCAACCTGTGGCGGGCCCAGTACACCTTCTTCCGGCGCTACGGCATCGAGGACAACAAGGTCGTGACGCTGACCGGGCTGCTGCTGTTCGTGTTGCTGATCTTCGTGTATCCACTCAAGTTCATCATGGCGACGATGACGAACAAACTGCTCGGCGCCATGGGCTTTCCCGACGCGGGCTTTCATCGGGCGGTCGTGCTTCCCGATGACGACATTCCCGTGCTGTTCGGCGTGTTCGGATTGGGATTGGCGGCTGTATTCGCGGTGTTCAATCACATGTATCGGCACGCGTACTCGCTCCGCGACAGCCTGCAGCTCGACGCCACCGAGCAGTTCGATACTCTGGAGCAGCTCCGCGTCTCGGCGGTGCTGATCGGCCTGGGACTCGGGGTTGGAGTTCCGTATCTGATCGCTGCCGCGGTACCGTCGGCAAGGAAGCCGCTCGAGTATGCCGCGACCGCGCTGATGTTCGTGAGCGCGGTCATGGTCGTGCGATTGCGCCGCACGCGAACGACGCGGCGCGAGGCGTCGCGGCACGAGCTTGCCGAACCGGCGCGCTGATGCGCATTTCACCGCTCGCATTTTTCGGCTTGGCGACGCTCTCGAGTGCGTGCGGCAAGTCATCGCCGCCATCGAGGTCGGTCGACACTGCCGCGTCGAACCGCGCCGCGGCTGCCCCGGTCACCGATGGCGGGTGTCCGGCCACCGGTTATTGGGCGAAGTGCTCGGTGTTGTACCGGCTCGAGCGTGCCGGACTGGCGCCGCACCTCGACTCGGCGGCGACGCCGGAAGAGAAGTCGCTCTCCGGCAGTTCGTTCGTGGTGAAGATCGGATCGCTCGCCCGGCTCGAGGTATTTCTTTATCCGGATTCCGCCGCGCGCCTCGCCGATGAGAAGAAGCTCGACAAGTCGAAGCTCTTGAGCGCCACCGCGCCGCAAACGATTCTGCGCGAGCGGACGCTGATCGAGAACGCAAACCTGGTCGGGCTGCTGACGAGCATCAATGACCACCAGCGCGAGCGCGTCTCCGACGCGCTCACCGCCGGTCCGCCACAGCCACCATCCCGCTGATCGTGTCGACTGATGCGCGCACAATGATTCGCCGAGCGGCGTTCCTCGTGATCGCCACGCTCGGACTTGCCTCGTGTATGCCGTGGCCGTTCGGGTGCCGGCAGGAGCGTCCCGATCCGGGCGTCGCCGTGCCGGACAGCTTCCGTGTGGCGTTCGAGACGAGCCGTGGACGCTTCGACGTGATGGCGCGAAAGAACTGGGCGCCGGTCGGCGTCGATCGGTTCTACACGCTGGTCAAGAGCCGCTACTACGACCAGACGCGCTTCTTTCGAGTAGTCAAGAACTTCGTGGCGCAGTTCGGCATCTCGGGTGATCCCAAGCTGAACGACGCCTGGCGCGTGCGCTGCATCGCCGACGAGCCGGTGCGGCACACGAATGCGCGTGGCACGATCGCGTACGCGCGCGGGGGACCGGGGACGCGGTCGGTGCAGCTCTTCGTCAATCTCCGTGACAATCCGCGGCTCGATTCGCTGGGCGGCTTCGGCTTCCCGCCCATCGCCGAGGTCGTGTCGGGCATGGACGTCGTCGATTCGCTCTATAGCGGCTACGGCGAAGGGGCGCCGCGGAGCGGACCGCAGCCGGGACGGGAAGGGCCCTCGCAGGATTCCATCTCCCGGCAAGGAAATACGTATCTCGCGCGCGGCTGGCCCAAGCTCGATTACATCAAGACGGCCCGCGTCGTTCAGGAGTGGCGTTCCGGTTCACGCGACACGGCGGGCCGTTGATGTACGAGAACCGAGCGAACCGCCGGGTTCACGTCGCCATGATCTCGCGCGCGTGCGGTCTCGTCGCCTGGCTCGCGTTCGTCCCGTCGGCCACGGCGCAGGCACCAGTTCGGCCCGATACCTCCAACTGCGATTCCATCGTCGCGGCGGCGCGCGTTGATTCGGTGCCCGCCCGGCTGTTCGTCGCGGTCACGCGAATGGACGGCCCGGAGCTATCGCCGGCGCGGCGGGAGAAGATTCTGTCGACCCTCGTTTCGTCGTTTCTGCCGCCGGCGCCATTTCGGCTCACGGTGTTCGCCGGTGGTGTGCAGATGCGCACGCTCAGAGCGCACGACGACGATCGCGCCGATCCGCGTGCGCCGACCGTGACGGGCCGCTACCGCGTGTACGCGAGCCGGGGCGGCGACAGTCTTCGATTCGCCCTCGTTCGCGCGTCCCTGATGCCGGGATTCGACGAGGCGGCGCTCGACGCGATCCGCTCGGCGCGGGGAACCGGCGCATTCGCTCCGCCGCCGGGCGCCGACTCGATGATCGTCGACGTCCGGTTCAGCAGCGAGGCGAGCCCTGGTGCGAGGCAGTTCGTCGAAGCGAACTTCCCGCGCATGCCGGTCGTCGACGCCGTACCAGCCCTCGACAATCCCGCGCCGGAATTCCCGGAAGATGAACGCGCCGCCGGCGCGATCGCCGGCGAAGTGGTATTTCAACTCGTGATCGACCGGTCCGGCTCGCCGGCCATGGAGACGATCGAAGTCTTGCGCGCCTCGTCGATGAGCTTCGTGATGGCGGCGGTGCACGCGTTGCCCAAGCAGCGGTTCGCGCCGGCGACGATTCACGGCTGCCCCGTTGCGCAGCAGATCGAGTATCCAATGACGTTCGTGCTCCCGGCGGCCGCGGCCGAAAGCAGCCGCGAGCCTGCTGGAGCGCCGCGTCGCGGCATTGACGACGACGCGACGGCAGGTCCATAATCGGCCGGGCGAACCGCGCCAACCTACTCTCACTCCAACGCTCACTTTCCGATCATGGCTCATGCACCGCTCCCGCTCGTTCACCGCGGATTTGGTGACACCCAGCGGCGCGACGCATGGTGGCTCCAGCCACTCGTCGTCTTCACGATCCTTGGCGCGTTCGTGGTGTACGCGACCTGGGCGGCTTTCCAGAACGCTCATTACACGTACGGACCCTATCTGTCGCCGTTCTACTCGCCGGAGTTGTTCGGCGCATCGCCGCACGCGTGGTTCGGGCCCAAGCCGGGCTGGTGGCCCGCGCTGCTCCCGTTCTCGCCGGCCCTGATCATCCTGCCGTTTCCCGGCCTGTTCCGGGTCACCTGCTACTACTACCGCGGCGCGTACTACAAGGCCTTCTGGGCGGATCCGCCGAACTGCGCGGTGGGCGAGCCGCGCAACACGTATCTTGGCGAGCGCTCATTTCCGCTCATCGCCCAGAACGTTCACCGCTACTTCCTGTACGTCGCCGTCGTGTTCCTGTTCTTCTTGGCGCACGACGTGTGGAAGGCGCTATGGTGGGACAACGGCGCCGGCGGCGTGACGTTCGGCATCGGGCTCGGCACGATCATTCTCGCGGCGAACACGGTGTTCCTGAGCCTCTACACGCTCGGCTGTCACTCGTTCAGACACATCGTGGGCGGCTTTCTCGATCGGCTCTCCGGCCATCCCGTGCGCAAGACGGCGTACGCGTGCGCCAGCTGCCTCAATCGGTGGCACATGAAGTGGGCGTGGACGAGCCTGATCTGCGTGGCGTTCGCCGATCTCTACGTGCGGATGTGCTCCATGGGCATCTGGCACGACTGGAGGATCCTGTGAGGGAAGGGGGAAGCGGGAAGGGGGAAGCGGAGATCGGCCAGTGGAGCGACTCATGACCGACTACCAGACGGTCGAACACGACGTGCTGGTGATCGGCGCGGGCGGGGCGGGGCTGCGTGCGGCGATCGAGGCGTCGGCGCACGGCGCCAGTGTCGGCGTCATTTGCAAATCGCTGCTCGGCAAGGCACACACCGTCATGGCCGAAGGCGGCATGGCGGCCGCGATGGGCAACGTGGACGATCGCGACAACTGGCGCGTTCACTTCGCCGACACCATGCGGGGCGGCCAATACGTCAACAACTGGCGGATGGCCGAGCTGCACGCCAAGGAAGCACCGGATCGCGTGAAAGAGCTCGAGGCGTGGGGCGCGTTGTTCGACCGGACGCCGGACGGCCGCATCCTGCAGCGGAACTTTGGCGGGCACCGCTATCCCCGATTGGCGCACGTGGGCGATCGCACCGGGCTCGAGCTCATTCGCACGCTGCAGGACCACGGGATCCACCAGGGGCTCGACGTGCACATGGAGTGCACCGTGCTCACGCTGCTCACGGACGGGGGCCGCGTGGCTGGCGCATTCGCCTACGACCGCGAGCGCGGTCGTTTTCGTCTCTTCAAATCGAAAGCCGTGGTATTGGCGACGGGCGGCATCGGCCGCGCGTACAAGATCACGTCCAACAGCTGGGAATACACCGGCGATGGCCACTCGCTCGCGTATCACGCCGGCGCGGCGCTGCAGGACATGGAGTTCGTGCAGTTCCATCCCACGGCGATGATCTGGCCGCCGAGCGTGCGCGGAATTCTCGTCACCGAAGGGGTGCGCGGGGAGGGCGGGGTCTTGAAGAATCGCGACGGCCGCCGATTCATGTTCGACAACATCCCGGACAACTACAAGACGCAGACGGCCGACAATCCGGAGGAGGGCTGGCGCTACACGCAGGGCGACAAGAGCGCGCGGCGTCCGCCCGAGCTGCTCACGCGCGATCACGTGGCGCGGATGATCGTACGCGAGGTGCGCGAAGGGCGCGGCTCGCCGCACGGCGGCGTGTTTCTCGACATTGCATGGATCAAAGAAAAGCTTCCCAATGCCGAGGAGCACATCAAGCGCAAGCTGCCGAGCATGTACCACCAGTTCATGCAGCTGGCGGGCATCGACATCACCAAGGAACCGATGGAGATCGGTCCGACGACGCATTACGTGATGGGCGGCATTCGCGTCGACGGCGACACGCAGATGACGACGGTCCCCGGCCTGTTCGCTTGCGGAGAGTGTGCCGCGGGACTGCACGGCTCGAATCGGCTCGGCGGTAACTCGCTCTCCGATCTCGTCGTGTTCGGCAAGCGGGCCGGCGAGTACGCGGCCAGCTTCGCGAAGCAGCATGGCGCGGCCGGCATCGACGAGACGCAGGTGACCGCCGCCGAGCGCGAGGCGCTGCTGCCATTCGAGCGCCAGTCCGCCGAAGGCCCGTACCAGGTGCAGGATGCGCTGCAGGAGACGATGCAAGACCTGGTCGGCATCGTGCGTGCCCAACACGAGATGGAGCAGGCGCTCGAGCGGCTCGAGGCGCTGAAGCAGCGGGCGCGCTGCGTCGGCGTCCGCGGCAACCGGGAGTACAACCCCGGCTGGCACACGGCCCTCGATCTCACGAACCTGCTGACCGTGTCCGAGGCGATCACGCGCTCGGCGATCGAGCGAAAGGAAAGTCGCGGGGGTCACTTCCGCGACGACTTCCCCGAGAAAGACCCGGCGTACGGGACCTTCAACATCGTCGTGCGCAAAGGCTCGGGCGGCGAGATGCAGATCGCACGCGAGCCGATTCCACCAATGCCCGACCACCTCAAGGCCGTCATCGAGGAGATGAAATAGTGGCGACTTCAACGCCGGCCAGCGGCACGAGCGGCGCCGCGGGCCTGCCGCCCGAGCTCAAGGCTACCGATGCCTACACCGCGGCGCAGGCCGAGCAGGACGCTGCGGCCAGGCACACGACGCGCGCGTTCAAGATCTGGCGCGGCGCCGACGGCCAGGGTGAGTTCGTGGAGTACAAGCAGGACGTCGTCGAAGGCATGGTCGTGCTCGACGCGGTCCATGAGATCCAGGCCACGCAGGCCAACGACCTCGCCGTGCGTTGGAACTGCAAGGCGGGCAAGTGCGGGTCGTGCTCGGCCGAGATCAACGGCATGCCGAAGCTCATGTGCATGACGCGCCTCGCCGAGCTCGACGCCGCCAAACCGGTGACGATCGAACCGATGCGCGCCTTCCCGCACGTCCGCGATCTCGTGACCGACGTATCGTGGAACTTCCGCGTGAAGCAGGGGATCAAGCCGTTCAAGCCGCGCCCGCCCGACGCGCCGGACGGCACCTGGCGAATCCAGCAGCAGGACGCCGATCGCGTGCAGGAATTCCGCAAGTGCATCGAGTGCTTTCTGTGTCAGGACGTGTGTCACGTGCTGCGCGATCATCACAAGCACGACGAGTTCATCGGGCCGCGCTTCTTCGTGTACAACGCGGCGCTCGAGATGCATCCGCTCGACACCGAGGATCGCATCCCGGATCTGCGGCGCGAGCACGGCATCGGCTATTGCAACATCACGAAGTGCTGCACCAAGGTGTGCCCGGAGCACATCACGATCACCGACAACGCGATCATCCCGCTCAAGGAGCGCGTAGTCGACGAGTTCTTCGATCCGATCGGGAAGCTGGTGAAGATCTACAGCCGGCGAAAACGGAGCTGACCCCGTTTCGCATCGCGGCTGTCACGCGGAGGGCGACGATGAATCTCAAGCCAATCACACGCGAAGGTGTTCCGGCGGCACTGCAAAAGGCCGAGCGCTATCGGCTGCTGAACGATTCCTCCGCCGCGGAAAGCATCTGCCTGGACGTGCTCGACATCGAGCCGACGAACCAGGAGGCGCTCGTCGCGTTGCTCCTCGCGATCACCGACCAGTTCGGCGAGGAGATGTCGGACGGCGTGCGCCGCGCGCGCGAAGTGCTGCCGCGAATTCGGGACGAATACGAGCGCACGTATTACTCGGGCATCATCTGCGAGCGCCGCGCCCGCGCGCAACTGCATCGCGGCGCGCTCGGCTCGGCCGAAGTGGCGACCGAGTGGTTTCGCGAAGCGATGATGTGGTACGAGAAAGCCGAGGCGATGCGCCCGCACGGCAACGACGAATCGATTCTGCGCTGGAACACGTGCGTGCGCATGCTGAGCCGGCACGCGCGCGCCGAGGGTCCGCGGGAGTACGAGCCGGCGCTCGAGGATTAGGCGCGGTCACGTTCGGGCATCAAAATGCCACGTCCTTGGGCGTGTATGGCGCCTCGAGCGCCTCGATCTCCGCCGCGCTCAGGGTGATGTCGAGCGCGGCGATCGCGTCGGCGAGATGGTGCACCTTCGTGGCGCCGACGATCGGCGCCGTGATGTCACGCTTCGACAAGACCCAGGCAAGGGCGATCTGTGCCATCGACACGCCGCGTTCGTTCGCGATCCGCTCGACCACGTCGACGATTGCCCAGTCGGCGCGCGCGTACAGCCTGTCCGCGTGTGGGTCGTTCTCCGAGCGTTTCGTGGTCCCCTTGGTCTTGTCGCGCGGACGCGTGAGCACGCCTCGCGCGAGCGGCGACCACGGGATGACGCCGAGGCCTTCGTGGCGGCAGAGCGGAAGAACCTCGCGCTCCTCCTCGCGGTAGAGGAGGTTGTACTGCGGTTGGACCGAGACGAACCGCGCCCAACCGCTGCGGTCGGAGACGCCGAGGGCGCGCATCATCTGCCAGGCGTAACCGGAGCTGGCGCCGACGTACCGGACTTTGCCTTGCCGCACCAGCAGCTCGAGCGCGGCGAGCGTCTCCTCGATCGGCGTCTCGGGATCGAAGCGGTGGATCTGGTAGAGATCGATCGTGTCGACGCCGAGGCGACGAAGACTCGCCTCGCACCCCTGGACGACGTGCTTTCGCGACAGCCCGCCCATGTTGGGTCCATCGCCCATCGGCGAGAATACCTTCGTCGCGATGACGATCTCATCGAGTCTCGCCATCGACCGGAGCGCGCGGCCGGTGATCTCCTCGCTCATCCCGAGCGAGTACATGTCCGCGGTGTCGAAGAAGTTGATGCCGTTGTCGAGTGCCGTGCGAAAGAACGGCTGCGCCGCGGCTTCGTCGAGGACCCAGGGCCGCCACGTGGTCGAGCCGTACGACATGCAGCCGAGACAGAGGCGGGAGACGACCAGACCGGTGTTGCCGAGCGTCGTGTATTGCATGGCGAGCCTTTGCGAGCACGGTGAGCCGACAAAGCTATCGGATTCTGTAAGCACCAGGACAGGCCAGTTGACGCGCGCCGCGAAGCGTGACAGGTTCCTTCCCATTACCTGGTAATGGGAGAAGTCGATGGGCAGCGAGTCGATGGACCTGCTCCAGGGCACGCTCGACGTCCTCGTCCTCCGCGCGCTCGCGTTGGGCACGATGCACGGCTACGCCGTCACGCGGTGGATCCGGCAGCGCACCGACGGCGCGATCGAGATCGAAGACGCGCCGCTCTACAAGGCGCTGCACCGCCTCGAGCGTGACGGCGCGATCACCGCCGAGTGGGGAGTGTCGGAGAACAATCGGCGCGCGCGCTACTACCGGCTCACGGCGCGCGGACGCGCGCGCCTCAAAGCGAAGGAGTCGGCGTGGCGGCGGTACGCCGAGGCCGTGTCGAAGGTTCTCGAGCCTGCGCCATGAAGCGGTTGTTTCGCTTGCCCTGGCGATCGACCAGGCACATCGACGCCGACGTCGAAGACGAGCTGCGCTTTCACCTCGACGCGCGCGTGGCCGATCTCGTGGCGGAGGGCGTGCCGCCGCAGGCGGCACGCGAGCGGGCGAGCCGCGAGTTCGGCGACGCCGAGGACGCGCGGACGTACATCCGCGAACTGGACCGCAGAGCCGAACACGAACGCCGGCGGAGGGAAACCATGAGCGAGCTTTGGCGCGATCTCACGTACGGGCTGCGCAAGATGCGCGCGGCGCCCGCGTTTACTGCGGCAGCGGTCGCGACGATTGCGCTGGCCATCGGCGCGAACACGGCCGTGTTCAGCGTGGTCTATGCGGCGCTGCTTCGGCCGCTGCCATATCGGAACAGCGATCGGATCGTCGCCGTTCTCGCCGAGTTCCGCGGTGAGCGGTGGGTGGCCTCGCCACCGGATTTCGTCGACTGGCGGGCACAGTCCCGGTCGTTCGCGGCGATGGCCGCGATCAATCCCTACCCGCACACGCTCACGGGCGTGGGCGATCCCGAGGTCGTTCCGGCCGCGTCGGTCACCGCGGACTTTTTCGACGTGTTCGGCGTCGCGCCCGCGTTGGGCCGGCCTTTCGATCCGAACGAGCTGACCGCCGGCCACGAGCCCACGGTCGTCCTGTCCGACGCACTGTGGCGCCAGGATTTCGCGGCACGCCGGGACATCATCGGCGCGTCGATCCAGCTCGACGGCAAGGCCGCTCGGGTCGTCGGCGTGATGCCGCCCGGATTCGCGTATCCCCGCCGCGCGCGGTTGTGGACGCCGCTCGCATTCAGCGCGAACGATCTGGCCACGCAGCGCGGCGCACACTATCTGGACGTCGTGGCGCGACTCCGGCCAGCGGTCGGCGCCGAACTGGCCGCGCGAGACATGGAAACGATTGCCGCGCGTCTGGCCGACACATATCCGCGCACGAACAAGGGACACTCGGCCGTCGTGCTCGCGCTGCGCGATACGATCATCGGCGCCACGCCGCGCCGGGCGCTGCTCGTTCTCCTCGGTGCCGTGGGGCTCGTCACGCTCATCGCTTGCGTGAACGTGGCCAGCCTGCTGTTGGCGCGCGGCACCGCGCGCCGTCACGAGCTGGCGATCCGCGCCGCGCTCGGGGCGAGTCCAACGGGTCTGCTGCGTACCGCGCTCACCGAGAGCGTGCTGCTGGCGTTCTGTGGCGGAGCGTTGGGGCTGGCGATCGGCGCACTGGCAGTTCGCGCGCTGGCCGTGCTGCGTCCCGCGGCACTGACCGACGTCGGGCCGATCTCGGTCGACGGCATCGTGATCGCGTTCACATTCGGCGCGTCGGTGATCACGGGGGTGGCGTTCGGAATGGTGCCGGCGGTGCAGGCCATGCGCACGGCCACGATGCACGCCGGCTTGCAATCGACGACACGCTCGGATACGGCGGGCCTGCGCGCCGGCCGCGTGCGCGCGACGCTCGTCGCGGCGGAGCTCGCGCTCTCGGTGCTGCTGCTCATCGGAGCAGGCCTGCTGATCAAGAGCTTCATCCGGCTGCAGAATGTGCCCAGTGGCTTCGATGCTCGCGGTGTCCTCACGTTCGGCATCTCGCTGCCCGACGGACGGTACCCGAAACCGTCCGACGCGGCGACGTTCTACCAATCGCTGATCACCGAGTTGGACTCGCTGCCCGACGTCGCCGTGGCGGGCGGCATCAGCATCGTGCCGCTCGACGGCGCAGACTTTGAGATCAGCGTCATGTCGGTCGATGGGCGGACGATCCCGGACGCCGATCAGCCGTCGCCGCAGATCCGTCTCGCCACGCCCGACGCATTTCGCGCACTCGGCATTCGACTCGTGCGAGGACGCGGATTCAGCACCTCCGATCGCTCCGGCCAGCCGCGAGTCGCCATCGTGAACGAGCGAGCGGCGCGCCTGCTCTGGCCGACCGGCGATGCGCTTGGCCACCGTCTCGAGATCGGCACGAAATTCGGATTGGGCGGCGAGCGCGGCGGCGGCGAAGTCGTAGGCATCGTCGCCGACGTCCACGATCAAGGGCTGGGGGTGCCGCCCGAGCCGACCGTCTACCTGTCGCACGCGCAATTTCCGGTGAGCGACATGTCCGTGGTCGTGCGGGCGCGCGGCGGCGCGGACCCGCTGCGCCTCGCGCCGCCGGCGCGAGCGGTCGTGCGGCGCTTCGATCCGCAGCTTCCGCTCGCTCACGTCGAGTCGATGAGCGACATCCAATCCGCATCCGTCGCGCAGCCGCGCTTCGTGACGCTGCTGCTCGCGTCGTTCGCGTTCATCGCGCTGGTGCTGGCGGTCGTGGGCGTCTACGGCGTCATGACCTACCTGGTCGGCCAGCGCACGCGCGAGCTCGGCATCCGGATGGCGCTCGGCGCAAGCCGACGAGCCGTGGTGCTGTCCACGCTCGGCCGCGTTTTCAAGCCGATCGTTCTTGGCCTGGGTGCAGGCATCATCGCCGCGCTGGTGCTCACGCGGGCGATGCAGCGCCTGCTGTACGACGTGAAACCGTCCGACCCGGCGACGCTCGTCGTGGTGCCGATGGTGCTGGCGGTGGTCGCGCTTGCGGCGGCATACGTGCCAGCGCGCCGCGCGCGCAACGTCGATCCGGTCATCGCGCTGCGCAGCGAATGATCCGTCGGCGGATCGGGCGCCCGGGTGTCAGCGCGGAACGAACAGGATCAACGCGACGACGGATGCTGGCTGAGTCGCTCTGCTGACCGCCGCGGGCCGGGCATTCACCTCGCCGAACGCGGCGATGGACCGAAGCCACGCTTCGTCCGGGAGCTCGGCCCCGACGAGCATGTCGAGAATCCGCTCGGCTCCTTCGCCGAGCGGCGCGACGGCCGCGGCTCGCGCGGCACTGGCGAGCGGTGCGAGCAGAGCGCGGCGATGCCGTGGCGCGCGGGCCAGCGCCTGTGCCACTTTGGACAACGCATGGCGCCGTGCGCGCGACGCCGTCGCCGCGCTGAAGTCGATCATCGACACTGCACGCTCCGTCGAGAGCCATTGCTCGAGGCGATGTAGCGCCACCCCGACGCTCGTCTCGTCGAACGCGGCGGCGCAGCCTTCTGCGATCGCGATCGCTCGGGCGATCGTCTCGGGAGAACGGTCGAGCGCGGACCCGACGCTCGCGACGAGCTGCGCGCCGTCACCGCCCTGAACCAGCGCGAGAAACCCGGCGGATGGAGCGGCGACGCCGGCGACGAGCAGCTGTCCTTCATCACCCGCAGTGTCGTCGGCAGCGCGCCATGCCGACAGCCGCTGTCTCAACACACCGTGCGACTCGGCGAGACCGCGCTCGACCCCAGTTACGGAAAAGGCGAGCGGTGTGGCGGGGAGAATCTGCCCCGCGATCCCGACCGTCCGCTGTGCCATCCGAATCTTGTCGCGGAGTCGCTCGTCGAGCCTGAGCAGGCGATCGGCTGACGCAGGTGGTGCGATCGTGTACACGGTCACCGTGGGGAAGCGCGAGCCGAGTCGCCGCACGCGTCCCACGCGTTGCTCCAATCTGGCCGGGTTCCATGGCAGGTCGAGGTGCACGATCACCGATGCCTCCTGCAGGTTCAGCCCTTCGCTCAGCAAATCGGTGGTGAGCAGGAGACCGACACGATCGGCCCGACCCACGGCGGCGCGGCGACCCGTGGTCGGAGTGAACTGCGCGAGCACTTCGTCGCGGCTCACCCGACCGCTGGCGATCCGCGCGCCGGCCGCGGTGAGTGCGGCGACGCCCGAAACGCGCGCCAGCCGGGCGCGGAGCGCGTGCACGGTCTCGGCGTACTGGCAGAACGCGATCACGCGCTCGCCCGGATGAGCCGCGCGGATCTCGGCGAGCACGGCGGCCCGCTCCGCGTCGGGGTCCGGCGTGCCGCGCAGATGCGCGAGCAGTCGCTCGATCGCGTCGTTGTGTTCGGTGACGACGCGCAACAAATCCGCCGGAGTTGCTGCGTGGTCGCCGGGCTCCATCGAGTGCGCTGCCACCAGGTCGGGAAAGGCGAGCTGCACGGCGTCGTCGCCGTGAGTCCAGGCCGAGAGCTCGGATCGCGTCGGCAGTCGGCCGCACTCGACGGCGCTGGCGAGCGCCAGTCCACGCGTGCGTCGCCGCTTGAGCGCCGCAACGAGCGCCGCACGACTCGA
>DATJIZ010000398.1:0-3247 GCA_035492735.1 Gemmatimonadaceae bacterium | reverse complement strand
GACGGCGGGCTTTCACGCCCAGGTGCGCGAGTTCGCGCGCGCGCAGGGTGTGCGCGTGCACGAAGTGGGCGAAGGCATCAGCCACACGATAGCCGTCGAGCGTGGATACGTGCGGCCAGGCCAGCTCGTGATCGGCGCCGATAGCCACACGGTCACGTGCGGCGCGCTCAACGCGTTCGCCGTTGGCGTCGGCTCGTCGGATCTCGCGGCGGCGATGCTCACCGGCCAGCTCTGGCTCCGCGTGCCGCAGACGATTCGTGTCGTGCTCAATGGCGCGCGCCAGGCGGACGTCGCCGCCAAAGACATCGCGCTCGCCATGGTCGCCGCGTTGGGCACCGACGGCGCCGACTATCACGCGCTGGAGATCGGCGGTCCGGCGACGAATCAGTTCACGCTCGACGACCGGCTCGTGCTGAGCAATCTGGCCGTGGAGGCCGGCGCGAAGGCGGCGCTCTGGGAAGCGGACGAGGTGCTGCGCGAGGGTTTGCGCGCGCGGGGAATCGAGGAAATCGCACCCGTCGTCGCGGACACAGGCGCTCGCTACGCGCGCGAGCTCGTGCTCGACCTCTCGTCGCTCACGCCCCGCGTCGCGCTGCCGCATTCGCCGGGCAACGTCGTCCCGATCGATATCGCCCCGGACACGCCCATACATATGGTATTTCTCGGCACCTGCACCGGCGGGCGTGTCGCCGATTATCACGAGGCGGTCGCGGTGCTCGAGCGCGGCGGCGGCCGGATCGCCGACGGCGTGCAGCTCGTCGTGACGCCCGCGTCGCGCGAGATCGAGCGCCGGCTCGCGGCCGACGGCACGCTCGACAAGCTGGCACGCATGGGGGCGGTGGTCACGACGCCGGGCTGCGGCGCGTGCTGCGGCACGAGCGGCGTCATCCCGGGCGACGGGATGAACGTCATGTCCACCGCGAACCGGAACTTCAAGGCGCGAATGGGAAACGCGACGGCGTCGATCTATCTGGCTTCGCCGGCCGCGTGCGCGGCGGCCGCGCTCACCGGACGAATTACCGATCCCCGGTCGGTGCGCGGCTCATGACTCACGTGAGCGGTCGCGCGCGGCGCGTGGGCGACGACATCAACACCGACTACATCGTCTCGTCGGCGCGCAAACGGGAGACGATTGATGCGCAGATACTCAAGCGGTATCTGCTCGAGTCGGTCGATCCCGGTTTCGCGGAATCAGTTCGGCCGGGCGATCTGCTCGTCGCCGGCAGGAACTTCGGCTGCGGCTCGGCGATGGAAGTCGCGGCGACGACGATTGTCGCGGCGGGCATTCCCGCGGTGCTGGCGAAGAGCTTCGCGCGGAGCTTCTATCGCAACGCGATCAACAACGGACTTCTGCCCATCGAGTGCGACACCACCGGGATCGACGACGGCGACGCGATCACCGTGTCGCTCGAGGACACCGGCATCGTCGTGGCGAACGCGCGCACGGGGAAGCGCGAGGCACGGCCACCGTTGAGCGGGATCGCCGGAGACATTCTCGCCGCGGGTGGGCTCGTGCCGTACCTGCGGCGGGAAGGTCGGTTTCGCGCCACTCCGCACGCGCCGCGCTAGCGCGTGAACGACGCGACCGCGACGAGACACGCCGTGCCGTGGTTCTGCTGACACTGCAGCGTGCTTCCGTTCGGGAGCACGCGCCACAGTGCCACCACGTACGTCGTTCCCGCGACGAGCGACTCCGGCCCGAACGAATCGGTCGACGTGGCCGGGACATGCCCGTACGTGACGCGCGGCGAGATGCGGTTGGCATCCGTGCTCGGAATGTCCACGGTGTCTGGATTGAAGCCGGCGACCCACCATTGGTCGTGTCCGACCGCCGTCTCGACGACCAGGAGCGCGATCGCGCACTTCGGCGTCCAGTCGAACACGACCGAATCGCCGACCGAGATCGTCGCGTTCACGGAGGTCGTACTCTCGGTACAATCCTTGGCGCTCGGACCGGTGGCGTCACCCGAGCACGACGTGACGGCGACAGCGATGGCGAGCGCGGAAGCGGCGGCGAGCCAGCGGCGTTTCATGGTGGATGCGCTCCACGCGGTTCATGTGATCCACGCAGCGCCCTCATAATGCCGCTGCCGAATTCGTCCGTGGCATGTCCCGCGCCAGCGTCGCGACATGGCGCGACGCGACTGGAACCGATCTATCGACGGCTCGCCGGCTTCAAGTACTTATCGAAGAACGCGCGCACCGCTCCCCGCATCACGTCGCTGCCGAACTCCTTCGTTCCATGGCCCGCACCGGCGACCTTGTAGAACGTGACGTCGGCGCCGGCCTTCCGCAGCGCCTCGAACAGCAGCTCGCTCTGGTTGTACGGCACGAGCGGATCCACCTCCCCGTGCGCGATGAAGAATGGCGGCGCGTCTTTGGTCACGTACTCGATCGGATTCGCACGCTCGACTTTCTCGGCATTTTGCTGAATCGCGCCGCCCACCAGCCGTGATTCCGGAGAGTCCGGCGCGTCGTGCTTGAACGGCGCTCCCGGCAGTGCATGCGCGTCCATCTGCCGAAAATCGGTCGGCCCGAAGTAATCCACGACGGCCTGTACCTGGCTCGAATCTTCGGGGGCCAACGCGTCACCATAGAAGACGGCGTGACCACGGGTGAGACCCACCAGGCTCGCGAGGTGCCCGCCGGACGACGCGCCCCACACGCCGATGTGGTCCGCGTCGAGGCCGAGTCGATCGGCGTTCGCCCGAAGCCAGCGCACGGCCGCCTTGCAGTCGATGATCTGCGCCGGGAATTGCGCTTCCGAGCTGAGCCGATAGTCGATCGCCGCCACAGCGTACCCGTCGCTCGTCAGCCACGTCGCGGTGGGCGCCTGGCTCGACTTGTTTCTCTGCATCCAGGCCCCGCCATAGATCCAGACGACGACGGGCAGCTTGCCGGTCCGCTGTCGCGGCCGATAGAGATCGAGCGAAAGTTTCTGCTTCTCGAACTTCGCGAACACCAGATCACGGTCGACCGTGGCACCCGCTGGGACCGGTGCCTGTGCAACCGCGCCCGCCGCGATGCTCACGCTGAACAGCATGCTCCAGGTCGCAATCGCGGATGACGGTCGGTTCATCGTGTTCTCTGCTCCAGGCTTTAGGGATTCGTGTCGTTCGACGCTTTCGTCCACAGCACGATCACGCCGCAGTCGGAGTTGCCGGCGAATCGAAGCGGCCGATCCTTGTACGACGCGTAGACCTCGATGCCCTCCAGGCTGGACGGATCGAACGCATCGCTCAACTGG
>DATJIZ010000397.1:0-7574 GCA_035492735.1 Gemmatimonadaceae bacterium | reverse complement strand
GCTCCCGACGCGTGGCGGTGGGTTGGTCTACTTGGCCAGCTGTTCGGGCTCGACTTCAGCGTGCATCGCACGAACGCGCTGCTGATACCCGGCGCACTCGTATGGATCGTGATGAGGCGTCCCCGCACGCTTCGCGACCCGAGCGCCATTCTCGCCGGCATCATCGGTCTCGTCGCCGGACTGGCCGTTCAGTTGCTGCTCATTCCAATCGCCGCCTTCAGCCGTTCGTCCCTCGACTTCAATCACCCGAGCACGTTCTCCGAGTTCTGGGATTACGTAACCATCAAGCAGCTCGGCGGCTCGTTCCTGCTACAGCTCTTTCCGCGCAAGTCGCCGATCTGGAGTGTGCAGGCACGCGACCTCTTACAAGTACTCGGCGACAACTTTCTGCACCTGCATGGCAGCGCAGGCGCTTTGGGCCTCCTCCCAGCCGTTGCGGTCATTGCTGGATTCATCGCCGTCTGGCGCGGCAATCGCCGGCTAGCTGTCGCGCTGACAGTGCTGCTCGTCACGCAGGCCGCGCTCACCGTTCTCTACTTCAACATCCCGCCGAACTATTTTCGCACGTTCGACCGGCATTATCTGCCGGTCTGCGTGACGATGGCGCTGCTCATGGTCTGTGGCGTCGCCGCGGCAACTCGCGCTGCGGAAGCGTTGCGGAGACGTCGGCATCGGATGGCGGCGGTGGTAATCGCCGGTCTCGCGGTTCTCCTTCCCGCATCGCAACTCGTCGGCAACTGGCGGACACAGGACGCGTCCAGGCGGTTCTTCGCGCAGGACTACGCCAGCAATGCGCTCCGACAGCTTCCGCCGAACGCGATCTACTTCACCGTCGGCGACAACGACACCTTTCCGGTGATGTACATGCAGTCTGTCGAAGGCGTGCGACCCGACGTGACGATCATCAATCTTTCCGTCGCGAACATTCCCGACTGGCCCGATCGGCTGCGTCAGCGCGATCCCACGCTCCCGATGTCGCTCTCCGTGGCCGAGCGAACCGCCGCGACGGCGAAGGTGTGGATGGACACCGTGCTTCGCCTGGCCGTTCCCGACAACCGGGAACAGGTTGCGGTCGCGACAGGCACTCCCCTTCCCGCCTCGCTCACCGTCGCTGTCACGCCGCGCGACGGCACGCACATGCTGCCGGCCGAAGTCGTGTTGCTCGACATCGTCCGCACGAACGAGTGGCGCCGTCCTCTGACGTTCGCCATCACCGGAACGCGCTCCGCCATGGAGTGGCTCGCTCCCTACGGCCGCGCCGAAGGGCTGTACTTTCGATTCGTCCCCGTTCGGGATCCACCGAGCGATCCGGCACTGCTGCGCGCGCACCTGTTCGATGATGCGACCTATCGCGGGTATGCCGATGCGGCCCTGCCGCTGGACGACGTCTCGCGCACCATGGGCGTGCAGTATTACGCCGGCCTGCAGGCCCTGCTCGAGTCGGACATGTCGCGGGGCGACCCGAGCCTATGCCTCGCCGACCGGCAGCGGCTGCTCGCAATGCTTCCGTTGGCGCGACTCGATCCACCAGCCGAGATTCGATCGAGCATCGAGGGCGCTTGTCTGTCAGCGCGCAGTCGCGACTAGGTGGCCAGCTCCGGGAGATCGCGAAACAGCTCCAGCGCGCCGGGATTCGCCAGCGCATCCACGTTCTTCACTACCCGTCCGTGTACCACGTCGCGCACGGCGAGCTCGGTGATCTTGCCGCTGATCGTGCGCGGAATGTCCGCCACTTGAATGATGCGCTTTGGCACGTGATGCGGACTCGCGTTGGCGCGAATCGTGTCGCGGATCTTGTCCTTGAGTGCCTCGGTGAGCTGCAGGCCTTCGATGAGTCGAACGAAGAGCACGATCCGTACGTCCTCGTCGGCCATGTCCTGGCCGATCACCACGCTCTCCAGCACCTCCGGAAGCCGCTCCACCTGGCGGTAGATCTCGGCCGTGCCGATCCGTACGCCACCCGGGTTCAGCGTCGCGTCGCTCCGGCCGTAGATGATCATGCCGCCGTGCGCCGTCAGCTCCGCCCAATCGCCATGGCGCCAGACGTTCGGGTACACGTCGAAGTACGCCGCATGGTACTTGGAACCGTCGGGATCGTTCCAGAACGCGACTGGCATGCTGGGAAAGGGTGCCGTGCACACCAGCTCGCCCGGCTCGCCGACGATCGACTGTCCCCGTTGATCGAAGATCTCGACCTTCATGCCGAGCGATCGTTTCTGCAGCTCGCCGCGGTACACCGGACCGATCGGATTCCCGCCCGCGAAGCACGAGATGATGTCGGTGCCGCCGCTGATGCTGCTCAGCCGTACGTCCTGCTTCACGTTCGCGTATACGTAATCGAAGCTGTGCGCCGCGAGCGGGCTGCCGGTGGAGAGAATGGTCTGCAGCGCCGCGAGATCGTGGGTGTTGACCGGGGCCAATCCTTCCTTCTCGGCCAGCGCGAGCCATTTCGCGCTGGTGCCGAACACGGTGATCCGTTCCGCCGCCGCCATGTCCCACAGGATCGGGCGGTGGCGGATGAGCGGCGCCCCGTCGTACAGCACGAGCGTCGAGCCGAGCGACAGACACGACACGAGCCAGTTCCACATCATCCAGCCGCAGGTCGTGAAGTAGAACACACGATCGCTACGCGTGATGTCGTTGAGCAGCGCCAGCTCTTTCAAGTGTTGAATGAGTGTCCCGCCAACGCCGTGCACCATGCATTTGGGCAGTCCGGTCGTGCCCGACGAGTACATGACGTACAGCGGCGCATCGAAGTCGACGTGCTCGAACGTCAGCGCACCGGTCGCGCCACCCGCGAAATCGTCCCACGTGACTGCGCCGCGAACGCCTGACAGATCGCGCCCACCGTGCAGGTATGGCACGACCACCACGCGTTCGATTTCCGGAATGCGTTCGGCGATCTCGCGCACGCGTTCCAGGCAGTCGATCTCGCGGCCGTTGTACAGATACGACTCGGCGCAGAACAACACCCGGGGCTGAATCTGCCCGAACCGGTCGAGCACGCCGCCCACGCCGAAATCGGGCGAACAGGATGACCAGATCGCGCCGATGCTCGTCGCGGCCAGCATCGCGATCACGGCCTCCGGAATGTTCGGCACGAACCCGGCGACGCGATCGCCTCGCCTCACGCCCGCGTCGCGCAGCCCGGCCGCGACGCGGGAGACTTCGCCGTACAGCGCCTCATACGTCAGCCGGCGCTGAAATCCGCGTTCGTTCCAGGCGACGAGCGCGTCTTGATCGTCACGGTAGCGCAGCAGGTTTTCGGCGAAGTTGAGCCGCGAGCCGACGAACCACCGGGGACCGAGCACCGGATCGGGCGGCGCAACTCGATCGCGGCCGATCAGTGGACGCTCGCAGGCGAGCGCGGGGTCGCGCATGCCCCACGTGACACCGCAGAATCGCACGACCTCCAGCCAGAACAGCTCGAGGTCGCGGATCGACCACTCGTACAAAGCATCGTAGCCGTCGATCGATGCCGTGCGCTCGCTCAGCTCACGAACCTGGGCCATGAACCTGGTCAGGTTTGCGCGAGCGATGCGCTCGGCCGACGGCTCCCAGACCGGTTGTACGACAGCCATGACTACGGCCGACTCGACGCCGCCGTCACTCGGGAGGAGTCGTTGGTAAATCGAGGCGCCTTGGGACAGGCCAGCGCCCAGCCCTTGGCATCGAGTTCATTTCCTCTGCCGCCGCCCGCGCCGCGCCCGCCACGACCGGCCGAGAGTTGCGCGCTCAGCTCCGCCCGGCCGCCGCCGGCGCCCCGCCCACCTCGGCCCCCGCGTCCGCCGCCGGCGCTCAGGTCGGCCCGTTCGCGCGAGATCGACGTCGGGTCCTCAGACGCGAGATAGGCGAGCATCGCCGTGATCGTCGCGTTCCCCTCGAGATCGTCGAACACGATCTTGTCGAAGCTGTCGCGGTTCGTGTGGTGGGTGTACGTCCCGTAGTCCCAGCTCAGTGAGCTCAGCCCGAACACCGGCGCGCCGTAGCAGTCGAACGACGCGTTGTCCGTGCCGCCGGTCGCCGGCCCACCGACGCCGGCGTAGCGGATTTGGTCCTGAAAGACCTGGGGCAGCTTCGCGAGCCATTGCTGCATGTGCGCGCCGCCGTCCGGCAGTCCCACGCCCGACGTGCTTTGAATTCGCCCGGTGCCGTTGTCCTGATTGAAGCCGGCTTGAATTGCCCGGACGATCTCCGGGTGATCGTACGCGTACGCCCGCGAGCCGATGAGCCCCTGCTCTTCGCCCGGCCAGTGTCCCACCATGATCGTACGCTTGGGATGCGGATACGCCTGCTTCAGGATGCGCATCGCTTCCATCATCGTGATCGTCCCCGTGCCATTGTCGGTCGCGCCCTGGGAGCCGTCCCACGAATCGAAGTGCGCCGAGAGCAGAACGTACTCATTCGGCTTCTCGGAGCCGCGGATCATGCCGATGGTGTTGTACATCGGCACTTCGCCGAGCGACTGCGCCTGGGCGTTGACGCGAAGCCGCGGGCCCTGGTGGCGTTCGGTGAGCCGATAGAGCAGACCGTAATCCTCGCAGCTCATCGCGATGCCGAGCGCACGAGTGTTCTTGGTATCGTAGACCGTGAACGTTCCCCAGGCTCCGCTCAGCGCATTCGCAAAGTTGGAGACGATGACGCCGAGCGCACCGGCTTTGTCCAGCCGCGTGCCAAGCGCGCCAGTCGGATTGCCCGCCGTGACCGGATAGCCGGTGTTTCGGATCCGGGTCGTCCAGTCGGCCACCAGCTTGACGATCGTCGTATCCATCCGCGCCTTCGACGCCGGCGTCGCCATGGCCGCCCACTCTTCCTCCGGACGGCACGTCGGGTACGCCGCCGAGATGAGCACGAACTTGCCTCGCGCGTTCGGCAGCCACTTTACGAACTCGTTGCTGTCGGCGACCATCGGGAGGATGACGGTCGAACCGGTGACGTCCTGGCCAGCGGTGCCCGGACTGTCGCCGAGGATCGTCGCCTCGAGCGTACGGACGCGCGGTTTGACCAGGTCGATGTGCGAGTAGCCGCGGCGCCAACCGCGCCAGGTGCCGTACTGTTCCCGTCGAGCGTCGATGCCCCACGATTTGTACGTCTTGATCACCCAGTCGCTCGCCTCGAGGCCCCGCGGCGTGCCGCTCAACCGAGGGCCGATCGAGTCGAACAAGGTTTGCGCCAGATCCCAGGTGTGGGAGCTGTCCATGCCAAGTGCCCACATGCGGGCGAGAACGGGATCGGTCGACGGAGCAGCCTGCGCCGCGGCGCGTGCGATCGGAGCGATTCCGATTGCCGAGGCGGCGATGTATGAGAGAACGCGCATGAGCCCTCGAGGCAAGAGAGGTCGAACGAGACGGTCGGACGGATCAGCGCAGGCGCGGGTTCGTGCTGCGGGGGGCCTTTTGACATTGCGGCCACGGCCGCGGGCCGCCGAACCCGCCGCGCGCGCCACCGCCGACGGCCGGCTCCGCCGCGAACGCCCGGCGCGCGGAGTCGGGATCGACGCGCGCGATCATCGTCGGGTCTTCGGACGCCAGATAGGCGAGCATCGCCGTGAGCGTCGCGTTCGACTCGAGGTCGTCGAACACGATCTTGTCGAACGTGTCGCGGTCGGTGTGCCAGGTGTAGTTCCCGTAATCCCAGCCCAGCGCGCCCAGCCCGAACGCCGGCAGTCCCGCGCACGAGAAGCTGAAATCGTCGCTGCCGCCGCCCGCTGGCCCACCGACGCCGCGATATTGGATCTGCGCCTTGAGCTCGGCCGGGATCGCATCCAGCCAACGGCGAATGTGCACGTCGGCGTCCGGCAGACCAGCCGCGCCCATGCTCACGATGCGTCCCGTTCCGTTGTCCTGATTGAACAACGCCTGGAGGCCTTTCACGACCTCTGGATGGTCCTCGCGAAACGCCGATGAGCCGACCTCGCCCTCCTCCTCGCCACTCCAATGCCCCACCAGAATCGTGCGCTTGGGCCTGGGATACGCCTGTTTGAGAATTCTCATCGCCTCGAGCATCGTGATGGTGCCCGTGCCGTTGTCGGTGGCACCGGACGAGCCGTCCCACGAGTCGAAGTGCGCCGAGAGCATCACGTACTCGTTGGGCTTCTCGGTGCCGGGAATGCGCGCGACCGTGTTGAAGACCGGCTGCTCGCCGAGCAACTGCGCGTCGAGGTTGAGCCTGAGCCTGGGATTCTGACGGTTCTCGGTGAGACGAAAGACGAGACCATAATCCTCACAGCTCAGCGCGATCGTCGGCGCTTTGGTGTTGTAGGTCTCGAAGATCTCCATCGTGCCCCAGCCGCCCGTGCCGTTTGGCCCGCCGCCGAACCCGCCCCGCCCGCCGCGACCACCCTGCGCGTTGGGATTCGGAATTCGGAAGGACAGCTTGGGCCGCGACGTGATTACGCCGGCGACGCCGGCCTGCTCGAGCCGCATGCCGAGCGTTCCGCCACCGAGTGCGAGTGAATAGCCGGTGCCGCGTACCCCTCCGGCGCCGGGCGGCACATTGGGGCCGCGGGCCGCAGACCACTCGGCCTGGGTGGAGGCAGCGAGCGAATCCATTCGAAGCTGCGACGCCGGCGTGGCATTCTCCGCCCAATCTTCCGGGGGTCGGCAGGTTGGCATCGGCGCCGACACGAGCACGAGCTTCCCCCTGGCCTGCGGCAGCCAGCGCACGAAGGCGTTGCTGTCGGCGAAGCGCGGCAGGATGACCGTGGATGCGACGACATCCTTGCCGTCGGTCCCGGGGCTGTAGCCGACCATCGTCCCTTCGAGGCTGCGCACGCGCGGCTCGACCAGGTCGATGTGCGAGTAGCCGCGGCGCCAGCCGCGCCAAGTGCCGTACTGCTCGTTCTTGGCGTCGATTCCCCACGACGTGTACGTCTTGACGAGCCAGTCCTGGGCGGCCTTCAGGTTTGGAGCACCCATCAAGCGCGGTCCGAGCGAATCGAACAGCACCTGCGACAACTGGTAGGTATGCGAGCTGTCCGTGCCGAGTGTCCAGATCCGCTTGATGACGGGATCGTTCGTCGGAAAGGTCTGGGCGGCGAGCGGAGCCACGCCGATCGTTGCCGCCATTGCAGCGACGGAGAGCAGTTGGCGCATGTGGAGAGGTCGGAGTTGCGATGCCGAATGAATGCGAATGAACGCAGTGAATGCGAAGGTGTCGCATAAACTACGATGCGGAGGAGGATCTCGCTGAGATCCTCCTCCGCATCGCGCTCCGAACCGTTGCTTGTCTAGGGAATGAACCCGAGGATCACGTCGTAGACGAGCGTGGAGTTCGGCGGTATGCCGGGAACGTCGTTGCGCGGACCGAACGCCAGCGCCGAGGGGACCACGAGGATCCGCTCGCCGCCGACCCGCATGCCCGCGACGCCATCGCGAAACCCCTGGGGCTCGGCGGTCAGGTTCTCGGTGAGATTGACCTGCTGCGTGACCAGGGCGGCATTCTTCAGAAAGATCAAATAGCTCACCGTGACGCTTCCCTGCGTCGACAACGAGTCGCCGTCGCCGGTCTTCTGGTCCTTGAAGTACACGCCGGACGCCGTCTTCTGCATTTTCGAGATGTCGATGTTGAGGCTC
>DATJIZ010000396.1:0-13249 GCA_035492735.1 Gemmatimonadaceae bacterium | reverse complement strand
GAAGTCCGGCGTGATGTTCACCACCGACCCGGCCACTCGCGACTCGACGAAGATGGTGATCGAGGCGGCGTGGGGACTCGGCGAGTCGGTGGTTCAGGGTGCGGTGACGCCCGATCGACACGTGCTCGACAAGTCGTCGCTCGCGGTGCTGTCGACGAGCATCGCCGAGAAGGAGTTTCTGCTCGCCTGGGACGACGCAACCAAAACGACGAAGCGTTTCGATCTGACTGGCGACGCGCGCGCCGCGGCGCCCGTGCTCACTGCTGACGAGCTGAAGACACTCGGCGCGCTCGCACGTCGCGCCGAGCAGCACTATGGCAGCCCGCAGGACCTCGAGTTTGCGATCGAAGACGGCGAAATCTATCTGACGCAGAGCCGGCCGATCACGACGCTCGGGTCGGGCAATCGCGCGCCCGCATCGACGGATGGAACGCGGCCGCTCGTGCACGGACTCGGCGCGAGCCCGGGAGTGGCGTCGGGCTCCGTACGCGTGCTCGCATCGCCCGACGACGAGGCATCGATGGAACGCGGCGACGTGCTCGTGACGCGCATGACCTCGCCGGACTGGGTACCGATCATGCGTCGAGCGGCCGCGATCGTCACCGACGCGGGCGGCATGACGTCGCATGCAGCGATCGTCGCGCGCGAGCTGGGTGTGCCGTGCGTCGTCGGCGCGCGCGACGCCACACGCGTGCTGACCACAGGAATGATCGTGACCGTCGACGGCCGCGCGGGGACGGTGGTCGCGGGAGAGGCGGTGCCGCATCAGCCCACGTCCGTGGCGGCCGCGGCGCCGGCCGCAACGGCAGCGGCATCGCGGATCGTCACGGCAACGCGCGTCTACGTGAACCTCGCCGAGCCGGATCGCGCCGTGGAGGTTGCGGCGCGCGACGTGGACGGGGTGGGGCTCCTGCGCGCCGAATTCATGATGCTCCAGGCGCTCGAGCACATGCATCCGCGCGCCTTCCTCGCGCAGCACAGTGCCGACGAGTTCGTCCAGCGCATGGCGCAGGGTCTGCGCACGTTCGCCCAGGCATTCAACCCGCGGCCGGTGATCTATCGGACGATGGACTTCCGCTCCAACGAGTTCCGTAATCTGCAGGGCGGCGCGTCGTTCGAGCCGGAGGAAGCAAATCCGATGATCGGTTACCGCGGATGCTTCCGGTACACGCACGAACCCGATCTCTTCGCGCTCGAGCTGCGCGCCATCGCCGACGTGCGGCGTGAGCTCGAAAATCTGCACATCATGATCCCGTTCGTGCGCACGGGGCACGAGCTCGAAGCGTGCATGCAGCTGATCGAGGCGAGTCCGCTCCGCGGCGACGCACACCTCGAGCGCTGGATCATGGCCGAGGTGCCCTCGGTCGTGCATTGGCTGCCGACGTACGTCGACATGGGGATCACCGGCGTGTCGATCGGCTCGAACGACCTCACCCAGCTCATGCTCGGCGTCGACCGCGACAGCGCGCTGTTCGGCGCCGCGTACGACGAGCGCGATCCGGCCGTGCTCGACGCGATCCACTCGATCATTCTCGCCTGCCGGCGACTCGGCGTCACCTGCTCGATCTGCGGCCAGGCTCCGTCGGTGCATCCGGAGTACGCCGGGCGTCTGGTAGAGTGGGGGATCGACTCGGTGTCGGTGAACGTGGACGCGATCGACCAGACGCGGCGCAACGTGGCGAGCGCCGAGGAGCGACTGCTGCTCGAGCGGGCGCGAGCTAACGCCGCCGAACCACCAGCGCGACGGTGAAGCACAGCGCGGCCACGATGACGATCAGTGGTCCCGTTTCCCGGCGCGTTGACGCGGCGAGCCACGTCCCGAGCAGCGTGGCGAGCAGCGCGACGCCGACCGACCAGCCGAGCATCTGGTTCAGATTGCGGGCGAGCTGCCGCGCCGTGGATGCCGGGATGATGATGAGCGATCCCATGAGCAGGGCGCCCAGGAAGCGCAGGCCGAGCGCGACCGTCAACGCGAAGGCGAGCAGGTAGAGCAGGCCGAGTCGCTGCACGTCGATGCCGACCGTGCGCGCCACGTCGGACGACAGAAAGAGCAGCACGAGTCGATCGCGCGCGACCAGGATGAAGACGATGACGGCGAGGGCACCGGTCAGCCCGACGGCCAGCTCCCAGCTACTCAGCGTTCGCGGTGCGCCGAACAGAGCGTCGATGAGCTGTTCGCCGGTCGCGAGCAACGCGCCGACGGCGAGCGCGGCGGAGAACACCACGCCGATCACTGCTTCCGTAGATACGCGCGTGCGGCGCTCCAGCGCCCAGATCAGCACGGCGCCGCCAATCAGCGCCACCAGCGCGCCGGCGAGCGGATTGATGCCGATAATGATCGCCACCCCGATGCCCGGCAGCGCCACGTGCGAGAGCGCATCCCCGGCCAGCGTCATCCGGCGCATCAGCGCGAAGGCGCCCACGAGTCCCGCGGCCACGGCCATCGAGCCGGACAGCGCGAGGGCGCTACCCGGGGGAATCATCATGGACGTACAGTGCGACGGGCTCGCCGTACACCCGCGCCAGGAGCTCGGGTGTCAGCACCTGCCGCGGCACTCCGTAGTACGTGTGCTCGCGCGACAGGCACAACACGTTGGTGGCGAATCGAACCACGACGTTCAGCTCGTGCGAGATCATGAGCACGGTGACCCCCTCCTCCTGGAGGCGCCGAACGCTTTCGGTGACCCGCTCCTGGCCCGGTTCGTCGATGCCGGCCGTCGGCTCGTCGAGCAGTAGCACGGTCGGGTCGCCGAGCAGCGCAAAGGCCAGCAGGAGACGCTGAAACTGCCCGCCGGAGAAGGTCCCGATCGCCTTCTCCAGGATCGCCGGAGCGAGCCCGACGCGCGTGAGCACGCGCTCGATGTCGCCGCGCGTCGCTGACGAGAGCCGAGCGCGCGCCATCAGCAGATCCTCGCCAGTGACCGGCAGCGTGCGATCGAGGTCGAGCCGCTGGGGCACATAGCCGAGCCGGGTGCCCTCGGCCCAGCGGACGGTTCCGGTGTGCGGCACCGCGCCGATCAGCGCGCGGAACAGCACGGTCTTGCCCGAGCCGTTCGGCCCGATCACGGCCAGCGACGTGCCTTTAGGGACGGAGAATGAGAGATCGCGAACGACCTCTACCTCGCCCATCTCGACTGAGAGATGTTCGACCTCGAGCGCATTCGCCGGCAGGGTCACCCTGCAAACATAGCGCTCGGGGCCGGGCGGAAGCGGAGCGCCGCCGCGATCCCGCCCGCGGCATCGAGGTCACCCGCGGCGTCGCCCGACACTTCCTCGACGGTGGCGTCCTGCTCGAGCGCGGCGCGGACCGCATCTTCCGCATCGGCCCCATGGTCCTCCAGGAACCGGTGCGTCAGGAACAGCTCGCGGACGGCGCTCTGCTCGAGCGCCCACTTGGTATCGAGGCTTCCGGTCACCCCGAGCCCGTGGGCGGCAGCCAGATCAGCGATCGCGGCGATTCGTCCGGCATCGTGGGTGCTGCGTAACATCGAGGCGCCCGTGCGCGCCGCGTGAGCGACGTCATCGGTCGAGGCGTGTACGTCGAGTGTGGGAAGTGTGAGTACGCGACCGGGGGCCCTCGCCTCGAGCTCCGGCGCCAGCGAAGCGACAACGCGCCGGATCCCGCCGAGCACGATCCAGCCGTCGGTACCGGCCAGTTCCAGGATCCGCGCGGCGGATTGTGTGATCATCCGATTGCGGCCAGCAAGGAGCGATCGCTGCGCGGCGTCTCGTCCGGTCGATCCGCGCGTACCGACGTGGTATCCCTGGCGCGGCGACGTTCCCATGTGTGCGGTCTCCTGCACGACATGGTGCGCATGCATGGTCTCGACCCGCTCGGGTGTCCCGAGCCGATATCGATACAGCTCCGCCTGCCGTGCGTCGACGACGGCGACGACGACGGGGCGGTCCTCCTTGAGAGCGCGAATGTATGGCGCGAGGCAGGGGCCGGTGCTCCACACGGCGAGCGTCGGCGTAGGGACCGGCAGGTGGTGCGCCTCGTGAACGCGCTCGCGCGTGATGAAGGCGGCCCAGCCCGGCGAGCCCACGCCTGGCTCGAAGCCGGCGAGCTGCCCCTGAAGCAACTCGACGCAGCGCTCGAACGCCGTCCGATCGTCGCGCGCCGAGTCGGCGAGCCACGTTCTCAGATCGGCGAGGCTGTGATCGAGTTGCACGCGCCATGCGCGCTGCACGGCGGGATCGACGGCGGTTCCGTCCAGATAGACCGTCAGCACACGCTCGCCCGTGAGCGAGCGAAGGAGCGACGTGAGTTCCGTTTGGGTCAACATGGTCGTGGCCTCCACGAGCGCGGCGCGCCGGATGTCCCCGAAGGGGTACACGACGCCGCCGTAGATCCGTGGTCGAATGATAGGTTTTGCCCGAGCGCGCAGGCGTCGGGGGAAACTCGTGCGCCGTACGGTCTTCTCCCGATGTCCCTTAGGCCCGACTCCGCAACATTGAATGCGGAGGATTAGATATGTCTAACCGATTCAAAGATCGGGCCGATGCTGGGCGGCAGCTTGGAGCGTTGCTCGCGCCCCTCGGCGGCCGGAACGTGATCGTGCTCGGGCTTCCGCGCGGCGGGCTGGCGGTGGCGCTGGAAGTGGCGCGCGCGCTGCATGCGCCGCTCGACGTGTTGAACGTGCGCAAGCTCGGCGTGCCGTGGCGCGAAGAGCTCGCGATGGGCGCGGTCGCGACCGGCGGCGTGCGCGTGCTCAACCCCGAGCTGATCATGGCGCTGGGGATCACGAAGCAGGACGTCGACGAAGCCACGCGCTTCCGTATGCTCGAGCTCGACCGGCGCGAACTTCTCTATCGCGACGGCCGTCCATCGCCGGAGCTCCGCGGCCGCATCGTCGTGCTCGTCGACGACGGCATCGCGACCGGCGCGACCGTGCGCGCCGCGATCAGCGTGATCAAGGCGCAGCATCCCGCCAAGCTGGTGCTTGCGACGCCGGTGGCGCAGCAGTCGGTCGTGTCGGAGCTCGAGCGCGAGGTCGATCAGCTGGTGTGCGTCAGCACGCCGGGTGACCTGTACGCGATCGGCTACTGGTACGATCGGTTCCCGCAGCTCACGGACGGCGACGTTCGGCGCATGCTCGCCCAAGCGGCGTCCGAACCGGTGGGGGCGCCGGCCGACGCGCGTCCCGCGGAGCCGCACGATCCGGCGCCCACGGTCGGGAGAAAACCCTAGCTGAAAAGGTGCATTCGCCGACGCTCGTGAATGACGGCGGCCGTATCCTCTAGACCGGAAGCATCGGCTACGACATGCCGGCGCTCGATCTGAACGAGGATCACGCAATGCTCAAGATCTCCAAGCTGTCGGTCGTTGCCGCGGTGGTCGCTGTCGGCGCCGCCTGCGGCCGCTCGATCGAAGTGCAGACCATGGCGGCGCCCGAGGCCGGTTTGACCGCTCTGCACAGCTTCCGGATGCTGCCCGGTCCGGCACGGCGCGATGGACGCAACGTGTCCGGCGAGGACGATCCGATGATCAGTAATTCGATCGCCAACCGCACGCTCCGCGAGCGCATCGCCAAAGCGTTCATGGATCGCGGCTACACGGTCGACGAGCGCAACGCCGACTTCGCCGTGGCGTTCTACGCGACCGCCCGCGAAAAGCTCGACGTCACCACGTGGGATTACGGCTATCCGTTCTACCCGCGTTGGGGACACTACGGGCCGCCGGCGCAGACTGTCGTGCAGTACACCGAGGGCAGCGTGATCATCGACGTCGTGGCGTCAGGTACGAACAAGCTGCTGTGGCGGGGCGTGGGAAAAGCCGAGCTGGTCGATGGCCCGGAGAGAAATCTCGAGCGGCTCGCCAAGGCTGCGGAAGCGATCGTCGCCAGGTTCCCGCACGGGACGCCACGCGTCGTCGCAACGCGTCATTAGCCCACGCCAGCGGGAATACACACTCAGGACACGAGGATCGACGATCATGTCGACATCGACCGTGGAAGTCCACAAAGTAGCGAGCACGACTCGCACGCATCGCATCCGCGTGCGCGGTGAGGAACTGCTTGGCAAGGTGCGCGAGCTGATCCACGAGGGCAACACGCGGCGCATCATCGTGATCGGAGACGACGGCACGACGCTGCTCGAGATCCCGCTTACGGCGGGCATCGTGGGCACCGTGATGGCGCCGGCATTGGTCGCCATCGGCGCGATCGCCGCGTTGGCGACGAACTATACGCTGCTCGTCGAAGCCCATCCCACGCCCAGCAGCGCGGCACCGGGCGGCAAACCCGCCGCCGTGAAACGCTGAACCGGAGCGGGAGGACGTATGCTGCGAGTGCGAGACATCATGAGCACGGACGTCGTGACCGTCGGACCACAGACGACGATTCGCGAAGCGATGGAGCTGCTGACGCAGCGTCATATGAGCGGCGCGCCCGTGGTGAGCGGCGACGTTCTCGTGGGCGTCGTGACGGCGAGCGATCTCATGGCGTTCGCCGCCACGAATCCCGGCGTGCCGACCGAGCGCGAGATGCACGACGAGTGGATCGAGTGGGGAGCGCCGTCGGTTGCCGACGAGGTCGAACAAGAGGCCGAGGCATCGGGCGCGTATTTCTCCGACCTCTGGGACGATGCCGGTGCCGATGTCAGCGAGCGCCTCACCGAAGTCGCGGCGCCGGAGTGGAATTCGCTCGAGGAGCACGACGTGAGCGAAGTGATGACACGCGCTCCGCTGACGACGATCGAGCCGGACGAATCCGCCGAGAGCGCGGCGGAGCTCATGCGACTCAACGCGATTCACCGCGTGCTGGTCACGGAAGGCGACCGGATCGTCGGCGTCGTGAGCTCGCTCGACATCGCGCGAGCGGCGGCGGAACACAGGTTCCAGACGCGCACCTACGTCTTCAATCCGGAGACGGGCTTCGATGCGCGCTGATGGTGGGCTGATGAGCCTCGACCGCATAGCACCGGCAGCGACACTCGGCGCTCTGCCAAGACGGTTCGACATCGAGGAGCACATGCTTCCGCGATTCGATGCTGCCCGCGCCGGCGGGTGGCCGCGGCGGATCCTCGTCGGCACCGACGGGACCGCGTCGGCAGTGCCGGCAATCGAGGCCGCTCGCGCGATCGCCGAGCGGCGCGGCGTTCCCGTCGAGATGGAGACCGTTTATCGGCCCCGCGTTCCGCTTCCGTGGTCGGGTACGCATCGCGGCATCGACGAGTGTGAGCACACCGAGCGTGATCCGGCCGTGACGCAGCTGCGCCGTGTGCGGCGCCAGCGGCGCGAGCTCAGCCAATACGCCCACGGCTGGCCGCTTCGCTTCGAGATCGGCGATCCGGCGGCGGTCATCTCGCGCGCCGCGGCCGAAGGCGGCTGCGACATGGTGGTGACGGGAATCGGCCACTTCGATCCCGTGGGAGCGCGCTGCGACGGGCGCACGGTGACTCGCGTCGCGCGCCAGATCGGCGTCCCGCTGCTCGCCGCCAAGGCGGGGTGCGAAGCACCGACGCGCTGCGTGATCGCGCTTCCCGACGGCCAAATCCATGCGCCGACGATTCGGGCAGCGTTTCGATTGCTGTCAAGCGACGCGCCGGTGTGGATTGCAATGCCGGATCGCTTCGCGACGCCTCATCCCGAGCTGATCGCCGCAGGCACGGCGCGGGAGCTCGTACTCGAAGCGCTGGGCGACGCGATGGCGAGCGACGAACGCGACCGCCGCTTGCTCGAACGTGTCGACATCGCGGGCGACATGCTCAGCGGCGTGCTGCGTCTCGCCGACGAGGCGGGCGCCGATCTCATTGCGGTTCCCAATCGAGGTGCTCCTGGACAGGTACGCGTCTTTCTGCCGAATGTGGCCGAGCCGTTGCTGGTCGCCGCGCCGTGCTCGGTCCTCATCGTACCTGACGCGGTCGCGATCCCATGACTGAACGAGTCTACGTGCGCAAGCTGCCCGGCGGCGGGTACGTGGCGATCGACATCACACGCGTCCGGCGAGTGTTCCGGAGATCGCGGTATCGCGGTGCCGTCGTCGTCGAGCGTCGCTCGGCCGGCGCGGCGCAGCGAACGCTGCACCCGCTGGTCGTGGCCGAAGCATCCGGCGCCACCGCCGAATCCGTGTTGCGCGCGCTGCTGCCTGCCGCCGAATGCAACCCGGCCATCGGGTCGGCGCTACTGCGCCGCACCCCCGGCGCGCTGCCGCGATCGCCCATCGGCGCGGGTCTCGCGCACCGACGTGCGCCGACGGCGGTCCGCGCGTAACGTTGAGGGATGACTGCTCTCCAGGATCTCTATCCCGACGATTTCTCGCACTGCTACGGCTGCGGCCGACTGAACACCCACGGGCTGCACGTGAAGAGCGCGTGGCACGATGGCGAGGCGGTCGCCCGCTTCCAGCCGCAGCCGTATCAAATGGCGCTTCCGGGGTTCGTGTACGGCGGACTGATCGCCTCGCTCGCCGACTGCCATGCGATGGCGACGGCGGCCGGCGCGTCGATGGTCGCAACGGGCAGTACGCCCGGCGTCGACCCAACGCCGCGGTTCGTCACCGCCTCGCTCCACGTCGAGTTCCTGCGGCCGACGCCACTGGGCCCTGAGCTGGTGCTGCGGGCGCGACCGCTCGAGGTGGGCGACCGGAAGGTGATCGTCGACCTGCACGTATTCGTGGAAAACGTCGAATGCGCCACCGCTCGCGTCGTCGCGGTGCGCGCGCCGGCGACAATGCGGGCCGCGGTTCGCTGACGCGCGTCAGCCGTCGCGGTCAGTCGCCGCACACCTGCCGTTCGGACGGCGCGTATCGCGCTGTCAACAAATCCGCGGCAGCTGATCCCCCGGCAGCATGTCCACCACTCTCGTGCCACCGAGTCCCGTTCGCATCACCACGAGCCCCGGGTGATCGTCGACGACTCGTCCGATGCGCCGTGCGTTGGCCCCGAGCGGATGCGCGCGCATCGCTTCGAGCGCCTGCTCGGCGCGATGCGCCGGCACGAAGGCCACGAAGATGCCTTCGTTCGCCACGTACAGCGGATCGAGGCCGAGCATCTCGCAGGCGCCGGCAACCGCGACCGGGATCGGGAGTTCCGATTCTTCGATCTCGATCCCGACATCGGATGCGGCGGCGATCTCGTTGAGGGTGCTCGCGACGCCGCCGCGGGTCGGATCGCGCAGCGCCGAGACTTCGTCCCGCACCGCACGGCGAAGGAGCTGGACGAGCGGGTACAGGCAGGCCGTGTCGCTCGCCAGGTCCGCCTCGAAGCCGAGCCCTTCGCGCGTCGAGAGAATCGTGATGCCGTGCACGCCGATTGGGCCGGACACCAGTATCGCATCGCCGGCGCGCGCTCGGTTGGGCGCGGGGCGGAACTCGGAGTTCGCCAGGCCCAGGCCGGTCGTATTGATGAAAAGGCCGTCGCCCTTGCCGTGCTCCACGACCTTGGTGTCGCCGGCGACGATCTGCACGCCAGCGACGCCCGCGGCGCGCGCCATCGACGCGACGACACGATCGAGCAGCTCCATGGAGAGGCCTTCCTCGATGATGAACCCTGCCGTGAGATAGCAGGGCAACGCACCCATCATCGCCAGATCGTTCACCGTGCCGTTCACCGCGAGGTCGCCGATGTCACCGCCCGGGAACTCGAGCGGGTTCACGACGAACGTGTCGGTGGACAGCACGACTTTCGTGTGGCCAGCGCTCACCACCGCGCCGTCGCCGAGCAGGTGTAACGCGTGGCTGTGGAGGTGCGGCAGAAAGTGCTCTCTGACCAATGACGCGCTGAGCTTTCCACCCGAACCGTGGCCGAGCACGACGCGATCGTGCGTCGTGCTGGGAAGCGCGCAGCTGATGCTGCCGAAAAATGTCGCGCTCATGTGACCTTGTCCTCCGCGGCCGTCGCCACTGCGGCGGGTTTTGCGCGCATTCGCCCATAGTTGAAGTACGCGGCACAGGCGCCTTCGGTCGACACCATGGGCGCGCCCATCGGACGCTCCGGCGTGCAGGCGGTGCCGAACATCGGACATTCGTACGGCTTGATGCGCCCGGTCAGCACGTCGCCCGACCGGCATTCGACCGGTTCGTTCGTCGTGAGGTCCTCGAGCGAGAAGCGACGCTCCGCATCGAAGTCGGCGTACTCCTCGCGCAAGGCCAGGCCGCTCGCCGGGATCTCGCCGATCCCGCGCCATTTGCGATCGGTCAATCGGAACACCTTGGACACCAGCTCGCGCGCCGGGATGTTGCCGTCGCGCCGCACGGAGCGCACGTACTGGTTCTGCACGTACGCCTCGCCCGTCTCGAGCTGCTGCACCGCCATCCAGATTCCCTCGAGCAGGTCGAGCGGTTCGAAGCCGGTGACGACGATCGGCACCTTGTACTTCGCGGCGATCGGCTCGTATTCCTCCCAACCCATCACCGTGCAGACGTGGCCCGCGGCGAGAAAGCCCTGCACGCGATTGTCGGGAGACTCGAGAATGGCAAGCATCGCCGGCGGCACGGTCACGTGCGAAACGAGCATGCTGAAGTTCGGTACGCCAAGCTGCGCGGCGCGCCACACCGCCATCGCATTGGCCGGCGCCGTGGTCTCGAAGCCGACTGCAAAGAATACGACCTGTTTGTCGGGGTGCTTGATCGCGAGCGTGACCGCGTCGAGCGGCGAGTACACGATCTGGATGTCGCCGCCGCGCGCTTTCACGCGCAGCAGGTCGCAGTCGCTGCCTGGCACGCGGAGCATGTCGCCGAACGACGTGAAGATCACGTCGGGCCGCGACGCCAGGTGCACGGCCCGATCGATCTGCTCGAGGGGTGTGACGCAGACCGGGCAGCCCGGCCCGTGAATCATCTCCACGGCGCCTTCGAGCAGCGCGTCGATGCCTTGCCGCACGATGGTGTGCGTTTGGCCGCCGCACAGCTCCATTAGCGTCCAGCGGCGCGTGGCCGTGCGCGTGATGCGATCGGCGATCGATCGGCCAATCGTGCCGTCGCGATATTCGGAGAGGTACTTCATGGCGCGCCCTCGGCGGCCGGTTCCGTGGCCGGAATGGCGTCGGCCATCCACTGCAGCTCGTCGAGCTGGCTCATCTCGCGCAGCACCTCGAAGGTGCGCTTCGCTTCCGGCTCGTCGACTTTCGAGATCGCGAAGCCGACGTGGACGATGACGTAGTCGCCGAGCGCGACTTCGTCGGTCACGTAGGCCAGGCACGCCTCGCGACGCACGCCGCCAAAGTCGATCGTTCCCATCGGCAGACCGCGATCAGTTCGAATGTCGATGATGCGGCCGGGTATGCCTAAGCACATTGTCGCCTCCTGGTCGGTGTGAGGCGTTACTGGTGAGCGTCCAAGACGGCGGCCGCGACGACGGCCTGTCCGTAACTGAGCCCGCCATCGTTGGCGGGGAGCGCGATCGGCCGCAAAACGCGAAGGCCCGCATCCTCGAGCCGCGTCGACAACGATTGCATCAAGCGCACGTTCTGGAACACGCCGCCGCCCAAGGCCGCCGTCGTGATGCCGCGTTCGGTGCACAGTTCCATCACGACGGCCGCCGTCGCGACGGCGATCGACTCGTGAAAGGCCGCCGCCAGATCCGCCAACGGCGTTCCCCGTCTCAAGCCGAGCGCGAGCGCGACGAGTAGCGGAACGGGGTCGAGCTCCAACCGCCCCGCGTCGTTGATGCGCGCCGGGAAGGGAAGCGGTTTGGCCGCGCGCGTCCCGGCGAGCGCCTCGAGACGCATCGCGGCGTCGCCCTCGAAGCGCGCGACGCGGCACACGCCGAGGACCGCCGCTGCCGCGTCGAACAACCGTCCCATCGACGATGCGAGTGGCGCGTTGACGCGGCGGCGGATCTGGAGTTCGGCGGCCATCCGTTCGCCCTCGGGCACGCGATTGAGTGCACTCGAGAACATCACGGCAAGCCCCGACTCGAGCGAGCAGTAGCCTAGCGCCGAGCGCCATGGAGTTCGAACGGCGAGATCGCCGCCCGGCAACGGCACAGGTCGCAGATGCCCGACCCGCTCGTAGCGACCCTGATCGGCCACGAACAGCTCGGCGCCCCATGCCGTTCCATCGTCGCCGGCGCCAGTGCCGTCGTACGACACGCCGATCACCTGCCCCTGATACTGGTGTTCGCCGAGCACGGCGGCGATGTGGGCGTGATGGTGCTGCACCGTGATGCGCTGGGCGACGTCCATCTCGTCGGCGATGCGCGAGCTCAAGTAGCCGGCATGGAGGTCGCGCGCCACGACCTGCGGTACGATGCGAAACAGGCGCGAGTAGCGGTCCAGCGTGGCGCGAAAATGCTGGAGCGTCTCGAGGCTGTCGAGATCGCCGAGGTGTGGGCTGACGAACGCGTCGTCCCCCGCGGCGAGCGTGAAGGTGCTCTTGAGCTGACCGCCCACCGCGAGAATGGGCGCCGTGGCCGCGCGCGGCAGGCCGATCGACGTCGGCGCAAAGCCACGCGCGCGTCGAACGAATGCAGGCGCCCCTCCGCCGATCCGGGTCACGCTGTCGTCGACGGCGGACACGATCTCGCGGTCGTGCAGCAAGAACAGGTCGGCGATGTCGGACAATCGCTCGATCGCGTCGGGAATGGAGGCCGCGATCGGCTCCTCGCTGCGATTCCCGCTCGTCATCACCAGCGCGCGATCGACCGCGGCGAGCAACAGGTGATGCAGCGGCGAGTAGGCGAGCATCACGCCGAGCGTGGCAAGGCCCGGCGCCACCGACGGCGCGATCGCGCTTCGCTCGCGGGCGTCGAGCAGCACGATCGGCCGCTCGCGCTGGAGCAGGCGCTCCGCCTCGCACGGACCGACGGCCGCGATCGCGCGCGCGTCGCGAAGCGACCGCACCATCACCGCGAGTGGCTTGGCATCGCGGCGCTTGCGCTCGCGCAGCCGACGCACCGCGTCGTCGTTCGTGGCGTCCACGGCGAGGTGGAACCCGCCGACGCCGCGCACGGCGAGAATGCCGCCGCCGCGCAAGAGCGCCGCGGCCAGTTGCAGCGCATGCGATGTGTCGGCGTCGGGCGGCGCCGCCTCGTTTCGCTCGCCGGGCTGAGCGATCCAGAGATGCGGACCGCACCTGGGACAGCTGTTGGTCTCGCTGTGGTAACGCCGATCGCCCGGCGATCGGTACTCGCGCGCGCAGTCGGGGCACTGCGTGAACGCGCGCATCGTCGTCCGCTCACGGTCGTACGGGAGCGATTCGATGACGGTGTAGCGCGGGCCGCAGTCCGTGCAGGTGATGAACGGGTAGCCGAAGCGGCGATCGCCGGGATCGAACAGCTCGCGCGCGCAGGCGTCACACATCGCCACGTC
>DATJIZ010000395.1:0-4936 GCA_035492735.1 Gemmatimonadaceae bacterium | reverse complement strand
TAAGAGAGGGGGCAACATGCCGACTTTCTTTCCGAAGCACACAGCCGAGCTCAAGCTTTCCGAACCCAAGGCCTTCCGGCTCTTCTCGTATTCGCTCGTCGAGATGGCGCTGGTCACGGGCGTGTTGGTGCGCGTCTACCGGCTAGTCGTTCTCACGAATGGCTCGAACAACTGGCTCTACATCGGTGCGACGTTCCTCATTGGAACCCTGTTCTTGCTCGGGATGGCAACGGCGCATCTCGCCAACTATCCGCTCCAGCAGTACCTGTGGCGCGCGCCGGCGTTTGCCCTGATCGAAGTGGCGGCAGAGATGGCGACGAGCGCGATACTCATCGCGGTCGGACGCGAGCCGAATGGCACGGTCGCGGCGCATTGGGACGACTGGCTCGGGCTGGCCCGGAATGCCCTGGTGCTGCGCGGTTCGTTGATCGTACTGTGGGCACTCATTCTTGCTGGCGGCGTGCTGCTCGTGCGCCGGACCATCGTGCACGAGGACGAGGAGCCGAACGGCGCGCAGGCCTGAGATCGACGATCGACAGTCCGAGGGTTTGAAGGCTCGAAACCATCCAATCCGACAGCCACCCTCGAACATTCGACATGCTTTACGCCGGCGTCGCGGTCATCCTGTTCGGCATCGGTCACTATCTGTGGCGGCGGCAGACGGCGCGCGATCGCGCGGAACTGTGGCTCGCCGAGAACAGGTATCACGTTCGCGAGCTCCGCATCCCGTGGTTCGTCGGGATCGGGCGGTTCCCACCCACCCTGCTGCGCTCGAGCAGGAACGCGTTCGTCTTCCGCGCCGTCGTCGAGGACAAGTCGTTCGGCGGAACGGGCGTCGTCTGGCTGCGTATCTGGACCGGATGGCTCGGCAGGCTGGGCGACGACGTGGAGGTGAGCTGGGAGCGAATGCCGAAACGCGAGGCCAGCGAGGCCGGCGGCGACGGCAACGACGCGCCGATCGAGGAGCGCTGGGCCGAGCGACAACTGACATTGCTGCGGCGCATCCAGCACGGCGAGACCACGTTTCGACCGAGCGGCCGCGGTCCCGCCGCTGGTGCCGAGTTCGACGAGCTGGTGGAGTATCTCCTCGCGATGCAGCGCCGCGGCTTGATCACCTGTGGAACGCCGCTCGCCGGCGTGCACGGCGAGTCACAGTATGCGGCCGTGACGAACGCCGCGCTCACCGAGGCCGGCGAGCGGGTCCTGCAGGAGAGTGAGCAGCCGCCGGACGCTTCGAGCGCCGCGCCGAGCGGATCAACTGGAGCGGAGCAGTAGCGAGCGTCAGCTCGTCGTCGGAAACCCGAGATTCTTGCCCCGCAGCCCCGGATCCGGCCAGCGAGCCGTGATCACCTTGCCGCGCGTGTAGAACTTGACGCCCTCCGCGCCGTGCACGTGCGCGTCGCCGAACAACGACGATTTCCAGCCGCCGAACGAGTAGTACGCCATGGGCACCGGAATCGGCACGTTGATGCCGACCATGCCTACCTGTACCTCGCTCTGGAACCGTCGCGCCGCGCCACCGTCGTTCGTGAAGATCGCCACGCCGTTCGCGTAGGGATTCGCGTTGACGAGTGACAGCGCTTCCTCGTAGGTCGCCGCGCGCACGATCGACAGCACCGGACCGAAGATCTCGTCGCGATAGATGCTCATCTCCGGACGCACGTTGTCGAACACGCACGGTCCCAGAAAGAAGCCCGGGCCGCCGTTGCCGCTCGCGCGGCCATCGGCGACCAGCGTGGCGCCGTCGGACACGCCCTCGTTCACGTACTGGCGAACGCGCGCCAGGTGCTCACCCGTGACGAGCGGTCCCATGTCGTTGCGCGGGTCGAGGCCGTCGCCCACGTGAATTGCCGCGACGCGCTCGGCGAGCATCGGCACGAGGCGCCCCGCCGCATCGCCGACCGCCACCGCGACCGAGATCGCCATGCAGCGCTCGCCCGCCGAGCCGAACGCCGCGTTCACCGCCGAGTCGGCCGCGAGATCCATGTCGGCGTCGGGCAGCACGACCATGTGATTCTTGGCGCCGCCGAGCGCCTGGACGCGTTTGCCATTGCGAGTCGCCGTCTCGTAGATCCGCCGGGCGACCGGAGTCGAGCCCACGAAGCTCACCGCGGCAATTCCCGGATGCTCGAGGATCCGGTCGACGGCGACCTTGTCGCCGTGGACGACGGTGAAGACGCCAGGAGGCAGTCCGGCGTCGCGCCACAGCTCGGCGATCATGTTCGAGGCCGACGGGTCCTTCTCCGACGGTTTGAGCACGAAGGCATTGCCCGACGCGATCGCGATCGGGAACATCCACATCGGCACCATCACCGGGAAGTTGAACGGCGTAATGCCCGCCACGACGCCGAGGGGCTGCCGGATCGAGTAGCTGTCGACGTTCGACGAGACGTTCTCGGAGAACTCGCCCTTGATGAGATGCGGGATACCGCACGCGAACTCGACGACCTCGAGGCCGCGTTGCACTTCACCGCGTGCGTCGGCGAGCACCTTGCCGTGTTCGCGCACGATGCAGCGCGCCAGCTCCTCGCTGTGCGCCACGACGAGCTCGCGGAACTTGAACAGCACGGCGGCGCGCTTGCCGAGTGGAGTCCGGCTCCAGGTCGCGAAGGCCCGCGCGGCGGCTTCGACGGCGCGATCGACGTCGGCAACGGAGGCGAACCGGACGCGCGCGGCGGGAGTGCCGGCGGCGGGATTGTAGACGATGGCCGCGCGGTCGGAGTCGCCGGAGTCGAGCGCGCCGTCGATCCAGTGGTCGATGAATGGAAGCGCCGTATCAGGCGTTGTCTCGAGCGGCGCGCGTGTCGCGGAAGCGGTCATCAATCCCTCGTGTCGGCCACGAGGTCAAAACTTAATGCGAACTCCGGTCATGATCGTGCGGCCGGGCACGATCGTGATGTTGTCTGGCTCGCCGCGCTGGTAGTTGAGCAGATTGTCCGCGGACATCTCGAACGAGAGATCGGGCCGGAGGTCGCGCGACAAGGTGGCGCGGAGTCGAAGGCCGCCGTTGTACTGCTGCCAGTACTCGCGCAGCCGCGGTCCGACGAGATCGCGCATCGGCCGGCTATCGGAGCTCCACGCCTGCGCGAGCGCGAGCTCGTCGTAGTTGATCCAGTCGAGTGCGCGAGAGCCCGTGATCGCGGCGTGCCAATCCGGCGCGGTCCAGGCCAGATTGAGACTCGCCGTACGCGCCGGCACCTGCAGCATCCGATCGCCGGCCACGAGATCGCCGGTGTAGCCGGCGGCCACGCGCGTCACACGGCTGTCGACGAAGGTCAGCGCACCGGTGGCTGACAGTCGCGACCAGCTTCCCGAGGCAGCGAGCTCCCAACCCGAGTTCGCGATCTGACCTACGTTCTCGGCGGCGTACAGCATGTGCCGCCCTTGCGGTCCGCTGTCGGCGGCAACCGCGACCTGTTGAATCAACCCCGACGCGCGCTGGTCGAATCGCGTCAGCTGCAGCGACAGTACGCGTCGCAGCGCGAGATCCATTCCGAGCTCGGTGCCCGACTGCTCCTCCGGGCCGAGCGGGGTCCGTGGTCCGATGGCGCCGGGCTGCCAGAGCTGCCAGCGCGTGGCGGTCGCGGGGGGCCGAATGCCCTTGCCGTAGGCGGCGCGCAGTTTGACCGTGAACGGGCCATAGTCGCGCACGCTCGAAACGCCGAGCATTGGAAGGGCCGCGACCTGGTCGTCGGCGGCCAATCGGCTGTCACGTTCGACACGCACGCCGCCCGTGGCGAAGAACAGATCGTCCACCGCGACGTTCACCTGCGCGCTCAATCCGGTGCTGGTCTGCCAGTTCGTGGCACTGTGCTCGATGTACGACGCGTGCGGCTCATGCTCGGCCGACAGCAGTCTGCCAGCTTCGAGCGCGGACAGTCGCAGGGCCGCGTGCTCGGCGGAGAACGTGAACGTCGCACGCGTCGGCCCGCCCGCGTTGACATGCAGCACGCTGCTCGCGCGAATGGTCGCGCGATCGGCGCCGCCCTGCGCCGCCCGCAACGCGGAGTCGAGCACGGTGGGCACCGGCGTGTAATTCGTTTGCACGTTCGCCAGACGATAGCCGTCGACGCCCGCCACGAACGTGTGCGTCCAGCGCTCGTTGCCAAAGAGCGTGGCGGTGGTGCCCAGGGTGTATTCGCTAACCGACTGCGGCGATCGGGATGCCGCCTGCGGCTGGCTCAGCGAATCGTCCGTGATGATGGGTCGATCGATTGTGAGCAGGCTGTTGGCCGCCCCGGCCTGCTCCACGTAGAGTCGGGCCGTACCGCTGAGCGTTCCGCTCGTGCCGACGACGCGAGCCGCACCGTTGGCGAGGAGCTCGCGACTATAGCCGTTGGGCACGAACGCGCCCATGCTCCCGACCTCGACGTGAAGATCGCTCGAGCGGGTGCTCGATCCCGAGGCAATGGTCAGCGTGTGGTCCTGGGCCAGCACGTCACGCGCAAATGCGCTCTGCGACATTCCGGCCGTGCTCCGCAGCTCGACGTGCGTGCCGTGGTCAGGCGTACCCTCGTGCCGCGTCACGATGTTGATCACGCCGCTGATCGCGTCGGTACCGTACAGCGCCGAGCCTTGCGGACCGCGAATCACCTCGATGCGATCGATCGACGTCGCGTTGAACCGGCTGAGGAGGAGCGGGTTCGCGACCTCGATTCCGTCGATGTAAATCTTGGGATAGCTCAATCCAAACGAGCTCGAGCCGCGAATGCTGGCGTACGAGCTGAGCATGTTCGCCGGGGATTGCGCCCAGCTCCACATGCCGGGCACGTACGCGTCGAGCGCATCGGCAACCGTGTTGATGTTCTCGCGCCGGAGCCTCTCTCCGCTCAGCACGTCGAGACCCACGGTGAGCTCGCGCGCCGGCGCGCTGGTCACACTGCCCGTGACCACGACCCGGTCGAGGACGTTGATGGATCGAGCCAATGGCGGCGCT
>DATJIZ010000394.1:0-2314 GCA_035492735.1 Gemmatimonadaceae bacterium | reverse complement strand
ATACGCATCGGAGTCGTAGCTGCCAACCGGGAATTGGTCCGCTGAGGAACGGGCCTCCGCCGCAGCGAGCGCGAAGACTGCTAGCGCCAGTCCGAGACCTGCCGATCGATTCGTGATCACTTGCCACCTCGGGGTCTGCATTGCCATGCCGGCAAAGCCGGAATCAAGTAGCGTCCACGCCGCCGAGCTCGGCGAGCTGCGTGGTGGAATCGCGTCCACTGTAACGTAGCGAAGCGCGACGTCGTTTTCGCACGGCTGGACGCCCAGGCGACCAGCGTACCAGATTGGCGGTGATCCTCAAAACCGCTGCCATGAGACAGGTCTCGACTCGACGCGAGTTTCTCACGCAGCTGGCGGGAGCCAGCGCAATCGCACTCGCGCCTAACGTCTGGCAGCCGCGTTCTCACGCGAGTCGCGCAGCGCAGGCACCGCGGCCGGTGCAAACGGTCCTCGGGCCGATCGACCCCTCGAAGCTCGGCTTCACACTTCCGCACGAGCACATCTTCGCCGGCTCGGCCGGAATCCTCGAGACGTGGCCGGCGCTCGTCGGCGGCCGCGCGGCATTCAGAGACCGCGTCGTCGACAAGCTCAAGACGATGAAGGCCGAAGGCGTCGACACCATCGTCGACGTGACGCCCTCCGACATCGGCCGCGACATTCGGTTGCTCGAGGACGTGTCACGCCGATCCGGCGTGCAGATCGTCGCGTGCACCGGACACTGGTTGAACCCGTCGCTCACGATGGCCGCGCGCACCGTCGACGAGCTCGCCGACTTCTTCAGGCTCGAGATCGAACACGGCATCGACGGCACCGACATCAAGCCCGGCGTCATCAAAGTCGCCACTGACCGCGACGGCGTGACGCCATTTCTCGAGAAGGCGCTCCACGCCGCCGCCCGAGCGAGCAAGGCGACGGGCACTCCCGTCACGACGCACACGTATGCCGTCGGCCGAATCGGTGAGAAGCAGGCCGAGATCTTCGAGGCGGAAGGGTTGAGCCCAACGTCGGTGTGCCTCGGTCACAGCGACGAGACGACCGACATGGACTATCTCACCGGCCTCGCGCGACGCGGATACACGCTCGGCATGGACCACAATCCGCAGGGCCTTCGACCCCCCGCCGCTGGGCTTCCGTCGTGGCACCAGCGCGCCGCAACCGTGAAGCAGATGATCGATGCGGGATTCACCGACAAGCTCTTTCTATCGAACGACTGGTACTTCGGCATCACGATCGCTGGCACGGGAGCGATGGACGTGATGGACACGCTCAACCCGGACGGCATGCTGTTCGTGACTCGAAAGACGATTCCTTATCTCAAGCAACTCGGTGTCACGGATGCGCAGATTCGGGCGATCACCGTCGACAATCCTCGTCGATTCTTCGGTCGCGCGTGAACTCGAGGTCGTCAGTGCGGCGTACGCTCACGGCGCACCGTCCTTCACTGACGGGTGAATTTCAGCGCCTGTCCATCCGTCGCAATGGTGAGCTCGTCGCCGACGACCCACGCCTCGGCCGCGCCCTCGTGACCAGTCACGTCCGAGACCAGTCGGCCAGCACGGTTGACCGACCAGCGCCCGCGCCGCTGCATTCCGCCAAGCATCGTCGCCGAGATACTGCCATCGGCGTCGAAGGTCACGGTGAGGATCGGGCTCCGCCATGTGCCCATGATGGCCTGCTCGAGCGGACGCGGGTCGCGGTTGCCTAACGGCGGCGGCGTCGCCGGTCCGGCGCGGGCAGCAGCCACCGCATCGGCCATCGGTGCCATCTTCGCGCGAATCTCGTTCGCCTCGCGGCGGTTGTGCGAACGAACCGCGGCGCCGAGCGATGCAACCATCTCCTTCGGGGTTGTACCTGGGGCGAACGCGACGTCCGGCAGGCGCTCGAGGTTGACCACCCGCCGGCTGCGCGGCAGAAAGTACACGCGGACGATGCCCGCGTCCGGCGCCGCGTCGTACGACCTGCGCGACGCAGCGCGGTAGGTGCCATCGCCGACGTCGAACAGGTAGGCTTTCCTGCCGGAACGACCCGTAGAGCCACCACGGCGTTTCCCGATCGGCCCTTCGGCGGGTTGAACCTTCATGTGACGGAGATCGCGAGTCAGGGCGTCGCCACCGACGATCGCCCGCAGCAGAAAGAACGCGGCAAGAACAACGCACACCCCAGCGAGCGGGACGCGCAGGACCGCCGGCAGCGACAGCTGCCGGTCGGACACCACCATCGCGGATGCCACCGCCAACACTACGGCGACGATGAAAGCGCTCTGGCGCGCGTAGCGCGCGATCGGTCGCAACCGGTCACGCTGCTCGGTGGTGAG
>DATJIZ010000393.1:0-12481 GCA_035492735.1 Gemmatimonadaceae bacterium | reverse complement strand
CGTCCTTCACGATGTCCGACCAGTGGAACTCGAAGCTCGCGTGATCGGCCAGACCGATCATCGCGACGAGCGACAGATGACTGCGCGTCGAATCGGGCAATCGGGTGACGATGAACGGCGCCATGTCGGCGCCGCGCGAGTAGCCGACCAGGACGACGCTGTCGCGCTGCCAGCCCGCCATGTAATGCATCATGATGCGCTCCGCATCGGCGGCTGCCTCGTCGGGGGTCTTCTTCGGGCTGAGATAGCTCCGGGAATTGAGCACTACGACCGGGATGCCCTGGCCGACGAACGCCTCGGCGATTCCGCGATCCCCCGCCGCGTAGCCGCCGTCGCCCGTGATCAAAAAGACGAGCTGGTGGCCCGCCGTCGTCACCGGTAGCTCGCGTAGCGGCAACCCGGCCAGCGCGGTGCTATCGCCCGCTCCTGTCTGCGCACTGAGCGGCGTTGCAATCGTCGCCATGGTCGCGACTCCGGCAACCAGTGCCGCAACGACCGTCGTCGTCGCGGTGCGGCGATGACGCACAAAGAACATCGAGACGCTCGGGACCGTCATCGCGCGATCACGCCGGCCAATCCGCCGGAGATGAGCGCCGCCACGTTCGTCAGCACGGCAGGCAGCGCCAGCCCACCCGGCGCCGCCAGGTACCGCGGCTCCCACAACGGTTGAAATTTTTCCTTGTATCGCCGAAGGCCCCGGAAGTTGTAGAAGTGCTCGCCGTGGCTGAACAGGAGCGATCCGATGCGCGCCCAGGCCGGCGCCAGCGCGCGCGGCTCGAACCCCGACATGGGCGCCATGCCGAGGTTGAACCAGCGGTACCCCTGCTCCGCTCCCCAGAACATGAGCTGCACGAACAGATAGTCCATGATGCCGTTGGGCGCATCAGGCACATGGCGCATCAGGTCGATCGACAGCTCGGCCTTGGTGCCGGCCGCGAGCACGTTCGCGAACGCGATGATCTTATCGCCGCGGTGCACGACCGCCAGCGGGAAATGCGAGAGGTACTTCTCATCGAAGCGGCCAAGGGAGAATCCCTTTTCCCGTGTACGCTTCATGGCAAGCCACCCGTCGGAGACGACGCGAAGCTGCGGGAGGAGTTCGGGAACCTGCGCGGCGGGCACGATCGAAAAGCGGCAGCCCTGTTTCTCGCAGAACCGAACGGGCTGGCGCAGTTTGGCGCGCATCTTCCCGTCGAGTGAAAAGCCTTCGAGCGGCACGCGCGCCTGCTCACCCAACTTCAGCAGGGTGAGCCCGAGGTCGACGTAGAGCGGCAAGTTCTCGCGCTTCACCTCGTAGAACACGGGGCGGCCGCCACTCCGGTACGCCGTCTCGCGGAACTTCCAGGCAAGATCCTCTCGTTCTTCGGGCGAGCCGACGGGATCACCCAGCGCCACCCAGCTCCGGCCTTCCACGCCGTACATAATGAAGGCGTCGCCGCTCTCGTCCATGAACAGCGCCTTGTCGCCGAGCAATGCGAGATTGCTCATCGCCTCGGACGTGCGGCGGATCGTCGGCAGAATGCGCTCCAGCTGCTCGGCGCTCGCCGGCTGGGCGGTCACGCGCGCCGGGCGAACGAGGCGCCACAGCGCAATCGCCATCGCGAACACGGTGGCGCCGACCTGTGCGCGCAGAAACCGCGGTGCATCCGCGCGCACGGCGAACTTCCACCACAGCTCGTTGGAGTAATCGACGTGCTTGAACGCGAACAGGCCGATCGACAGCGTACCGCCAAGGACGAGCAGCACAGCGACGATCCAGCGGGGCGAAAACGGCTCGGCGGTGAGCGCCGCGCGCCGGTAGAAGGCGTCGCGCGCCGGCAGCACGGCGGCGAGAACGATGGCGAGCAGGATCGCCTCTTCGTAGTCGAGGCCCTTGAGTAGCGAGGCGGCGATGCCGATCAACAGGGTCGCCACCGTGAGATGCCACGCCGCATCGAGCCGCTGACGGATCCCGCGCGCCAGGAACACCAACGCGATTCCGGCGATGCTGCCCGTGAAGTGCGACAACTCGAGCACGGGCAGCGGCAGGACCTGGTGCAGTGAGACGACCCGGCTGTGAATGCTCGGCGTCGCGCCCGAGATCAGCAGAACGACGCCGGCAGCGAAGGTCGTCACACTCAGCACGTACGGCGCCGCCCCCGGTACCCATCGGCCGGCCACGCGGAGCATGCGCGCCACGCGTTCGCGCCGGGCGAGCAGTTCGTGCGATGCGAACGCGACGACCGCGATCGCCAGTGGCAGCAGGTAGTAGACCGCACGATACGCCACGAGCGCGCCGATCACGTCGGGTGTCGCGACCCATGGCTTGAGCATGAGCAGCATCAACGTCTCGAACACACCGACACCGCCGGGCACGTGGCTCACCACCGCAATGATTTGTGCGACGAGAAAGAACCCGACGAAGGTCGTCGCGCTCAAGCCGCTCACGCGTGGCATCAGCACGAACAACGTGAGGCCCGCCAGGATCCAGTCGAGCGACGAGGTCAACACCTGCACGATGGCAAGCGCCGGCCGCGGCGCCGTGAACGCCCAGCCGCGCAGGGTCATCGTGCGCCGGAACATCGCTGCCCACACCACGTAGGCCACTACCGCGGCGAGCAGCACCGCGCCGGCGATCCGCCAGACTACCGGTGAAAATGCGTGAAGCGCCGCGTTGGGCGCCGGGCCGAACAGGAGCGCCGCGCCGCCCACGGCCAGTACGCCGAGCCAGAATGTGACGGTGGTGAACGCGACGCCCTGGGCGATTTCCGGCGCCGAAAGACCCCAGGCCGACCAGAATCGATATCGAATCGACGCCCCGGTGATCGCCGAGAACCCGACGTTGATGCTCAGAGCGTACGCGACGAAGGACGCAAAGACGGTCCGTCGCGGTCCGAGCGGGCGGCCCACGTACTCGAGCGCGAGCGCGTCGTATCCGGCGAGCATCGTGTAGCCGAGAATCGTAAAGCCCACCGCCGTCCAGACTCGGAGCGCCGGCAGTCCCCACGCGGCACGCATGATCTGATGGTAGCCGTACGCGTGCAGCTCGCGCCGCAACGTGAACAGCGCAAGCGCGCCGATCGCGAGCGTGAGCCCCGGCCAGAGCCAGCGCAGCGGGCTTCGGTGTTGAGCCGTCAGGCTGCGGCGGCCCGGCCGAAGAATGGGCGCCATGTCCGGCGTGGACATTTCGGCGCCGCGGTGTAGTTCAGTGGCGACAGCGGTCACGGCACCTCCAAACGATTGAACCCTGCGCGCGTTCTCGACGTATCATGCCGAGCGGCTGCAGCGGCCGTGGCGCCGGAACGCATCGCGGAGTCTAGACGGCGCTACCTTAACGACAGCTAACAGGTGGATGGGCCCGCTCCCCACGTCGTATGCGAATCCTTGTGGTAGAGGACGACGCCAGAATGGCCGACATGCTCGATCGTAGCCTGCGGGAGCAGGGCTATGCGGTCGACGTGGCCAACGACGGCGAGCAGGCGCTGTATCAGGCCGCCGTCAATGCGTACGATGCGATCGTGCTCGACGTCGCACTGCCCCGCAAAAGCGGACTCTCGGTCGCGCACGAGCTTCGCGGCAAAGGCTCGCGCGTTCCGATCCTCATGCTGACCGCCCGCGATGCGGTCCGTGACCGGGTCGCGGGCCTCGATGCGGGCGCGGACGACTACCTCACCAAGCCCTTCGAGCTCGAGGAGCTGTTCGCGCGGCTGCGCGCCCTCATGCGCCGCATGCCCGAGCTGCTGCCGAGCGAGATGCGAATCGGTGATCTGGCGATCGACACGCGCAGTCAAACGGTCACGCGCGCGGCCACGCAGATCCCGCTGACCAGCAAGGAGTACGCGCTGCTCGAGTTCCTCGCGCGCAACGCGGGACGCGTCGTGGGTCGCGCCGAGCTCACCGATCACGTGTGGGACGAGCACCACGACCCGTTCTCGAACGCGATCGAGGTCTACGTCAATCGCCTCCGCAAGAAGATCGACGCACCGGGCATGGAGCCGCTGATTCACACGCATCGAGGCGCCGGTTATCGCCTGGGTGCCGAGTCGTCGAGTACGGCCGAGCCCCGCCGAGGCGGCTGATGCGGAAGCCCTCGATTCGCGCGCGCATTGCGCTCTGGTTCGGCGCCACGCTGGCGCTGTCGCTGGCGCTGTTCGCCATCGCCGGGTTCGCCTTCGTCGCGCGCAGCTCGCTGGCGAGCACCGATGACGCGCTCGATGAGGCGCTCGACGCGGTCGAGAGCGCGCTCAACCTCGCCGAAAGCCAGCAGCGTCCGCCCAACGAGTACCTCGCGAGCCTCGTCCAGCACTTTCGATTCCGCGACATGCGGGTCGCCATTCTCAATCGGGCCACTGAACGCGTGTACTTCAGCAACGATACGACCGGCCCGCCTCCCGTGAACCGGCGTGCGGCGTCCTCCGGCGCCGCGCTCGTGCGTTCACGCGTTCCCCTCGAGCCCACCGACATGCGCTCGCTCATGCTCCACGCGCCGCAGTCGGACGAGGACGTGTACACGGTCGAGGCCAGGGACACGCACGTTCGCCTCCTGGTTCGGCCGGTCACGCTCGGCCAGCTCTCGCTCGTATTGGGCGCAGCCCACGGCCTTCAGACCCGCGAGCGCATCCTGCACGATTTCGCGATCGCGCTCATGGCGGGCATCCCGGTGCTGCTGATCGTGGCGATCGGCGCTGGATGGCTGCTCGCCCGCCAGAACCTCCACCCCGTGGCGGTGATGACGGAGCGCGCGGCGACGATCGGCGCGGCGAATCTTCACGAGCGGCTCCCCGTCAAGAATGCGCGAGATGAGCTGGGGCGCCTGGCCACCGTGTTCAACGATCTCCTTTCGCGTCTGGATCAGGCGTTCGAGCAGCAGCGGCAGTTCATGGCCGACGCGTCGCACGAGCTGCGAACGCCCGTTGCGATCATGAGCGGCGAAGCGGAGCTGGCGCTGTCGCGCGACGAGCGCTCGCCTGCCGAGCTGCGCACGGCGCTCGTCAACATTCGGCACGAGGCGCGACGACTCAAGCGAATCGTCGACGACCTGTTCCTGCTGGCGAGGGCCAATGCCGGCGAACAGCTGCTGGCTTCCGAACCGCTGTACCTGGGCGATCTCGCGCGCGAATGCCTGCAGACGGTCCGTTCGCTGGCGGCCGCCAAGACGATCTCGTTGCGCTACGAAGGCGCCGAGGAGCTGCCCTACGTGGGCGATCAAGCGCTGCTTCGGCGCATGGTCATGAATCTGCTCGACAACGCGATCAAGTACACGCCGCCGGGCGGCCATGTCGAGCTCCACGCGACGACGGAGGACGGCCACTACACGCTCGACGTCATCGATACCGGGGCAGGCATTCCGCCGGAAGCGCAGGCGCGGCTGTTCGACCGGTTCTACCGCGCGCGCATCGAGCGCCGCGACGGCGATGGCGGCGCCGGCCTCGGCCTCGCCATCGCGCGCTGGATCGCCGAGTCGCACGGCGGCACGATCGCGCTCGTGCGCAGCGACGCGACAGGCAGCACGTTTCGCGTGGCCCTGCCGGTGACTCGGGCGGCGGCGCCGAACGCCGCCGAGGTCATTGCATCAGCTGGCGCGTGAAATAGGTGTACTCGAGCGCCGACGTGTGCGCCCGCTCCTTCAAGTTGGCGCCAGCGCCGTGCCCGCCTTCCATGACTTCATAGAAGAGATACGGCAAGCCCATCGCGCTCATCTTCGCCGCGAACTTTCGCGCGTGCTGCGGACCGACTCGATCGTCCTTGGTCGTCGTCCAGATCAGCGGCTCGGGGTACTTCACTCCCGCTTTCAGGTTCTGGTATGGTGAGATCGAGGCCAGGAACGCGCGCTCCGCCGGATTCGACACGCTGCCGTACTCGCCAACCCACGACGTGCCCGCGTCGATCTGCTCGTAGCGCAGCATGTCGAGCAGCGGCACCTGGATGTCGACCGCATTCCAGAGCTCGGGATGCTGGGTCATCTCCACTCCCATGAGCAGGCCCCCGTTCGAGCCGCCCATGATCCCGAGCCGTCGCGGACTCGTGATCTTGCGCGCGATCAGATCCTGTGCAACGGCGGCGAAATCGTCGTAGATCACCTGGCGATGCGTCTTGAGTCCGGCCTCGTGCCACGCCGGCCCGAACTCGCCGCCGCCGCGGATGTTCGCGAGCGCGAACACACCACCATGCTCGAGCCAGAGCTTGCCGGTCATCGGAGAATAGTTGGGAGTCTCGGAGATCTCGAAGCCGCCGTACGCGTTGAGGATCGTGGGGTTGGTGCCGTCGAGCTTCATCGTCTTTGGATGGACCACGAAGTACGGCACTTTCGTTCCATCCGTGGAGGTCGCCTCGAGCTGTTCCACCGTGTCGCGCGACGCATCGAACTTCGGCCCGATTGCCTTGACGCTCGCCACGGCGCCGGTGCTCGCATCGGCGAGCCACACGCTGCTGGGCGTCAGGAAGCCCGTCACGCTCACGAACGCCTCGGTGCCCTGCCGGTTCGCCGCGCTCACGTCGGTCGCGACGTTTTCGGGAAACGCGAGCTGCTTTTCGGTCCACGCGCCGTTCGCCGATCGCGAAAACACGAACACGTGGCCGCGCACGTTCTGATAGATGGTTGCGACGAGCCGATCGCGGGTCGCCTCGGCGCCGCCCACCGACTCACGAGGCCCGGGCTCGAACACCGCGACCGGGGAGAGCCGCGTCGGCTCGGCGGCGGCGTGCGCCGCGTCGAACGAGGCGAGCGCTCCGGACGCGATGCGCGCCGACCCTTCGGCCCATGGCTCCGACAGCTGCACGATCACCTGCCCGTCGAGCATTGCGACCGGCGACGACTTGAGCGGCATGGCGAGCTTCGCCACGCCGCCGGCCCGCACGATGTACTTCTCGGTTTCGAACGTGCTGATCGGCCGGTCGATCAATACGATGCGATGTCCAGTGCCGTCCTCGAGCACTTCGGGGCTCACCCCGTAGCCGCCATCCTTCGCCGTTCCGCGGAATATTTCGACGGCGCTCGACGTCGGTTGACCGCGGACGAGCCGCTTCACGATGTATGGATAGCCCGAGGCCGTCAGCTCACCTTTGTTCCATTCGCGTGAAACGAGGAGCGTATCTTCACCGACCCACGCCAGGCGCTGCTTGCCGCGTTGCAGCACGAAACCATTGGGCACGAAGCGGCGCGTCGCGAGATCGAACTCGCGCACGGTCACGGCGTCCTCACCACCGTCCGACAGTCCGATCATACAGCGTCGCTCGGCGGGCGCCGCGCACTGCATTCCCTGGTACACCCAGTTCGCCTTCTCGGCGCGCGCCAGCGAGTCGAGGTCGAGCACCGTCGTCCATTGCGGCGCGGTCGTACGATAGCTCGCCAGTGTCGTGCGGCGAAGAATGCCGCGCACGTGCGCGCTGTCCTGCCAGAAGTTGTACAGCTGGCCGCCGACGAAGCGCGCGTACGGGATACGATCGCTGGCCTGCGCCACGGCGAGCGCATCGCGATAGAGCGCGGGGTAGCGCGGGTCCTTCTCCAGTACCGCGGTCGTCTTGGCGTTCTCGGCCGCCACCCACGTCAGGGCACGGGCTCCCCGCTGGTCCTCGAGCCAGAGGTACGGGTCGTCCGACGAACTCGCTCTGCCGGACTGGTTCTGCGCGGCCGCGATGTGAGCGGTCGCAAGCGAAAGGACTGCGAATCGAATCGAACGGCGGATCATGCGCAGCTCCACGACGAGGGTCGCGTCAGGTTCGATTCGAATTGAAAGAACTCGCTCACGATCGCGCAAGCGACGCGGGGACGGACGGCTCAGCCGTCCGTCCCCGCGTCAACAGCAATCGGGTCGATCGCGCGCGTCAGCGCCGGAGATACGAGAAGGCGTTCCCCTCGTTCTTGACGAGAATCGTGTCGCCGCGCACTGCGATCGCGGTCTGTCCACCGCCGTCCCACACCATGCGGAACTCGCCCTCCGAACCAAAGCACGTCCCGCTGAACTGGTAGGTGCTCTTGTCGCCACCGGTCATGTTGCTGTTGTACGTGGTTTCGACGCGGAACGTCCCGTTGGGCCTGAGAGCCAGGGTTCCCGCGAGAACCGGCCACGCCTCGGCTCGGGCCGCGTCACCGTGAGCGGTCAGTGCGTACGGCAGCCGGTGTCCGTCGATCGCAATCAACGTATAGTCCCCGGCAATCGACTCGAGCGAGAGCGCGGGTACCGCCGAGGATGCCGCCGGAACTGGCGCCGCCGCGGGGCGAGCCGTCGCGCATCCGAGCACACCCAGGAGCATCGGTGCCGCGATTCCCAATCTCCATGACATCCTGGCCTCCAGGCAAAGTTGGATCATCGCGGCCGAGTATGCGCCCTGGCCTGTCGGGATTGCGTAAGGAGAAGCCTGAACTTCTGTCGGGCCGAGTCCGGAAGAGTGGGGCGCCCAGGTCACTCAGCGGCTAAACTTCCGCATGCCTTTTGACCGACTCAGCGGCCCCGGATGTGCAGCGGACACGGCCAGATGACCGAATTTTCGGGACCTTCCCAGCGCCCCGACGACCCCTCCGGGGCCCATCTCGGCGGACAGTTCGATCCAGTCTCTGCGGTCACCGAGCGCGCCCTCGGCGGCATGGCCCAAGAGACCGGCGAACTGCATCGGCTGCTCGTGGAAAGCGTCCACGACTACGCGATCTTCGCCCTCGACCGCAACGGCTACGTCGTCAGCTGGAACGAAGGCGCTCAGCGAATCAAGGGATACACCGAAGACGAAATCATCGGAAAGCACTTCTCGATCTTCTATCCACGGTCCAAGGCCGCGGAAGGCTTTCCAGACTACGAGCTCGAAGTTGCGGGGCGAGAAGGTCGCTTCGAGGACGAGGGCTGGCGCATCCGTAAGGACGGCTCCCGCTTTTGGGCCAATGTGGTCATCACCGCCTTGCGCAACGACAAGGGAGAGCTCGTCGGCTTCGGGAAGGTCACGCGCGACCTCACCGAACGGCGCGCGGCGGAGCGGCAGGCGATCGAGGACGCAAAACGCGTCGCGGCCGAGGAGGCCGCGCGGCACGAGGCAGAGCTCGCCCGCACACGCACGGAGCGCCTTCAGTCGATCACCGCGGCGCTGCTCGCCGCGCACACGGTGCCGGAGATCGCGAGCGTCGTCGCCGACGACGGCTTTCGTGCGATCGGCGCCGACGCCGGGGCACTTGCACTCGCCGATCAGGACGGCGACTCCGTCCGTACCCTGGCCGAAAAAGGCTACGGCGACCTGTCCCTGACGTTGCGCTGCTTCCGACGGACGGACGACTACCCGATGGCCGAGGCGATTCGCACGGGGCAATCGATCGTGTGCCGGTCGGCGGCGGAGCGCGACGCGCTGTACCCGGCGCTCGCTCGCCCGTTCGCCGGGTTCGAGGGAATGGTCGTCGTGCCGATCCGCAGTCGGGGGCGCATGGTTGGGGCCATCGCCGTCCACCGCCGGTCGAGTCGGGGCCTCACCGAGACCACCGTCGCGTTCATCGAAGCGTTCGCGCAGCAGTGCGGGCAGGCGCTCGAACGCGCACAGCTCTACCAGGCCGAACAACAGGCGCGGTTACGCGCCGACGACGCGAATCGTGCCAAGAGTGAGTTCCTCGCCTCGATGTCGCACGAGCTCCGCACGCCGCTCAACGCCATCGGCGGCTACACCGATCTGCTGGTGATGGGCTTGCGCGGTCCGATCACCGACGAGCAACGCGCCGATCTCGAGCGTATTCGCCGCGGCCAACAGCATCTGCTCGCGGTCATCAACGACATCCTGAACTTCTCCCGCATCGATGGCGGCCAGATGGAGTACGTCATCGGCGCCGTCCGGCTGGCCGAAGTCCTCGAGTCGGTGGCGCAGCTGATCGATCCGCAGGCGAAGGCGAAAGGAATCGAGTTCGTGCTCGCCAACTGTCCGCCCGACGAGTTCATCTGGGCCGACCGCGTGAAGACGGAGCAGATTCTCTTGAATCTGCTGTCCAACGCCGTGAAGTTCACCGACCGCGGCGGGCGCGTCGCGGTTCGATGCGACGGCGACGACGAGGCTACGGCTCGCATCACGGTGAGCGATACCGGCACTGGCATCGCGCCCGATCAGTTGGAGCGAATCTTCGAGCCCTTCGTGCAAGTGGGGCGCTCGCTCACGAGCACGCGCGAAGGTACGGGTTTGGGTTTGGCGATCAGTCGCGATCTGGCCCGCGCCATGGGCGGCGATATCCGCGTGGAGAGCGCGCTCGGCATCGGCTCAACGTTCACGTTGACGCTTCCCCGCCGCCGACCCGATCCCTAACGGTCGATCAGCGCCTGGTTGGAGGCGTTGTATCGGGCTCCCGAGATCCTCTCGGGTGCGAGCGCGGCGTCGAGGTCACGCATCTCGCTCGCGCTCAATGCGACGGACGCCGCGGCGACATTCTCCTCGAGGTATTTCCTTCGCTTGGTTCCGGGGATCGGCACGATGTGATCGCCCTTGTGCAGCAGCCAGGCGAGCGCGATCTGCCCCGCGGAAACGCCCTTGGCTTCAGCAAGCGCGCGAACGGTCGACGCCGCACGCATGTTGGCATCGAAGTTCTCTCCCTGATAGCGCGGGTCGCCTCTGCGGAAATCGCCTTCGGCGTACTCCTCGGCGCGCCGCACGCTTCCGGTCAGGAAGCCGCGACCCAGCGGCGCGAACGGCACGAGCCCGATGCCGAGCTCGCGCAGCACCGGGATGATGCGCGGCTCGAGGTTCCGCTCCCAGAGCGAGTACTCGCTCTGCAGCGCCGAGATCGGATGGACCGCGTGTGCGCGGCGAATGGTGCTCTCGCCGGCTTCGGACAGACCGAGAAAGCGGACTTTCCCGGCGCGCACGAGATCCGCCATCGTGCCAACGACGTCCTCAATCGGCACTGCGGGATCGACGCGATGCTGGTACAGCAAATCGATGTACTCGGTGCCGAGCCGTCGCAGCGACCCCTCGACCGCCTCGCGGATGTGCTGCGGCCGACTGTCCACGCCGTCGATCACACCGTTCTCGTTGAACTTGAAGCCGAACTTGGTGGCAATGACGAGGTGCTCGCGCGGCACTCCGATCTGCCGCAGCGCGCGCGCGAACAGCTCTTCGTTCGTGAATGGTCCATACGCCTCGGCCGTGTCGAAGAACGTGACACCCAGCTCGACCGCGCGGCCGATCGTAGCGATGGATTCGGCGTCGTCGCGGTCTTCGCGGGTGCCGTAGGCGTGGCTCATCGACATGATGCCGAGGCCGAGCGCGGACACTGAGAGGCCCTGTGTGCCAAGGGTACGTGTGGCGAGTGTGCTCATTTCAGAACTCCTATGGCGCCGGCGCCGAGGCACGCGAACGTGCCTCGGCGCGTCGTTTATGCAATCCGCGAAAGGTACGTCATCGTGGGCTCGACGCAGGCGCGGCGCCGCGCCTCCACTCCGCGATGATGTCGAAGATCTCGTCGGACGGCTCATCGCCGCCCTGCCAGTCCACCGGCGAGCCCGCGTCCAGCAGCAGTCGGCCCACGGTACGATAGTCGCGGCCGTCGTCCGCCGCGTGCGACCGCTGACCTTCCGCCGCCCAGACGAGCGGCTGGCCGTGAAACTCACGGTCGCGCACCGAAACGGAGGCACCGTGGGCGAGGAGAGTCCGAACCGCGTCTGCCCAGCCCTCCATTGCCGCGGCGTGAAGGGCAGTCTTGCCGATCTCGTCATCGCCCCGGTCCGCGTCGAACCCGCACGACAGCATCAGCTCGAGCGCCACCGCATCGTTGCGCTCGGCGGCCCGATAGAACGCGCTGTAGTGCTCCGGGCCGAGCTCGTCGCGCAGCCCGGGCCGGTCGCGAAGCATCCGTTGCGCCGTCGCTCGATCGCCGCTGCTGCAGGCGGCAACCAGACGATCCACGTCCGACAACTCGCTCGCTCCGCCGTGGCGCTCCAGCCACGCAGCGACGCCGCGATTGCCGCTCAGCTCGGCCACAGCGTACGGTGTTCGACCGTCGCCGCGACGGCGCGTCACGTCGGCGCCGCGACGCACGAGTGCCTCCGCGAGCTCCTCGTCCCACCGGCGCGCGACCACGTGCAGCGGCGTTTCGCCATTCGGCGCGAACACCGGGTCGGGATCGGCGCCGTGATCGAGCAGCCAGCGGACGCCGCCGGGCGTGCCGGCCCACTGCAACGCGGCGTAGAGAGCCGATGATCCGTCGGTCGCCCAACGCTGATTCACGTCCGCCCCGTACGCCAGCAACAGGTCGAGCCATTCCGTTTCGTCTCCGCTCGCGGCGAGCGGCAGGGTCACCCCGTCGTTGGGATCAGCGCCGGCGTCGAGCAACGCCTCGGCGAGCGGAAGGAGGCGCGTCACCATCACCGCGCCCCACAACGCCGGGCGTCGCACGCCGTGATGGATCCACGGAAATCGCGCGTTGGCGTTCGCACCCAGCTCGAGAAGTCTCCGTGCTATGGCAACGAGTCCGTCCCGTCGCGACGCCGGTCCAAAACGCATCGACGTGTGGCACAGGTAGAGCAACGGCTCCCACCCACGCGCGCCG
>DATJIZ010000392.1:0-11474 GCA_035492735.1 Gemmatimonadaceae bacterium | reverse complement strand
GACTGCGGCGGCGCGGGGCGAACGTGGTAATGCTGACCGGTTCGGAGTTGAGCTTGTTCACGATCGGCTTCTTTCCCGGCGACTCCCTCGAGGAACGACTCGCGCTGATCGCCGATCCGCTGCGCGTGCGACCACTCATCCCAGCCGTGCGCGCGCAAATGAAGGAGTTCCTTCGGCGGGCTGTCGCGGTCGTACGCGAACGGTTCGGTGGAAGGGTGAGCTACGCATCGCTCCTGCACGAGGGCGTCGACTGGACGGGGTTCGACATCATCGCGACCGACGCCGGCTATCGAAGCAAAGCGATGGCATCGCAGTTCGCGGCGGGCATTCGCGCGTTCGTCGAGCAGGGGCGTGTGCTCGGCAAGCCCGTGGCAATTACGGAATTCGGATGCGCGACGTATCGCGGCGCCGCCGATCAACCCAGTGGCGGGCTCTCGGAGATCGAGTGGGGTGCCGACGGCCGGCCTGTGCGGCTGAAGGGCGATTACGTCCGCGACGAGACCGAGCAGGCAACCTATCTGCGTGAACTGTTGGAGGTCTTCGAGTCCGAAGGCGTGGACAGCGCGTTCCTGTACACCTTCGCGCGCTACGACTTGCCACATCGCAGCGGCGCGCGCGAGGACCTCGACCGCATGAGCGCCGGCGTGGTCAAGGTCTTGGATGCTCAGAGCACCAATCCGCCGCCGCGCAGCGGGCGCTACTCCGACATGCCGTGGGAACCCAAGGCCGCCTTCGACGCGCTGGCTGCCTGGTATGGCGGCTGATCTCTTCCGTCGCCGAGCCGAGCACGCAATGCTCGGCGCGGCGCTCGACGTCTAGAACAGTCCCACGATCTCGCCGCTCGGCAGCCGGGCCATTCGCTCGGCTGCCGGCTCCTTCGGAAGGCCCGGCATCGTCATGATGTCACCGCACTGCGCGACGACGAAGCCCGCGCCCGCCGCCGGCCGAACTTCATTCACGGTGATCCTGAAGCCGCGCGGACGCCCGAGCTTCGTGGCGTCGTCGCTCAGCGAGTACTGCGTCTTGGCCATGCACACCGGCGTGTTCCCCAGCCCAATCGACTCCAGGTACCCGATCGCGCGGTCCGCCGCGGGGGCGTAGTCGGCGCCCTCGCCGCCGTAAATCTGCCGCACGATCATGTCGATCTTCTCCTTGATCGGCAGATTCGTGGGGTAGAGCGGACGGAACTCGGCCCCTTTCTTGTCGAGCAGCGCCAGCAGCTCCGAGGCGAGCGACTCGCCACCGGCGCCGCCCTTCTCCCACACCTCGGTGAGCGCCACCGGCACGCCGAGTCGCGACGCGAAATCGGCGATCATCTGCAGTTCGGCGCCGGTGTCGGAGCTGCGACGATTGATCGCGATCACGCTCGGGACGCCGAAGTGCCGCACGTTCTCGACGTGCTTCTCGAGATTCGGCAGCCCGCGCTCCAGCGCGCGCAGATCCTCGACGCCGAGATTCTTCTTGTCGCCGCCGCCGTGCATCTTGAGCGAGCGGACCGTGGCGACGATGACCGCGGCCTCTGGCTGCAGGCCGCCCATTCGACATTTGATATCAAAGAACTTTTCGGCGCCCAGATCCGAACCGAAGCCCGCCTCGGTGATCACCAGATCGGCGAGCGCGAGCGCCGACCGAGTGGCCAGAATGCTGTTGCACCCGTGGGCGATGTTGCCGAACGGACCCGCGTGGACGAAGGCCGGGCCGCCCTCGAGCGTCTGAACGAGGTTGGGTCGGATGGCGTCCTTGAGCAACAGCGCCATGGCGCCGGTCGCGCGCAGCTCGCCCGCCGTCACGGGACGCTTGGCCGCGCCGTACGTGGAGCCGACGATGATTCGCGCCAACCGCTCTTCGAGATCCTGCGGGCTCGTCGCCAGCGCGACGATCGCCATGATCTCGCTTGCCGGGATGATCACGAACCGTTCCTCGCGCGGCACGCCGTCGCCGGCGCCGCCGAGTCCGATCACGACCTTGCGCAGCGCGCGGTCGTTCATGTCAATCGTGCGCGGCCAGGTGATGCGGCGCGGATCGATGCCCAGCGCGTTGCCCTGATGGAGATGATTGTCGAGCATCGCCGACAGCAGCGCGTGCGCGGTGGAGATGGCGTGGAAGTCGCCGGTGAAGTGCAGGTTGATGTCCTCCATCGGCACCACCTGCGCGAAGCCGCCGCCCGCCGCGCCGCCCTTGACGCCGAACACCGGGCCGAGGCTCGGCTCGCGGATGCACAGCGCCACCTTCGTTCCCATGCGGCGCAGCGCCTGGGCGAGGCCCACCGACACGGTGCTCTTGCCTTCGCCGGCCGGCGTCGGGTTGGTGGCAGTCACGACGACGAGGCGGCCGCGAACGGGCCGCTGCGCGACCTCGAGAGGAATCTTCGCCTTGTATTTGCCATACAGATCGAGCTCGTCGCGCTCGAGCCCCAGCTCGGCGGCGACGTCTTCGATCGGTCGCATCTTGACGCGTTGCGCAATCTCGATATCAGAAGGGACGATCGTAGTGCTCACGACTCAATCCTCGGCGGAGAGCGGGTGAATTCGTTCGGGATGGGCGTACACGTTCGCTGTGGTACCACGCAGCAGACCAACAAGCGTCACGCCGGCTGATTCGGCAAAGCGGATGGCGAGCCCGGTCGGGCGCGAGATCGCCGCGACGAGCTCGACGCCGCACGTCGCCGCCTTTTGTACCATCTCGTAGCTCGCGCGGCTCGTGATGACGACGAAGCCCGTCGCCGCCTCGACACCATCGCGGGCCAGTGCGCCGAGCACTTTGTCGAGCGCGTTGTGCCGGCCGACGTCCTCGCGCACGATGTGCAACACGCCGTCGGAGGTGGCCCATCCGGCGGCGTGCACGGCGTTCGTCTCGTTGTTGATCGTCTGGGCGCGCGACAGCTCGGCGCTCGCCCGCCAGAGCGCCTCGCGCGGGAGCGATAGCGACTGGCCAACGGCGTCCGGCATCCGCAGCACGTCGCCGATCTTCTCGATGCCGCAGAGGCCGCAACCCGTGCGCGCCGTCAGGCTGCGCGTCCGGTCCTCGAGACGCGACGCGTCGGCGTTGGAGATGTGGATCTGCAGCTCGATGCCGTGGCTCGCGCGCACGACCTCGACGCGCTCCACGCCGGCGCGCGCGTCGACCACGCCCTCGGTCACACTGAACCCCACGGCGAGATCCTCGAGGTCGGACGGCGTGCCCATGACCACGACGTACGGCCGGCCATTGTACACGAGCGCGATCGGCGTCTCTTCGGCGATCGGCGACGAGGTCCGCTCGGCCTGCTCGCCGACGAGGCGCACCAGCGGATGCTCCGCGGACACTTTCGCGTAGCCAAGCCCGGCGAGCGGATGGTCAGTGACGGCCATTGCCCCGGTCGCCGTTGCCGGCAGCGTCGCGATTCTGCACGAAGCGCCATCCGAAGCGACCCTTGATGCAGAGATTGCCTTGCGTGATCGAGTTCTCGAGCGGCGACGTGGCCTTGAGGATCTCGCCGTCCTGGACGTGCAGCGTGAGGGTACAGCCCACCCCGCAGTACGGACAGATCGTGTCGGTCGTCGAGATCGCCGACTCGTCCCACGTTCCCTCGGCACGGCGATCGAATTCCGTCTTGGCCATCAGCGCGCCAGTCGGACACACGGCGATGCAGTTGCCACAATACACGCAGGCCGAATCCGGCAACGGCACCGCGAACTCCGTGGAGATGTGGGCGTCGAATCCCCGCCCCGCCACGGCGATCGCGAAGGTATTCTGATGATCGGGTCCGCACGCCTCGACACACTTGTAGCACAGGATACACTTGGCGTAGTCGCGCACGTATAGATCGTTGTCGAGCTTGGCCGGCTCGGCGACCGTCGCGGCGTAGACGCTGCTCGGCGGCGCGTGGTGGCCGGGCATCGATGCGTCGCGAGTGCCGGCCGGCGCGGGCGGTGCCGGTGGCCCGAACCGCCCCGGCCGGGCGTCGTATTCGTCGATCCAGCGCGCGACGTCGGGTGTCGTGGACAGATCGACCGACGACGCCAGCAACTCGAGCACGAGCTTGCGACTGTGCTTCACGCGAGCCGAGTTGGTGTGCACCACCATGCCTTCTTCGGCGGCGCGCGAGCACGACGGCACCAGGACCCGCGATCCCTCGACCTCGACAACGCAAATGCGGCAGGCGTTGACCGGATGCAGCGTTTGCAGGAAGCAGAGCGTCGGGATCTCGATCCCGATCTCGCGGCATGCCGACAGAATCGTCGTGCCTTCGCGCACCGAGACGCCGCGACCGTCGATGGTGAGCGCGACGGTTCGCGTCGACGTTCGGCGGCTCCCATCCGTCGCGATCGTCGGACGCTGCAACTGTACGAGTGGACCGAGTCCCGCTGCCGCCACCGCCGTCACGTTCCCGCTCCTTGACGCTTGTTCAGCACACCGACCCGGTGAATCGCCGACTCGATCGCCGCATAGGCCGTTTGCCCGAGGCCGCAGATCGAGGCGTCCTTCATCGCCAGGCCGACTTCGTCGAGCAAGGCGATCTCCTGAGCTACGCCGCCAAGCGGCTTTCCGCTGGCGATACGGTACAGCGCTTCTTCCTGCCGGACGGTGCCCACGCGGCAGGGCACGCACTGTCCGCACGACTCATCGCGGAAGAACGACGCGATCCGCAGCAGAATCTGGGACATGTCGACGGTGTCGTCGAACGCCATGATCACCCCCGAGCCAAGTGTCGCCTTGGCGGCACGCGCGCCCTCGAAGGTGAGCGGGATGTCGAGGTCGCCGGGCCCAACGAACACACCGGCCGCGCCGCCGAGCAGCACCGTCTGCAGCGAGCGTCCGTTGGCGATGCCGCCGGCCACGTCGAGCAGCTCGCGCAGCGTGTGACCGAAGGTCACCTCGTAGACGCCCGGTCTTGCCACGTTGCCGCACAGGCAGAAGAGCTTCGTCCCGGTCGACTGCTCCGTGCCGACGCGCGCGAACGCCGCGCCGCCGTCGAGCACGATCGATGGAATGCTGGCGAGCGTCTCGACGTTGTTCACGAGCGTGGGCAGGCCGAACAGCCCCGCCTGCACGGGAAACGGCGGCTTGTTTCGAGGCTCGCCGCGATAGCCCTCGATCGAGTTGAAGATCGCGGTCTCTTCTCCGCAGATGTACGCGCCCGCGCCGCGCCGGATCTCGATGTCGAACTTCACCCCGCGACCGAGGATGTCCGCGCCAAGGAAGCCGTGCGTGCGCGCCTCGTCGATCGCGTGCTGCATGCGCGCTGTGGCGAGCGGGTATTCGCCGCGAATGTAGACGAAGCCGCGCTCGCAACCGGTGGCGAAGGCCGCGATCGTCATCGCTTCGACGATCGCGAACGGGTCGCCTTCGAGCAGCACGCGATCCTTGAACGTTCCGGGCTCCGACTCGTCGGCGTTGCAGATCAGATAGTGTGGCCGCGCCGATTGTCGCGCGACCGCTTCCCACTTGCGACCGGTCGGAAACGCGGCGCCGCCGCGGCCCATGAGCTTCGAGTCGATCACCTCGCGGATCACGGCATCCTGGCCGATCTCGATGGCGCGCCGCAGCGCGTCGAAGCCGCCGCTCGCCCGATACGCGGCGATGTTCGTGGGATCGACGACGCCGATGCGGTGCAGCAGCGGTTGCTCGGCGCGACCGAGCTTGGGTGCCTCGTCCTGGGGCAGCCGCAGCGTTTGCGTCTCCGTCATCTCGGCGGTCCATGGCTCGGCACTGACCCGGTACTCGCCGGTGAGCCGCATCTCGCGGCGCGACTTGCCGCGGAGGATCGCCTGCGCTTCGCCCGCCGTCAGCTCGGCAAGCAGTTCCTCCCGCGTCTCGGTGCCGGCCTCCTGATAGTAGGCCGCCGGCGCGTGATCGCAGAAGCCGAGACAGGGCGATCGCATCCAGACCGCGCCGCTCGCATCGACGGACGTGTGATCGCCGTTCGGACCGTGGGCGTGCGGCGGGCCGACGGTCCGCTCCAACTCCTCGATCAGCTCGGCGGCACCGTTGCAGCGGCACACGATGTCGTCGCAGACGTGAAGCACGCGCGGCGCGCGCGGTGTGGTCGACAGCAGGGCATAGAATGTCGCCACGCCCCAGGCATCGGCCGGCGGGACACCGAGTCGCGCGCACACGTACTCGACGCCGGTCTCGCTGATCCAGCCCACGCGCTCCTGCAGCGCGCGCAGGGCGGGCAGCAACAGGTGTCGCTGCTCGCGCATCGCGCGGCCGGAGTGTGCGACGTGGGCGTCGTATCGGTCGCCCCGCTCGCCTCCTTCCCACGCCGACTCGGGCACGCCGAGCAGCGCGTCGACCGCGGCACGCTCGTCATCGGTCGGCTCAACGTGTCGCAGGCGCAGATCCATCAATCGTCTCCAGCAGCAGCGAGCGGTTCGCCGCGTTGCGCCCGGAACGAGGGCGCCCTACGCACGGGTTCCACGCGCACCGCGCATGCCTTGAATTCAGCGGTCCCCGATTTTGGATCCGAGGCATTGATCGTGAGCAGGTTCGTCGCCACGTCGTCGGGAAAGTGCAGCGTCATGAACACCACGCCGGGCCGGAGTCCACGGTCCACGTACACCGGCGCCTCGACGGCGCCGCGGCGAGACGAGACCCGCACCGCGTCGCCCGCCGACACCCCGAGACGGGCGGCATCTTCCGGCGACATGTCGACGGTCTCGCCGCGGTGCAGCGGCGAGCCGTAGCCGCCGCTCTGAACTCCGGTATTGAAAGACTCTAAACGCCGCCCGGTGGTGAGGATGAACGGGTACTCGTCGTCCGGCTGCTCGACCGGTCCCTCGTGGTGCACCACCGAAAACGGGGCGAGCCGCCCGCGCTTGGCCGGATCTTCCTCCCACAACCGGGCGTGCAGAAACTTGGTGCCGGGGTGCGACTCGTCCGGACACGGCCACTGGATTCCGCCGAGCGCGTCCAATCGCGGATAGCTCATGCCGGCGAGCTGCGGCGAGAGGGCGCGTGTCTCGTTCCACACGTCTTCCGCCGTCGGCTGACCCCAGTCATAGCCCAGGCGACGCGCGAGCTCGGACATGATCCAGATCTCGTCGCGCGCGTCGCCCGGCGGATCGACCGCCTTGCGCACGCGCTGCACCCGGCGCTCACTGTTGGTGACCGTCCCTTCGCCTTCGGCCCACGTGGCCGCACAGGGGAGCACGACGTCCGCGAGCTGCGCCGTCTTCGTGAGGAAGATCTCCTGCACCACCAGGTGCTCGAGATGCTCCAGCAGCTTGACGACATGGGATGCATCAGCGTCGGATTGCGCCGGGTTCTCGCCGATCACGTAGAGCGCCGTGAGCTCCCTGGTCTCCATGGCGTGGATCATCTCGGTGAGGTTCCACCCGTCGCGCGGGATGATGTCGCGGCCCCAGGCCTGCTCGAACTTGACGCAATGCGCCTCGGTGGTGACGTCCTGGAATCCCGGGAGCTTGTTGGGCAGCGCGCCCATGTCGCCGCCGCCCTGCACGTTGTTCTGGCCGCGGAGCGGATTGCACCCCGAGCCGTAGCGGCCGACGTGGCCGGTGAGTAGCGACAGGTTGATCAGCGCGAGCACGTTGTCGACCGCGTTGTGGTGCTCGGTGATGCCGAGCGTCCAGCAGATCATCGCGCGGTCGGCGCGGGCGTAGGCGCGCGCTGCCTGTCCTATGATCTCCGCGGGGATCCCGGTGACTTCCGCGGCGAACTCGAGGGTATACGGTTCGACGGCCGCGGCGTACGCCGGGAAGTTCGTCGTGCCGCGCTGGATGAATTCGTGGTGCGCGAGCCCGGCGTGAATGATCTCGCGTGCCATGGCGTTGGCGAGCGCGATGTCGGTGCCGACGTTCAGCCCCAGCCACACGTCGGCCCATGCCGCCGACGACGTCCGACGTGGGTCGACGACGTAGAGCTGGGCGCCGTTCTGGATTCCCTTGAGCAGATGATGGAACCAGATCGGATGCGCCTCGCGGGCATTCGATCCCCACAGGAAGACGAAGTCGGTGTGCTCGGCTTCCTCGTACGAGCTGGTCGAGCCGCCCGCTCCCAGGATGGTCGTCAGACCGACGACCGAGGGAGCGTGTCAGGTCCGGTTACAGCTGTCGACGTTGTTGTTGCCAAACACCTGCCGCGCCAGCTTCGACGCGAGGAAGTTCACCTCGTTGGTCGACTTCGAGCAGCTGAAGATGCCGGTCGTCGTTCTGCCGTGCGCCGCCAAGCTCTTGCGGAAGCCATCGGCGGCGCGGTCGAGTGCTTCATCCCAGCTCGCCGGACGCAGCACGCCATTGTCGCGGACCAGCGGCTGTGTCAAGCGGGAGTATGAGCCCTGAGGGGCCGAGCGGGCAGAGGGCTGCATGTGGTGCATCTCCAAGACGGAAATAGTCTTAGGAGGATGCATTGGAGGGCATGCGCGGGGCAAGTGGGATGTGAGGTCCGCGGTTGCGGCAGGATCGCAAACCGGCGTCGCAGGCCGACCAAACGCATGGCGGTTTTCCTGTGTCCAATCCGCATCGCCAACCCACGACCGGTATGGAATCGCTGATTCTAGACCTCCGCTTCGCCCTTCGCTCGCTTCGCCGGCGGCGCCTGTTCGCGGCCGTGGCCATCAGCACCGTCGCACTGTCGATCGGCGCGGCTACTTCCATATACAGCGTGGTGGACGCCGTGCTGTTCCGCGCCCTGCCCTACCGCGACGCCGGGCGCCTGGTTGCCATCTGGCAAACCGACTCGACACGCAAGAAGCAGCCGATCCTGGCCGCGAGCTGGGACCGCGTGCCGCTCGATTACACGGACTTCGTCACCTGGCGAGCCAGACAGACTTCGTTCAGCGCCGTCGGTGTGTGGTCCGGGTTCGGCGCGATGCTCGCCGCGCAGGATGGTCCGGAGCAGGTGAACGGCGGTCGCCTCAGTCCCGGGTTGCTCGAGCTGCTCGGTGTCGAGCCGATCCTGGGCCGCACGTTCCTTCCGGGCGAAGACGTGGAGGGCGGGCCGCACGTGACGATGCTGGGCTTCGAAGCGTGGCGCTCGCGCTTCGGCTCGCGCCGCGACGTCCTGGGCACGTCGATCCGATTCGATGACGTGCCGTACCAGATCATCGGCGTTCTGCCCGAGGGCTTTACGCTCGAGCGGGGGACGCCGCCCGCGCCGTTCTGGATCCCCACCGGCCAGCAAGCCGGCGATGTCGGCCAGCACAATCGCAGCTTTCACGCGATCGCGCGGCTCAAACCAGGCGTCACCCTCGAGCAAGCCGCGGTCGAAACACGCCGCCTGCTGAACACGAGCGACCCGGCCCACGACCGCGGCATCCGCATCAGCGATGTCGTGCGCGACCAGACACGCTCGGTGCGTGCGCCGTTACTCGTGCTGCTCGCCGCGGTCGGATTGCTCCTGCTGATAGCGTGCGTCAACATCGCCACGCTGCTGCTGGGCGAGGCAGCGACGCGCGACGTGGAGATGAGCGCGCGGGTGGCACTCGGGGCAACGCGCGCCCGGCTCGCCCGCCAACTGATCACCGAGAGTCTGTTGCTCTCCACCGTGGGCGCGGCGCTGGGCACATTCGTGGCGTGGTGGGGAACGAAAGCGATCGTCGCACTCGCGCCGTCCAACGTCCCCGGAATCCGAACAGCGGCCGTCGATGGTCGGGTGCTCGGAGTGATGCTCATTGCGGCGACCATAACGGGGATCCTGTTCGGGTTGGCACCGGCAGTCACGCTCTCGGCGTCCGGCCCTGCCGCGCTGCTCCGGTCGGGCCAGACCGTGCGCGGTCGAGGCAGACTTCAGCGTGCGATGATTGCGACCGAGCTGGCGATGTCGGTCGTACTGCTCATTGGCGCGGGGCTCTTCTCGCGGAGCTTGCAGAAGCTCTCGGCGGTGGATCCCGGATTCCGCGCCGATCACCTGCTCGCCATACGCCTGTCATTTGCCAATCCGTTCCGCGACACCGTCCAGCTGCGCGCATTCTATGACGATGCCGTCGCCCGACTCGCCGCCGTGCCGCGCGTCGCCGCGGTGACGGCGGCCAGCAACGTGCCGTTCACGGGCGGATCGAGCAGCAGTCCGGTCCTCCTTCCCGGCGAGGGCCAGGCGGAGTTCGCCGCGCGGAAGCACGAGGTGCAGCAGCGTGTGATCGCGCCGAATTACTTCGCGGTGATGGGAATCCCGGTGATCGCCGGCCGCGCCTTCGACGCGACCGATCGTACGGGCGCGCCTCCCGTCGCGATCGTCAGCGAAGCGGCGGCGCGGCGCGACTTCCCCAACGAGACCGCCGTCGGCAAGCGCGTGAAGTATCACGGCGAGTGGCGCGAGATCGTCGGCGTCGTACGCGACGTGAAGTTCAGCCGGCTCTCCGCCGACGACCAGGCGTCGATCTACACGCCGGCCGCGCAGCAGCTCGGCGTGATGGATCTGATCGTGCGCACGCAGGGCGACGGCGCGTCGCTCGCGTCCACGATCCGGAGCGTCGTCCACCAGGTCGGCGCGAGCGCCGCGATCACGGGAGTCGACGACGTCGAGTCGCTCATTCATCGCTCGTTCGGCGAGGAGCGTTTCCGCACCGCGTTGATCGGGCTGTTCGGCATCATGGCAGCCGTGCTCGCGGCCGTCGGCATGTTCGGCGTGACGGCGCGCGCCGTGAGCCGCCGCACGCGCGAGGTCGGTATTCGCGTCGCGCTCGGCGCCACGGCGTCATCGGTCGTGTCGATGATCGTGCGGCAGACGCTGAACGGCGTAGCGATCGGTATCGGCGTCGGCGCCGCGGTGTCACTCGCCGCGAGCCGCATGCTGGCGCCCTACCTGTTCGGCGTCAGCGGCCACGATCCCGTCACGTACGCGGCCATCTTCGCGCTGCTTGCCGGCGTCAGCATCGCGGCGAGCTGGATTCCGGCGCGGCGCGCCGGAAGCGTCGAGCCGGCCGTGGTGCTGCGCGGCGAGTGATCGAGCCTCGCGTCAGGACGTGACGCCGACCGATTTCTCGTAGAGGCCGAGCAGCTCCGCGATCAACGCCTCCGGCTTGGAATAGTAGAGCTCCGGTTCCAGCACCGGACGCGTGACGCCGCCGACATGCAGCGTGAGCGTCGCCCGGTCGGCGTCGATCTGCGCGGCCGGTGCTTCGCGCGCGAACTGACCGCGCACCTGGTCCAGGAGCTCGGCCCAGCGCTGGTCGGTCTGCGCGGCGATGTAGCGGCCCCAGTGCGGCCGCCGGCCGTCGGCGTCGTCGACGCCGTACCGTTCGGCCAGGTCCCAGGACGCGAGCGCGCTGCCGTTCAAGCGCCAGCGCTCGGGATCCGCGGCGAGGGCGGCGATACAGCGCCCGACGAACAGCGGCGTTTCCGACTCCGCCCAATGCGGATCTCGGGCGGCGTGCTCGCGCCACGTCGCCTCACTCACGCCGAACAGCGCGAGCATGCGCTCCGACCGCAGAAAGCCCGGTGTGACAGCGACCGCCGTCACGCCGCGCTCGCGCAGCTCGTAACCGAGCGCCATTGCGAGCCGGATCGCGGACGACTTCACGAGATCATAATACA
>DATJIZ010000391.1:0-8433 GCA_035492735.1 Gemmatimonadaceae bacterium | reverse complement strand
GCCACACCTGAACCGCCGTGAAGAGCAACCCGCCGGCGATGGCGAACGACGACAGCGCCTGGAGCGTGATCTGAATTATCTGAAGTCTCTCCGACATGGCTCGGTCAGGGCCATCCGAAGATCGACGACGCGGGCGCGCCGGCACGCACCGGCGACAGATCGCTCGGGTCGCGCCAAAAGAATCGTGTCGCATCCACCGCGTACACGCGGAGCACCCAATGCTTGGGCGCGTCGCCGGTGACGGGCACCGCGAAGTCGGCGCGGATCGTCTGGCGCGACTTGGGCGGCACCGCCGCGAGCAATCCGACGCCGACGCTCGCCCGCGCGACGGTCGTTTGTCCGAACGGCACGTCGCCCGACCACGTCTTTCCGATATCGGTGAAGTACGCCGTCCCCCATTGCGCCAGCCGGCCGGTGGCCAGCGTCGCCTGTCGCTGCTCGAGCCGAATCACGAGCCGGCGTCCGCCGGCGATCGCCGCACCGTTGTAGCCGCGAAGCCCGCTGATCGAATTGCCGAGCGACAACTGCAGCGGCAGGCGCTCCCGCCATCCGCCCGAAAACTCGGCGCTCGCCTCGAATGTGCTGCGCTGCGACGTGCGCACGTACCACGCCGACCTTCCACTCAGTACGCCGTTGCTCCACGTGCTGTCGGCACCGGACGGAAGCTCCTCGCCGCGCAGCGCCGCGCCGAAGAACGAGTGCGGGCTGCCGGCGCCGCCGTAGAGGTCGAGCGAGACGAGCGACGAGCGGTCGGTCGCGCCGCCGACACCCAGGCCGCGCTCCGCCGTGGCGGCAACCTGAAAGCCGCGCGCGATGTCCTGCTCGCCGACGAGCGCGTCGAATCCCTGGACGTGGAGGTAGCTCAACCAGCGCATCCCGGCGGCGAGGCCCGCGCGGAACGTGCGGTACGGCGTGTAGCGATTCTCGAGCGCGTCCGTATCGGCCGGCACCAAGCCGCTGTCCGAGGCGATCAAGCCGCGCGCGGCGGGATGCGCTCGCTCGTACGTGGCGACCGGTCCAATCATCACGCCCGCGCCACGCCACGCGAAGCGCGCCACGGTGCCCGCCGACCAGACGTCACGCGCCACCGGAAGCAGCAGCGCCGGTTCCGAGGCGCGGACGAACGAGCGATATGCATTCTCGTGCGACCCGCCCGCGTACCACGCGATGTGCTCGAGATCGCTCAGGAACGGCCGCGTCACGCCGGCCGCGAAGTGGCCGCCAAGCAGGTCGCGCTGCGCATCGAGCGTGGCGATCACCGGCTGGTCGAGCAGCCCGAACTGCCGCAGCGTGAGGGCCAGTCCGTCGCGGTACGCCTTGCCCTGGCGCCATTGGCCGACGGCGAGGAGTCCCGTGCCGGCTATGTTCGCGTTTCCATATTTCACATTCGTCAAGCCGCTGCTCGTGTACCCGCCGCCGATGACCAGCGGAACGTCGTCGGTCGTCTCGACGATGAGCCGCACGCCGTTGCCGCCGTCCGGCTCGGCCCGCACGGTGGCCGTCGCGATGTACGGCTGCGCACGAACGACCCGGGCCAGCTCGGCGAGATTGGCGTCGGAGCAGCGCTGCTCCGGGCGCGCGAGAACGAACGACCGGATCGCCCCGTCGCGCGTCGTCGCCGATTGAAACACGAAGTGCTGGATCGCTCGACGGAGCCCCGACGGATCGCGCCCGATCAGCGCGGGAGGGTGCGCCTCGATCTCGATCGCGGTGATGACGCGGCCATCGCAGGCGAACGACGTGCTGTCAGCCGCCTGCGCGTTAAGGCGAGTCGCGGCGGCGAAGCACAGGCCCAGCGCTAAGCCGCGTCGAAAGTCCCGATCGTGGATTGGCATATCGGACGGATAATCAGCCGCCCGGAAGGTCAGCGCGCCAGACCGAGTCGAAGCCCTCGCGCGGCCAAAGCGGGGATCGGCGTGGAAATCGTCGAACAGCGGGCCCATGACTACACGGCCAGTGCTCAGCCGCGTGGGATTCCTGCTGAGCAGTCACGGCGGCGCGCCGTAGGCCGTGAGACCAGCGCGCGGGGCGACGCCGCAGGATGGCTGGCCCCGCGCGCGGCCGGTACATTAGCCGCTCCTCATTCGCCCCACTCACACGGGGGTCATATGACGAGGACGGCCATCGTTCGCCTCGGCGCGCTCGGAGCAGCACTCGTCACTTTAGCCGCCGCTTCGCTCCCGCGCGGCACGCGGCGGCCGCAGGTCGGCGCCACCAACATCGGCGGTGTCGTCACCGGTGCGCACGGCCCGGAAGCCGGCGTATGGGTGATCGCCGAGACGAACGAGCTGCCCACGAAGTTCGTCCGCATCGTCGTCACCGACGATCGGGGTCGCTATCTCATCCCCGATCTGCCCAAGGCCACGTACGACGTCTGGGTGCGAGGCTACGGGCTCGTTGATTCACCGAAATCCAAATCGACGGCCGGCAAGACGCTCGACCTCGAGGCAGTGCCGGCGCCCGACGCCCGCGCTGCGGCCGCGTATTATCCGGCCGGCTACTGGCTGTCCATGCTGCGGGTGCCAGAAAAGAACGAATTCCCCGGCACAGGACTCAGCGGCAACGGCATCTCGCCCGGGATCAAGTCGCAGGACGACTGGATTCGCTCGATCAAGTCGGGCGGCTGCACGGCGTGTCATCAACTCGGCACTCGTGGAACGCGCATCGTCCCCGACGAGTACCGCAAGCTCGGCTCGAGCGCCGCCGCGTGGGAGCGCCGCGTGCAATCCGGGCAAGCTGGCCCACAGATGCTCTCGCTCATCGACAACCTGGGTCACACGCGCGCGCTGCAGCTCTTCGCCGACTGGACCGACCGCATCGCGGCCGGTGAGCTCCCGGCCACCGCACCGCGCCGGCCGCAAGGTATCGAGCGCAACGTGGTGATCACCGAATGGGATTGGGCCGACCCCAGGACGTACCTGCACGACCTGGTGTCGACCGACCGGCGCGATCCGACCCTGAACCCAAACGGTCTTATCTATGGATCCACGGAGCTGAGCTCGGACTATCTGCCGGTGCTCGATCCAGTGCACAACGCGATCGGTCGCGTGCCGCTCACCGTGCGTGATCCGGCGACGCCGGTGGCCGCCGGCCCGCATCGCGGCGCACCGTCGGTGTACTGGGGCACCGATACCATCTGGACGAGCAAGAACAACGTCCACAATCCGATGATGGACGAGAAGGGCCGCGTGTGGATCACCTCCGCCGTGCGGCCGCCCGACAATCCGGCGTTCTGCAAAGCAGGATCGTCGCATCCGTCGGCGAAGCTCTTTCCGCTCAACCGCTCGGGGCGTCAGCTCGCGATGTACGATCCCAGGACGAAGAAGCTCACCCACATCAGCACCTGCTTCGGCACGCACCACTTGATGTTCGCCGAGGATTCCAATCGCACGCTGTGGACGAGCGGCGGCGGCCCGGTGATTGGCTGGCTGAACACCAAGCTGTTCGACGAGACGGGCGACGAAGAGACGTCGCAGGGATGGACGGCGCTCATCCTGGACACGAACGGCGACGGCAAGCGCGGCGAGTACACCGAGCCCAACCAGCCAGTCGATCCGACGAAGGATCACCGCATCAATGCCGGCTTCTACGCCGTCGCCCCCGCTCCCGACGGCTCGGTCTGGGGATCGGCGCTCGGTTACCCGGGCGGGATCATCCGGCTGAACCCAGGCAAACATCCCCCGGAGACTGCATTAGTAGAGTATTATGAGCCTCCGTTCAACAGCCCCGATGCCGCCAAGCGCGGCTTCTCACCGCGCGGCATGGACATCGATCGGAACGGCGTGGCGTGGGTTGCGCTGGCGAGCGGGCACATGGCGAGCTTCGACCGCCGCAAGTGCAAAGGACCGCTGAACGGTCCGACGGCCACGGGCCAGCACTGCCCCGAAGGCTGGACGCTCTACGCCGAGCCACTGCCGCAGCTCGCGAACGTGAAGGAGTCGGGCAGCGCCGAGGCAAGCTACTTCACGTGGGTCGATCACCAGGATGTGCTGGGGCTCGGCAGGAACACGCCGATCAACACCGGGAATGCGTCCGAGGCGCTGCTCGCCCTCAAGGACGGCCAGTGGGTGATCCTGCGCGTACCGTATCCGACCGGCTTCTACACCAAATGGATGGATGGCCGGATCGACGACGCGAAGGCTGGATGGAAAGGTCGCGGCCTGTGGGCGACGGTCAGCACGCGCGCACCGTTCCACATGGAGACCGGCAAAGGGACGACGAGCAAGGTCATTCACTTTCAGCTGCGGCCGAGCCCCCTGGCGCGATGACGAAGACGTTCACGTTCGATCCGATCGGCGTGGTTCACAGCCCGTTCAGTCAAACGAGTCAGATCCCCAAGGGGCCCGGCGCGCAGCACACGGCCGAAGGCGTGCTCGAGGTGCGGGCCGCGCTCGAGGCGGGGCTCACCGACATCGAAGGCTTCTCGCACCTCTACGTGCTGTGGGTGTTCGATCGCGCCGACGGCTACGATCTGTTCGCCCATCCGCCGACGAGCGATCGCCCGCACGGAGTTTTCGCCACGCGCTCGCCAAGGCGTCCCAATCCGATCGGGCTGACGGTGGTCGAGCTGCTCGGCCGCGAAGGGCGCTTGGTGCGCGTGCGCGGCGTGGACATGCTCGACGGCACGCCGATCCTGGACATCAAGCCGTACTTGAGCAGCGTGCCCGTGGAGCGGATTCGTCGCGGTTGGCTCGGCTAGCCGCCGCGCGCAGAGGGCGCTTGCGCCGGCCCGTTCGCCGAGGCACCGTTCCGTGAAATCTCCCCATACGGTGCACTCCATGCGCAATCGTATCGTGTTGATCGCTCTCTGCTGCGCCGCGACGGCGCGCGCGCAGGATCGTTCCATGCCGCCGGAGAGCGACCGCCAGCTCGCCCGTTCCATCTACAAGGAGATGGTCGACATCAAGTCGGGCTTCACGACCGGCGCCACGACCCCGGTCGCGGAGGCCGTCGCACGACGCCTGAAGGCGGCTGGCTTTCCGGATTCCGACATATTCGTCGGCGGCGCGATCGATAAGAAGGCGAACATCGTCGTTCGGTATCACGGTACCGGCCGACGCCGACCGATTCTACTCCTGGCGCACACCGACGTGGTGGAGGCGAAGCGCGAAGATTGGAGCATGGACCCGTTCACGTTCGTGGAGAAGGACGGGTACTTCTACGGACGCGGCACCGGCGACGACAAGGCACAGGCGGCGATCTGGATCGCCAACCTGATCCGCTACAAGCACGACGGATTCCGCCCCGACCGCGACATCATCGTCGCGCTCACGGCCGACGAAGAAGGGGGCGGCCCGTACAACGGAGTCGAGTGGCTGCTCAAGAACAAGCGGCCGTTGATCGACGCCGACTTTGCGCTGAACGAGGGTGGGTGGGGCGAGTCGATGAATGGCAAGCCGCTCTCGAACGACGTGCAGCTCAGTGAGAAGTACGTCATCAACTATCGGTTCGAGGTGCGCAACAAGGGCGGCCACAGCTCGCTGCCGGTGCCGGACAACGCGATCTATCATCTGGCGGGTGCGCTCGAGCGGCTGGCGAACTTCGGCTTCCCGCTCAAGACCAATGACGTGACGCGCGCGTATTTCAGCGCGATGTCCAAGATCCAGCAGGGGCCGATCGCGGCGGACCTCGCCGCGGTCGCCGCGGGCGACACCGCGGCGATGGCCCGCGTGGCACGGGCGTCGACGGCGTGGAACGCGACGCTGCGCACGACGTGTGTCGCGACGGAGCTCCAAGGTGGCCACGCCAAGAACGCACTCCCGCAGCTCGCCGTCGCGAACGTGAACTGCCGCGTGCAGCCCGACGACCCAGCCGCCTACGTCACGTCGACGCTCCAGCGCGTCGTCAATGACACGGCGGTGGCGATCGTGATGGAAGGTACGCCGCGGAGCGGAACGCCATCACCGATGCGCAACGATCTCATGAGCGCGCTGACCGCGGCGACGTCCGACGTATGGCCGGGCGTGCCGGTCGTGCCGATGATGGTGATGGGAGCGACCGACGGGATGTATCTGCGCGCGGCCGGCATTCTCACCTATGGCGTGCAGGGCATCTTCTACGATCCAGAGGACATTCGATTCCACGGACGCGATGAACGCGTGAAGGTCGAGTCGTTCTATCACGCGCAGCAGTTCCTCTATGATCTGGTGAAGCGGCTCGCCGCGGCCCCAAACGCCTGAGGTCGATCGGGCGCCAACACGCTATGTTCAAAGCATGGACAACTCGCATCCCCCACGTAGCGAACGCGCCACGCCGCCCACCACCAAGCAGAAGGTCGCCGTCCAGCGCGCGGTGAAGGTGCTGCTCGACGTGCTCGCGCCGGAGCGCACCACGACGCGCACGCCGCGACAGCCCGTTCGCATCGAGCAGCACCGCACCCCGAACGGGTGCGTCCTCCAGGCGCCGACGGCGGCCCTGAGCGTTTCCTGGTTCGCCGACGGGTCCGACATCGGGGCGCTTGGAGAGCTGCAGATCGTTCTGTGGCGCGGCGTGGCGTCACGTCGCGGCTCGCCCCCGCGGCCGGAGGGCGCGGTCGTCGTGCGCGAATTGAACGTTCTGCCGGTCGAGGACCCGTCGGACGCGCTCATCTGGCAGATCGACAGGGCGACGTACGACACCGAAGGTCTGGCGGCGTACTGCCTATCGCTCCTCGAGGAGCAGATGCTCGTCGATGATCCGACGGGCGCCGCGCCGCCATCGTCGCCTCGGCGGCGCGACTGAGGCCGGACGGCCGGCCGGGCCCGTCGTGAAACGCATCTCCCGCTGGTTACCTGCACTCTTCGCGACGCTTCTGTCGGCGTCCGCCGAATCCCAGTCCCTCCACGTCGCTCTCGCGAAGCAGCCATTTTCGCCGACCGGAACCTCGGTTGGACCGAGCACGATGGCCAACGGCGGCATTCAAGAACTGCTCGCCGGGATGGGCGCCGTCGTCCGTATCGTCGAGTCGAAGCTGACCGCCGCGCAGGACACCGAGTACGGTGCGTGGAAACGGCTCGGTTGGGCACTCGGGGACTACGCCAGCATCGTCGCACAGAACGAACGCGATGGATACTTCACCGTCGGGCTGTACGCGACGTGTCCGTCGATGCCGGGGATGGTCGCCGGCTTGCAGCACTCGGGCCCCGACGGCAGGGTGCTGCGCATCGGCATGCTCTGGCTCGACGCGCATCCTGATTTCAATACGCCGGAAACGACGCGCAGCGGATCGATGGGCGGCATGCCGGTGGCGATCGCGACCGGACGAGCGCTCAAGAATCTCCGGCTCGACGCGACGCTCGATCCGCCGCTCCGCGACGAAGACGTCGTGATGGGCGCGGTTCGCCTCACGGATCCGCTCGAACAGGACCTGCTCGACCATTCAAAGATCCAGCAATTGTCGGTCGACGACATCCGCCACATCACACCCGCCGTGTGGAAACAACTCGACCGACTGAATGCACAGGTCGACAAGCTCTACATTCACATCGACATGGACGTGCTGGATCCGCGCGAAGTGTCGATGCACGTGAACAAGGTGCCCGGTGGTCCGACGAGCGAGGAGATGGCGACGCTGCTGCGGCGCGTCTTCGAGCGCTATCCGAAGGCGGCGGCCGTCGGATTCGCGACGATTCCGCCGAGTGATCCCGGTGGGTTGTCGATCGCGGCGCTCAATCGGATGATCGTGGGAGCGGTCGATGGCGTGCGGGCACGGCAGGGGGCGCGCTGATCGGATGCGGCACTCATAGACTCCTCCACCATGAAACGCGACGGCCTCTCGCGGGTGCGCGCCATTGCCGGCAAACTGCCGGACGTCGAGGAAGGCACGACGTTCGGGTTTCCGGCGTTCAAGGTCGGCGGCAAGACGTTCGCCTGGTTCCCCAGGAAGAAAGAGGTCGAGCCAGGCTCACTCGGTGTCCGCATGAGCATTCTCGAACGCGAGTACCGGATCTCCGGGGAGCCGTCGATCTATTATGTCACGCCGCATTACAAGGACTACACGTCGGTCCTCGCGCGCGTCGACCGCATGAGCCAGCCGGCGTTGCGCGAGTTGCTCGAGTCAGGGTACGAGTTCATCGTGTCGCAGTCCAAGCGATCCAGGTCGAAACGGGCGCGGTAGGCGCCTCCATCCGCTCTATCCATGTCGAATACGTCGCCTGAAGTCGGCTCGCACCCACCGCTGATCGCGCAGAGTCTGCAGGCATCGCTCACGACCGCGGACGTCAGCCGGAGTCGCGACTGGTATCGAGACGTCCTCGGCTTCGACGTCGATCGCGAGTTCCGTCGTGATGACAGGCTGTTCGCCGTGTCCATGCGTGCCGGGGACGTTCGGATTCTCCTCACGCAGGACGACGGGGCCAAGGGGTCGGATCGGATCAAGGGACAGGGCATTTCGCTACAGATCACGACGGCGCAGGACATCGATGCCATCGCCGACCACGCGAAACGAGCCGGCGC
>DATJIZ010000390.1:0-10814 GCA_035492735.1 Gemmatimonadaceae bacterium | reverse complement strand
ACGCGGCGTCGCTGCGTCAGTCTTTCGACCATTGCGCAAGATTCCCCACTGCTGCCTCCCGTAGGAGTCTGGGCCGTTTCTCAGTCCCAATGTGGCTGGCCATCCTCTCAGACCAGCTACCCGTCACTGCCTTGGTGGGCCGTTACCCCGCCAACTAGCTGATAGGCCGCGAGCCCCTCGCGCTCCCCCGGAGGTTTCTTCTTCGGGAGACTCCTCCCAAAGAACGTATGCGGTATTACCCGGCCGTTGGGCCGGCTATCCCCCAGAGCGCGGCAGGTTGCTCACGTGTTACGCACCCGTTCGCCGGTTGCCCGTATTGCTACGGACCCCCTTGACTTGCATGTGTTAAGCACGCCGCCAGCGTTCGTCCTGAGCCAGGATCAAACTCTCCAATGGAGTTTTTGACATAGCTCGATCAGACCCCGCTGTCTCTCACGCTGTCGCACGATCGCAATTGCATGATCGACAACGTGTCCGAATCACAGAAATGTTCAGGTCTGAACTCTCCCCGACGCCCTGAACGAGCATCGGATCTCCGAGTCCGCCTCGCACATCCGTATTCCCAAACTCAATTATCAAACAGCTTTATACTCTTTTCGCGTCGCGTCAGCGACAGCCTTTAATCATACCGCACCAGCCACCCATCGTCAAGCGCTATCACAAATTTTCTGCCGCCTGAACGGGCACGCTGAACAGCAACTTTCCCCACCACTGAGCGCTCCAGCTCGGCGCCCAGATTCACCACGCGCGCCGGCCTCACCTCGACCGCAGCCATTCCACCGACCACGATCCCGCCGACTCGCGGCGGGTTCTGATGTTAAGCATCTGAAGCGCGGGATTCAACCCCGAAATCCGCTGACCGTTCCGGCCCCGCACTTCCCTCGAACCCCTCACATCGAGCCCCAACCCCCGGAGCTCGCGGCACTGCAACGACCCCAACTTTAGCTGCCACATGGGCCGTGTAGGAATCGAACCTACAACCTAGCGATTAAGAGTCGCTTGCTCTGCCAATTGAGCTAACGGCCCGAGGCGGACTCACGCGTATGCACCATCACTGTACCAGACGCGCCAGGAGGGAATCGAACCCCCGACCCACAGCTTAGAAGGCTGTTGCTCTATCCAACTGAGCTACTGGCGCTTCACGCACAATGGTGCCCGTCGTGCCGTGAGGTCGGGGCGCCCGGATTTGAACCGGGGACCTCCTGCTCCCAAAGCAGGCGCGATACCAGGCTACGCTACGCCCCGCGAGCCTTCGAATGTATCCGCTAAAGCGAAGAGAATCAACTAGTCACGGGCGCGTCGACATGTGGGCTCGCACGTCACCCGTCAGCGCATTTCGCCGTCGTCGAGCGCCGCGAGCAGGCCGCGAAATGCGCGACCGCGATGACTCACGACCTCTTTCTCTTCACGCGTCGCATCGCCGAACGTGCGCCCCAGCTCATCAGAGAAGAAGAACGGATCGTAGCCGAACCCGTGCGTGCCGCTCCCCGACTCGACGATCCGGCCCCGAACCTCTCCACGCCGCGTCAGCTCGCGTTCGCCATCGACGTATGCCGCTACGCACACGTAGTAAGCTCGCCTGTCGCGGACACCGGCAAGCCGATCGAGCAGCAGTCGATTGTTGTCGTCGTCGAGCGCGATGCCGCGCAGATCGTCGCGGCCGCTCCATCGCTTGCTGTGTACGCCCGGGTGCCCGCCGAGCGCGTCGACAACGAGTCCGGAATCATCAGCGACCGTCGGACGGCCGCTCACCCGGTAGAAATGCCGTGCTTTGGCGAGCGCGTTCTCCTCGAACGTGTCGTGCACTTCCAGCGACTCCTCGGCGGCGGACTCGGCGATCCCGGCGTCCGACAGGTCGATCACCTGGATTCCGCGCGCCGCGAACAGCGCTCGAAGCTCGCGAAGCTTTCCTTCGCTTCGCGTGGCGAGCAGCACTTCGCGGACTCTCGACCGCATTCGCGTCAGACGCCGAGCGCGCGCACCTGGGCAACGTCGAGCTCGTGGAGGCCTTTGATGGCGAGGTCGAGCAGCGCGTCCAATTCCCGCCGGTCGAACGTGCCGTGCTCGCCGGTCCCCTGCACCTCGACGAACTGCCCTTCACTGCTCATGACGACGTTCATGTCGACGGCGGCGCGCACATCCTCGTCATAGTCGAGATCGAGCCGCGGTGAGCCATCTACTACGCCGACGCTCACCGCGGCGACGCGGCGCCTGAGGGGCGATACGGCGATCCGTCCGGTGTTCACGAGCCAGGCGAATGCATCGGCCGCGGCCACGCACGCACCGGTGATCGAGGCGGTTCGCGTGCCGCCATCGGCGACGAGCACGTCGCAGTCGAGCTTCAGGGTATACTCACCAAATCGGAAATCGTCGAGCGTGGCTCGAATGCTCCGGCCGATCAATCGCTGGATTTCCTGCGTCCGTCCGCCAAGCTGCGATCGTTCGCGCGAGGTGCGCGTTCGCGTCGCTCGCGGAAGCATCGCGTACTCCGCGGTGAGCCAACCTTCGCCCCGTCCGCGACGCCAGCCGGGTACGCCCTCTTCGACGGATGCGGTACACAGGACCCGCGTGCTGCCGAACGAAACGAGACACGAGCCTTCGGCGTACGGTGCGACGCCGCGCTCGAGCACCACGGCGCGCATCTCGTCGTCGCGCCGCGTCGACCGAGGGACAACGGTGTCAGGTGTCACGAAGTCTTTCGATGGTTGACGTAGTGGAGTGACCGGGCGTGAGCGGGATGACCACGACACGTCCCCCGTGGGCGCGCACCTCGGCCGCGCCAACGATCGACGCTTCCGCGTAGTCGCCGCCTTTCACCAGCACATCCGGACGCAACTCGGCGATGAGCTCGAGCGGCGTGTCCTGTGTGAACTCGACGACGGCGTCGACCATCTGCAAGGCCGCGAGAACATAGCACCGTTCGGCCGCCGTTCGCACGGGCCGCTGTGGACCCTTCAAGCGGCGTACCGAGTCGTCGCTGTTGACGCCGACCACGAGGGCGTCGCCTTCACGTCGCGCTGCGAGCAGCACGTCGACGTGTCCGTGGTGCAGCAGGTCGAAGACGCCGTTCGTGAACACGACCGCACCGCGCTGCGCCTGCCGCCACGAGCGCGCGCGTGCCCACGACATGATTTTCGCGTGCGGGTCGTCGGAAAGGCTCAAAACCGGGCCTCAGCCCGCGGATGAAAGTGGATCTCCTGCACGAATCCCGGCACTTCCACAGGCTCGTAGTAGTCCGACTCGATGGAGATCCAATTGCTGGTCCGACGGATGATGACGTGACCAGCGGCCTCGGGCAAGCCGAGCGAGTCGGCACTCGCGCGCAGCCTGAATCCGATCGAATCGGTCCGGCTATGCTGGGCGAATCGGACTTCCTGGTGAATGTCGTCGCGGAACTGGTAATAACGCCAATACACCTCGGCCACATTCAGCCCGAAGTAGCTCACCGCGGCGATGAGCAGCAGGGTGACGAGGCACCCGAGTGAACTGGCTCCCCGGCGCGTCGTCACCAATTGCTTTGGACTCCGTCGATGATCTGCTGCACGAGCTTGTCGATCGCCTGCTGTCGGCCTTCTGCCTCGGCGCGTTCGTTGTAGTCGGCTTCCTCACGGAGCGCCTTTTTGGTGAACAGCGTGCGGCCGTTCGATTGATCGACGATGTCCACGTCGATGGTGATCTGAAGTCGGCGACGCGCCGAGACCGCCTGCTGGGGATTCGCGCTGAAGCCGACCGGGACGTCGGCCTCGTAGGCCGAGATCGTGCCTTTGACGAGCGCGTCCGCGCGATCGGACGGCGCATCGCGGACGCCGAGCCGCTTCTGCAGCTCGCGATGCATGGTGTCGTACAGCTCCTTCGGCAGATCGGGCGAGGCCGTCTGGTTATCGAAGGTGCTGATGGCCATCGTGTGGATGTTCGGCGGCAAGCCGCCACCGGCAAAGCTGTAGAAGCAGCCGGTGAGACACAGAACGGACAGGCTAACGATCAATCCGCCAAATCGACGCATCGAACTCCGGGACCTCGTCGGATCGTGTGATCGTGAGTTGCAGCGACCGTCGAGCTCCCTCGTCGCGATAGCGCACGTGCGACGGATCCGATCGGTCGATCCATTCTGCTACCCTTCCGCCGGCGACCCGTTCGACGCGAAAGAGTGAATCGCCATGAAAGCTGAGCCGCCACGCGACGGGTCGGCCGATATCGGCGCGGAGCGTCCCACCCTCAACTCGAATGACGGTATCCGGCAAATTTGGCAACGCCACGCGTCCTAAAGCAGCCCATAACAGGGTTGGCGGCGGCACCAGATGGCGCACCGACTCGCCCCCGGAAACCTGCAAAGAATTCTCAATGAGCACGGCAGCGCCGCCACCGAAGCCGCCGCCGAGGAAAAAATCGAGGCGCGCGCTGTCGGGCGCGGCAATCCGCGCCACGCCCTCGCCTCGCGTATCGACGTCCTGGTCGCGGAGCTCCCAGTTGAAGACGACCTTGCGATGGCCCGGTGCGGTGGCGGTGCGCGGAAAACGCTCCGCGGGCACCGGCGCACCGGACAATGGCGTGAGCTTGGGCGTGCAGCCGGTGACCCCGATCACCGACGCCGCGGCGAGCAGGAGTCGGCCGGCGCGGCGGAATTCAGGAAACGTCGAACAAGCGCCGAACCTCGTTGGGCAGGGCGACGAGGCGCCCCGACCGGTCGATGGAAACGAGCGCGGTTCGCGCGGTGACGAGACGATCCCCGGTGGCTGCATTCGTGATCAGGTAGTCAAAGGTGATGCCGCGGGAACGTAGGTCAGCGAGCGTTGTCCGCACGCGAATCAGATCGTCGTAGCGCGCCGCGGCATGGAAGCGCGCCGACAGCTCGGATACTGCGAGGCCAATGCCGGCTCGCTCGATGTCGGCGTAGCTCATGCCGCGCTGCCGGATGAAATCGGTGCGGCCGACTTCGCACCAGACCAGGTAGTTGGTGTGGTACACGACGCCCATCTGATCGGTTTCCGCGTAGCGCACGCGGAATTCGACGTCGTGATGCAATGGCGCCGGAGGCTGCGGCCGCGCGCTCGATGATTCGGTGGCCACGACGCGAAGAATCGTCACCCCTCGGACGTTTGTAAAGCGACGGCGGCATCGGTAGACTTCGCGCGTGCTCACCCCGCCCTGCTACGTCATGTCCGACGCGCACCTCGGCTTTGCGGGTGGCGACGTGGAACGCGCCGTGGTGACGTTCCTGCGCCACGTCGCGCACGACGCCGGGTCGCTGGTGGTAAACGGGGACCTCTTCGAGTTCTGGTTCGAGTGGCGGACGGTCATCCCGCGCCGCGGCTTTCGGGCAGTCGCCGCACTCGCCGACGTCGTCGACGCCGGGGTCCCCGTGCTGATGATCGCTGGGAATCACGACTGCTGGGGCGGCGAGGTGCTGCGTGAAGATGTGGGCGTGGATTACCGTTTCGGTCCGGTGGTGACCGATATCGCGGGTTGGCGCACGCACATCGAGCATGGCGACGGGCTTCGTCCTCGCGAGGACAAGCGATATCGGCTGTTGCGGCGACTGCTTCGGAACTCGCTCGCGATTCGGAGCTTTCGTTGGCTGCACCCGGATCTGGCCACACCGATCGCCACGAGCAGCTCGCACGCCAGCCGCACCTACGTCGCGCGAGACCAAGGACGGGGCCTGCGCGACGCAGCCGAGCGAATCGGCGATGCCGACGGCTCGCTGGACTTGATCGTGCTCGGCCATTCACACGTGCCAACGCTCGAGCGATTGCCGCGCGGGACTGCGTACGGGAACCCCGGCTCGTGGCTCGACGCTCCGACGTTCCTTCACATTACCGAGGATCGTGTCGCGCTCCGCCGGTGGGAGGGGTCAGCCGAGGGTCCGGATCTCCACACCCTCCATCGTTCCGCCAAGGAAACGTTGGCCGAGTTGTAGGAACTGCAGCGGATCGTCGGACGCGACGAATCGATACGCGGCCTCGGACCCGGGCGGAGCGCACAGGTTTGCCGCAGCGAGCGTGCGCGCGGTTTCCGCCGCCGTCTCTTCCGCGCTATCGATGAGCCGCACTTCGGGACCAAGGACGTCCCGCAGCAACGGCTTGAGCAGCGGATAGTGCGTGCATCCCAGCACGAGCGTGTCGATGCGCGCCTCGACCATCGGCTCGAGGTACTCGCGCGCGATGAGACGTGCGGCCTCGTGCTCGGTCCATCCCTCTTCGACCAGCGGCACGAACAAGGGACATGCGCGGGCCGTGACGCGAATGTCGGCGTCGAGCGCGCGAATCGCCCGCTCGTAGGCGCCCGACTTGATCGTTCCGACGGTACCGATCACGCCGACGTGGCCGTGGGTCGTGGCCGCCACCGCAGCGCGCGCGCCGGGCTCGACGACCCCCACGACTGGCATGTCGAGATCGTCGCGCAGCGTGGTGAGGGCGTGCGCGGTCGCCGTGTTGCACGCGATGACGATGCTCTTGACGCCCTGCTCGCGGAGGAAGCCGGCGATCTCGCGGCTGTAGCGCCGAACGGTGTCGGGGCTTTTGGGCCCGTACGGCACGCGGGCGGTGTCGCCAAAGTAGATGATGCCCTCATTCGGCAACTGGCGTATCAGGGCATGGACGACGGTCAAGCCGCCAATTCCCGAATCGAACACGCCAACCGGCGCGGCGCTCCCCATCACCATCTCAACGACGCGCTGATCGCTGCGCCATGACCGGGCAGGACCCGGAATCCGAGGTGCGCCGGCACGTCCCAGAGGTGTGCGGCAACGAATGCGTCGGCGCCGGCAAAGAGGTGATTGGCGACGAGCAGGGCGACCCAATCTTCGACGTGCGCCTCACGCGTTCGCACCTCGGCTCCGCTGAATCGCGGCCCCGACGTTTCGGCGGGGACGCCTTTTGGTCCGTACGACACGACCACTGTATCGTTGAGCATCCGGCGAGCCTCGTGGGCGTCGGCCGCCGACTCGCGAATCATGACGACGCTGACCGCCTCGACGAACAGGAAGGCCATCGCCGCCTTGTGGCGTCCGAGCACGCTCTGGGAGTAGCCGGGCGCGAGAAACGAGTAGAGAAAGGCGCGACGCGGGGTGATCGGCGGCTTGAGCGAGTCGGCGGGTGCGATCGCCGTGGCGGTCGTGTCCCGCTGCGCCCGGGCCGTCGAGGCAGCGAGCGAGGCGATGCTCGCCAGAATGATGATGGTTTGCTTATGAGGGAACCACATTTCGACAGCTCTCAATGCCGACACGGGCGAATGATGGCGGGAGTGCATGGGAATCGAACCCACCCAACCCGACGTCGTCAGGTCGCGAACGGTTTTGAAGACCGTGAGAGCCACCAGGCTCCATCCACTCCCGTTGACTCACGCGAGCACGAGGCCGAACGACTGCCGCGCCACCACCTCGCCGATCTCGACGCTGCCGTGAACCAGCGAAAGATAGTCCGCGACTCGCGCCGGCGGCACGGCGACGAGCAGTCCACCAGACGTCTGCGGATCGATGGCGAGGGCGCGTGTGAAATCGGACGCCTGCCCCCACGCTACGCGCGACTGCAGGAAGTCCAGGTTCCGCTCCGCACCGCCGGTGCGCACGCCACGGTTCCATGCATCGCGAGCGCCGGGCAGCTCGGGCAGATCGACGGCACGCAGCACGAGCGTGACCTTGCTCGCTTCGGCAACGTTCAGCGCGTGCCCGAGAAGGCCGAAGCCCGTGATGTCGGTGGCGCACCGCGCGCCGACCGACAGCGCGGCGCGACTCGCGTTCGCGTTCAAGGCGCACATCGATGCATACAGCACCGCGGCGTCATCGGATCCCAGCTCACGTCGCTTTTCGGCCGTCGCCAGCAGTCCGGTTCCGAGTGCTTTCGTGAGTACGAGGCGGTCGCCGACGGATGCCTGCGCGTTGCCGAGGATCCGCTTGGGGTGCACGCGCCCGGTGACCGACAGTCCGAATTTCAGCTCCTCGTCGATGATACTGTGGCCACCCACCACCAGCGCACCCGCCTCGTGTACTTTGTCCTGTCCACCGCGCAGGATCTCGGTGAGCACGCTGGTGGGCAGCTTGCCGGCGGGAAAACCGACGATGTTCAGCGCCGTGAGTGGCTCGCCGCCCATCGCGTAGACGTCGGACAGCGCGTTCGCGGCCGCGATCTGACCAAAGAGGTACGGATCGTCGACGATGGGCGCGAAGAAATCGACCGTCTGTACGAGTGCGAGATCGTCGGACAGCACGAAGACCCCCGCGTCGTCGAAGGTCTCGCGTCCCACGATGAGACGCGGATCCGACCGCACGGGGAGTGCACTCAGCGCGCGCGACAGGTCGCCCGGACCCAACTTGGCGGCTCAGCCGGCGCACCGAGCGAACGCGGTGAGCCGAAACAGCTCGTCGCGCGTGCTCGAGGTCCCGCTCGAATCTGTGCTCATGGAGAATGATGAAGAACACCGCGCGAGCCGTTCGCGCGGCAGACCGTTGGGCTATGGCAAGGCGACGATCGCGTCGATCTCGACGAGCACGCCGCGCGGCAGCGCGGCAACCTGCACTGTCGACCGCGCGGGCCGGGCATCGCCAAGGGCGCGACCGTACACTTCGTTCACGACCGGAAAGTCACCCATGTCGTGCAGATACACGGTCGTCTTGACCACGTCTCGCCAGCTCGCGCCCGCCTCGGCGAGGACGGCGCCGAGATTCGACATCACGCGCTCGGTCTGGGCCGCCACGTCACCGGTGACGACCTGGCCGTTGGCCGGATCGATCGCGATCTGGCCCGCCGTGAACAGAAACCCGTTGGCGACGATGCCTTGTGAGTAAGGGCCGATGGCTGCGGGTGCCTTCGCGGTATGCACGATCTCGACATTCACGAATGGATCTCCGAATGAAGTGACAAGCCAAACAGCCGCGCCGCGTTGCTCGCCGTGCCGGCGGCGAGGTCGGCGGGGTCGACGCCTCGCACCGCGCCCACCCGCGCGACGGTCAAGCTAACCCACGCCGGCTCGTTGCGTCGGCCGCGGTGCGGAACCGGGGCGAGGTATGGTGAATCCGACTCGACGAGCAGTCGATCGTCGGGCACGAGACGAATCACCGCGTCGTTGAGCCAGTTCTTGAACGTCACGATGCCGCTGAACGAAACGTACCAGCCCACGCCAAGTGCGGCGTCGGCGAGCGTCGCCGAGCCGGTGTAGCAATGGAGGACGCCGCGCACGCCGGCCGCTCCCGCCTCGAGCACCATGGCACGCGTGTCGTCCTCGGCATCGCGCGTGTGCACGACCACTGGCCGATCGCATTCCCGGGCCAGCGTGAGCTGTGCCGCGAAGGCGCGTCGCTGCAGCTCACGGGGCGAATGATCGTAGTGGTAATCGAGCCCGCACTCCCCGACGGCCACCGCGCCGCGGGCGACCAAATCGCGGATCGCCTCGACATCGCGTGCCGGGTCGAACGACGCGGCGTCGTGCGGATGAATGCCGGCGGTGGCGAACACGAACGTGGGATGACGGGCGGCGAGTGCTGCGCCGCGTTCGGCCGCGTCGAGGGACTCGCCAATGCAGATCACGGCGCGCCCGCCAGCCTGCCGAAGCCGATCCAGCGCCGACTCGCGATCGGAGTCGAACGCAGGATCGGCGAGATGGGCGTGGCTGTCGATGAATCCGGTCACGTTCGGTGCGGAGCGGATGCGCGAACCGCCGCGCGAGGCGGCGGTTCGAGTTGGTCAGCGGGTCCCGACGGGTGTTGGACGCTCCTGCCGTCGCCCTTCGGCGATCGCTCGCGCGGTCCCCTTGGCAGAGCCGGTGGTGCTGCGCGGCCACTTGTGCTCGATCCAGAGGAGGATCGGGCTCGCGACGTAGATCGAGCTGAACGTTCCCGTGAAGACGCCGAATGCCATGATCCAGGAGAATGGCCGGATCACTTCGCCCGCGAAGATCAGCAGCGAGAGCGTCGCGGCGAACACGGTCACGTGAGTCAGCACCGATCGCGGTAGTGTCTCGTTGATCGAGCGGTTGAGCACGTCGCGGAGCGACTCCTTGCGCTGCTTGCGCAGGTTCTCGCGCACACGGTCGAAGATGATGATCGTGTCATTGAGTGAGTAACCGATCACCGTGAGGATCGCGGCGACGACCGTGAGCGAGATCTCGAGCCGCATCATCGCGAGAAACGCGAGTGTGGTCAGGATGTCGTGTGCCGTCGCGATCGTCGCCGCCACGCCGAATCGCCACTCGAATCGAATCGCGAGATAGATGAGCGTGACGACGAACGAGATCAGAATGGCGGTGATGGCCTTGGTCGTCAGCTCCGATCCGACGCGCGCGCCCACCGCCTCGGCCTGTTCCTTTCGCGCCGGGTTGTTGGGCAAGCGCTGCTTCAACAGGTCCACGATGTGCGAGCCGAGGCTGTCGGCGTTCGTGGCCGCCGCGGCGCCCTCGGCCGGGGGGAGCTTGATCAGATAGTTGTTGACGTCTCCGAAGGTCGTGACCTCGGCGCCCCTGAAGCCCGCCTGGTCGACCACGCCGCGAACGACGTCGACCGACGTGGGTGCCTTGAACGAGATCTGGATGACCGTGCCGCCGGTGAATTCGACGCTGCGGTTCAGCGCCTGTCCATTGTGGCGGATCGCATGGACGACCAGCAGGACCAGCCCGAGCGCGATGAACGCGACCGTGCCGATGACGGCGGTCTTCCAGTGCTTGATGAAATCGTACTTGGTGTCGTGCAGGATGCGCAGCATGTCAGCCCCTTAGATGCTCAACGTCTGGGCGCCGCGCGAGCGGTTGAGCCAGATGATGTAGAACGTTCGGACGACGAAGATGGACGTGATGAGCGAAGCCGCGATGCCGGCGATCAGCGTGAC